>NZ_JAHXYK010000015.1:0-143962 GCF_019970005.1 Lysobacter sp. ESA13C | reverse complement strand
TCGTGGTCGGACCGGTCGCGGTCAACGGGAAGTCGCTGATCGTCGCGGTGCCGCCGTTGTCGTTGGTCACCGTCTTGACCAGGGTCAGCGTCGCCGCCTGGTCGTCGTTGACGATCGTACAAGTCGCACTCACGCCATTGGCCAGCGTCAGGCTGTTGCCCGACAGCGTGCCGGCGGTGCAGCTCCAGGCGCCGGCGGTGTAACCGGCCACCGAAGCTTCGGTCAAGGTGTAGACGCCGGCGCTGACCGGTGCATTGGTCACCGTCGCCGTACCGCTCACACCGGTGATCGTGGTCGGACCGGTCGCAGTCAGCGGGAAGTCGCTGATCGTCGCGGTGCCGCCGTTGTCGTTGGTCACCGTCTTGACCAGGGTCAGCGTCGCCGCCTGGTCGTCGTTGACGATCGTACAAGTCGCGCTCACGCCATTGGCCAGCGTCAGGCTGTTGCCCGACAGCGTGCCCGCGGTGCAGCTCCAGGCGCCGGCGGTGTAACCGGCCACCGAAGCTTCGGTCAAGGTGTAGACGCCGGCGCTGACCGGTGCATTGGTCACCGTCGCCGTACCGCTCACACCGGTGATCGTGGTCGGACCGGTCGCAGTCAGCGGGAAGTCGCTGATCGTCGCGGTGCCGCCGTTGTCGTTGGTCACCGTCTTGACCAGGGTCAGCGTCGCCGCCTGGTCGTCGTTGTTGATGGTGCAGGTCGCGGTATCGCCGAAGGCGAGCGTCAGGCTGTTCGAAACGACCGGGGCGCCGCCGTTGACGACGCAGCTATAGGTGCTGGCGGTGTAGCCGCTCGGACCGCCGGTTTCGGAGAGGGTGTAGCTGCCCGGGCTGACCGGGGCATTGGTGACGGCGGTGGCGCCGGTGGCGCCGCTGATGTTGGTCGGGCCAGCCGCCTCCAGCGTCCAAGCCGTAGCAACCGCGGTGCCGCCGTTGTCGTTGGTGACCGTCTTGACCAGGGTCAGGGACGCCAGGATCGAGTCGCTGTCCGTCGCGCTGTTACACGGGGGATTGGCGACGTTACAGGTCGGATCGGTCACCCCGGTCGGGGGCGTCACGCTCGCGGTATTCACGGCCTGGGCATGCACCGGGTCCGCGGACAGCAGAAGGGAGGCCGCTAGCGCGACCGGCATGATCATGCGACGGCTGAACGCTGTCGCGAGGGCTTGGAATTTGGCGATCACGCTGTTTGCTCCCCGGTTGCCGTCGTGCCGAGCTCGTTGGCACGCGACGTGTTGCTAGCTAAGTGCTCGAAATGCTTCCCGGCCCCGACTACCCCTGTCGCCCGATCTGGCGCGACTGCTGCCTGCCTTACGTCGCAGGCGGCCATTGGACTCATCCTTCACATAAATGAATGGATGAGCCCCGATTGAAGAGAAGAACGGACACGGACATGCTCAGTGCGGCTGCAAAAACTGTGCCAGCCGTCTCACTTTTATGAAATCTGAAGATCTCAAAAAGCGGCTTGGTCTGGATGTGCCCCAAAGCGTCACTTTGGTTACTAGCGGCGCCAGTTGGCGCCAGCAGGGGCAAAGCGGATGGGAGAGCTATGTCTCCCCCGCGGCTGCAGCAGAGCGGCCGGCCGCGCTTGGGCCGGCCTGCGCCGTTGATTGTTTCAAATGAAACTTTTGTCTCGGTCCCGCGTCGAGCCATATCCCTCTCCCCTCTGAGAGTCCTATCGCTACAACTCGTTAAAGCCCCAACCCCTGTCCGCAGACGGGACCGATCTCGATGAAATCAGCCCTTTCGATAGTTAGTGTGCTTCCCGCTTGCGTTTAACAATCCACTAACCTCACCGCCCATTAATGTGACGATAAACACAGATTGCTCCGGAGTCACGGAATTTCGGTGACCGCCTGTCGGTTACATGCTTTGTTCGCTGAACCTCTATCAATAACTGAATGAGACGCCTGAACGGTTCAGCGAATGCCCGGGAAGAACCGGAGCGGCCTTGGAGATCGCGACCGCTAACCAAGCCCCGCCGGCGGCCCACGGCCAAGCCGCCCCAGCAGACTCGGGCAGCCAGTGAAACTTGAGGTGTCGGTCATGGCGTAAGCGGGCCGGTCCGACGGCCTCGGTCTCCGGCGGCAGCGCCCCTCAGGGCCGCTACGATCGCGACCCGACCGCAGTCTGCGAATGCCGAAGAGCGCACCCGTCGGCCGGCTGAAGTCGCCCTGGCCGGGAATCGCGCCCATAAAAAAGGGCGGCCCGAGGGCCGCCCTTCACACAACGCAGGAGATCCTGCACCCCGATAGGCGGTATCAGCCGCCGTTCTTGGCGCCGCCATTGGATTGGACCTTGGCGACGTAAGCCTTGTATTCGTCAGGCGTCAGCGCGCCGTTGGCATCGGCATCGGCCTGCTCGAAGACCTGACCCAGCGCCGGTACGGCAGCGGCCTCGGTCTTACTCAGGTTGCCGTCCTTGTTGCCGTCGACGTCGGCCCAGCTTTTCTTCTGCGGGGCGGCGGCGGTCGGCTGGGCGGCGGAAGTCGCTGCTGCGTCCTGTGCACCGGTGGCCGCGGCGGCGGCGTCCTCGGTCGGCGGCGTCTGCGCGGCGGTCGTGGACTGTGCGAACGCGAGCGGCGCGGACAGCGAAGCGACCAGAGCCAAGGTACCGATCAGCGACTTGCGGGAAATCTGGTTCATGAATGTCTCCTGGAATGAGTTTGCTGTACTGCGCGGTCTCGACTGCCGGTGGCGCTTACCGCACGAGTCCACCTTGCCGCCGCGCTTCTGAACCGATCGGCGTCCGCAAGCGTTAAAGCTACGTTGGCTTAACCACAAGCGCGGCCGATGCCGTTAGGCCGTCGGCGAAGTGAGTTGCCGGAACACGGCAAAACGTGACCTGCAGCGCCAATAGACGGCGCGACGACGGCGCGCATTCGCTGAACACAACACAACCTTTACGAATGCGCAGATCAACGCGATCGATGCGCTCTTCGCGCAGCCGCGCATTCATCGTTCAAGATCGGATTCATCGGCGACGCAAAGCGCAGGCCGCGGCGTCCTTTATGCAGTCGCTGCGACGAAACGCAGCTCGCGCTGTGCCTGACTCGGTGCCGCCACGCTCAAACACAGCTCGGCCTCGCGCTTCAGGGCCTCGCGATCGGCGGCCTTGAGTGGCCTGAACGGGGTAATGCTCAAGGTCGCCGAGCGGGCGTCGCGCTGCAGCTTCCAGGTGCCGGCGACGAAGCCGTCGACGAGGATCGTCGCCGCGACCAGGCCATTGCGGGTGAAGATCGCGCCCCGCAAGGATTCGTCGAAGATGCGCGAACGCTCGGCGTGCGAGAGCAAGACATTGTCGAACTCGGGCAGCAACCGCGCCGGCGCCGGCGTAGTCGAATCGGGACGCAGCGCATCGGGCAGGTCGAACAACTCGGTGCCGGCCTCGTCGCGAAACACCCGCAAGCCGGGGCGCAGGCGTTCGAGGCGCTCGCGCGTCGCCGTCAGCCCGGACCACGTCGTCGCATCGCGTGCGCTGGCCGGGCCGAAGGCGCCGAGATAACGCAACAGCATCGCGTCGATCGCCGCCTCGTCGGCGTTGTCGTCTATCGACGCGCCCAGCCAATCGATCGCGGTGGCGAAACACGCGGGCTTATGCGAGTCCCACAGGCCCGCCGGGGGCACGTGCACCAAAGGCTCGGCGCCGCGCACCAACGAAGCCAGTGCGTTGGCGTCGTGATCGGGCCAATGCGCACGCAGCGCCTCGCCCAGCGCCGTCGCGCTGAGCGGCTGCGCGCGCAAGGCCTCGAAGCCGGCACGCCGCAACGTCGCCAAATCCAAACCCTGCAAAGCCCGCGCATGACCGCTCTGCAACGACAGCCGCTGCAACACCGGCTGCAACACCGGGCGCAGTCTTCGATAGTCCTGCGCGCTGACCAGATGCAAGGTGCCGCGCATCATCGTCGCGCGCACCACTTCGCGGGCCTGCATCGCAGCGGTCAGATCGTCCAGGGCGAAATCGCGCAACCGCGTCCACAGCCCCAGGTAAGGCGGATTGGGCGCCTGCGCCTGCAGGCCGAGCAGGCGCTCGACCATCGCCGGCACGGATTCGCGGCTGCGTTCGAGCAAGGACTGCCGCCCCAACAGCGCGCGGTTCAGCGCACGTGCGCTCAATACCTCGGCGGCAGCCTGCCTGGATTTGCCCGAACTCGCCGTCGCGACGCGTTTCGCGCTCGGCATCGTGGTCAAACCCCGCTCGAACGATGAACCGAGCGCATTGCCCCTCGCAGCGCCAAGGGCATCACGCCTCGTCTTCCGCGTAGACCGCCACGTGCGGCTGGCCGTCCTCGTCGAGACTGACCGCGACCACGATCGGCCGGCAGCAGACTTGGCAGTCTTCGATATAGCGCTGGTCGCCGGCGGAATCGTCGATGACCAGATCGATCGGCTCGCCGCAGTAAGGACATTGGACTTCGACGCTCGGCAACATGGCGATGCCCCGGTGACGGACTGCGCATAGCATGGTGCCGGGGCGATTCCTGCGTCCAGTGATTCCTCGTTCCTGACTGCGCCAGCGCATCGCGAGCGACCGTTCGTCGCCTGCGCCCGCGCGCTCACTCTGGACTAACCCGGCGCGGCGGAAGCTGATGACGATACGGCCCGGGCTGGCAGCAGCCTCTTGCCGGGCCGATGCGATCGGCGCCCTCGGGCGCCCCATGACGGCATGCGCCCATCAAGGCGAACCGTCCGCATCCGGAGATGCGACATGAAGACCCGCCACGTGTTCAGCACGCCCGACCTCGCCACCGCGCAAGCCGCCATGGATGCAGCGCGCGAAGCCGGCGTGCACGACGACGACATCCTGCTGATCGCGCGTTCCGACATCGAACTCAAGTCGATTCCGAACGATCGCAAGGAAGCCGATACCGACCTGATGTCGGCGGCGCTGCGCGGCGCCGGCTACGGCGGTGCCACCGGTTTGCTGGCCGGCTTGCTCGCGGTCGTGATCAGTCCGATCGGCCTGACCATCGCCGGCGCGGCGGCGGCCACCGTGGCCGGCGCCATGGTCGGCTGCTGGGCCTCGGCGTTGATGGGCTCGGCCCTGCCCGACCCGATCCGGCGCAAATTCGACGCGCATATCCAGCAAGGCCGCATCCTGGTGGTGATCGACGGCGACCGCGACCTGCTGCTGCAAGCCGAGGCGCGGGTGCTGCGCAACGCCGTCGGCGCCGAACTGCTGCCGTTCGATTCGCTCAAGGCGTTCGCCTGAGCTCCAGTTCGCCGCCGCAGCGGCGGCGCGCTCACGACTTCGTAGCGTCCAGGCCTCATTGCCTGCGTGATCGCGTTTGCGAATCGCGGCGCCGCCCTTGCGTGCGCCGCGAACTGCCGATCCGGTCGCAAGACCGGCGGTTCTTCGATGGCACTCTCGGCCGGCCTCAAACCCACGCCTGCCGGACATCGGAGACCCACCATGAACCGCTCGATGCTCTCTCTCGTTTGCTCCACCGCGCTGCTCGGCGCCTTCGCCGCGCCCGCGGCCTGTGCCCTCGACCGCGCCAGCGCCGACAACGCCAGCGCGACCAGCGCGGCCGAATCGACCAAGGCGCTGCCGTTCACCGCGACCGAAGTCGCGCGCTTCAACGAACCCTGGGCGATGACCTTCCTGCCCGACGGCCGCCTGCTGGTCACCGAGAAGCGCGGCGTGCTCAAGCTGCAGACCATCGGCGGCAGCGCGCGCACCGTCAGCGGCGTGCCCGCGGTCGCCTATGGCGGCCAGGGCGGCTTCGGCGACGTGATCCTGCATCCGCAGTACGCGACCAACAAATACATCTACATCAGCTACGCCGAACGCGGCAGCACCAGCGGCACCGCCGGTGCCACGGTCGCGCGCGCCAAGCTCAACATCACCTCGACCAGCGCTTCGCTGAGCGAACTGCGGGTGATCTGGCGCCAGCCGAAAGTCAGCGGCAGCAATCACTACGGCCACCGCCTCGCGTTCGGCCCCGATCGCAAGCTGTGGATCACCTCAAGCGAGCGGCAGAAGTTCGATCCGGCCCAGGACCTCAATTCCCCGCTCGGCAAGGTCATCCGCCTCAACGACGACGGCAGCGTGCCGACCGACAATCCCTTCTACGGCCGCGGCGGCGTCGCCGCGACGGTGTGGTCCTACGGCCACCGCAACCTGCTCGGCATCGCCTTCGATGCGCAGAGCAAGCTGTGGATCCACGAGATGGGGCCGAAAGGCGGCGACGAAATCAACCTGATCGAACGCGGTTCCAACTATGGTTGGCCGCTGGTGTCGCAGGGCGATCACTACGACGGCACGCCGATCCCGCGCCACAGCACGCGCCCGGACCTCAACGCGCCGGAAGCCTGGTGGACGCCGGTGATCGCCCCGGCCGGCTTCGTCATCTATTCCGGCACCCGCTTCCCGGCCTGGGCCGGCAACGGCCTGATCGGCGGCCTGGCCTCGCAGGCCCTGATCCGCGTGCGCTTCAGCGGCAACACCGCCGCCGAAGCCGAGCGCTATCCGATGGGCAAGCGCATCCGCGAAGTCGAGCAAGGCCCGAACGGCGACGTCTGGGTGCTCGAAGACGGCACCAATGCGCGCCTGCTGCGGTTGACCCCGCTGTAAGCCCAAGCGCCGTGCCGGCCACGCCCTCTCCCGAGCGCGGGAGAGGGCCACGGCCTTATTGCGCGGCCTTCAATACCGGCTTGCGCGTGCCCAGGGCGAGTTGATAACGCTGGTGCAGGGCCTGCACCTTGGCGATGTATTCCTGGGTTTCGCGATACGGCGGCACGCCGCCATAGCGGGCGACCGTGCCGATGCCGGCGTTGTAGGCGGCCGCGACCAACATCAGATCGCCCTTGTAGCGCCGCATCAGGGCCTTGAGGTGGCGGGCGCCGGCGTTGATCGATTCGGTCGACGAGAACGGATCGAGCACGCCGTATTCCTTGGCCGTCTCCGGCATCAGTTGCATGACCCCTTGCGCGCCCTTGGACGAGACCGCCTTGGCATCGAAGCCACTCTCGGCATGGGCGATCGCGCGCAGCCAGGCATCGTCGACGCCGCTGGCCTTGGCCGCGGAACGGAACTGCGCCGGGAATTTATCGAGCTGGGCCTTGCCGACCTTGCCCAGGCCCGGATGCGCCGGCTCGCCGGGCGGCGTTTCCACGGTGAAACCCATCACCCGCACCGAACCGGGCAGCTTGCGCGTGCTGTACACGGTCTTGCCGTCCTGCTGGCGTTCGTAGAGGTTGCCGTTGATCACGCCCATCTCGCCCCACAGATTGGGCAGCTTGGCGGCATTGTCGTCGAACTCCTTGGCGACGCAGCGCGAACCGGGTTCGGGCGCGGTGGCGAGGCTGACGGTGCCGTCGCGCACGCAGCGATACACGGTGCGCGCCTGCGCCCCCGCGGCCAGCGCGAACAGGACGACGGCAGCGACGACACGCAGGGCGGCGGACGGACGGGTGTTCATTCGCCGCGATTCTAGGCCTGCCGGCGGCCCGCGCCAGCGCCGAAGGTCAGGGCGGCCGCGCTGGGTTCACGATTGCCAAGATCGCGTTCAGCCACGAAAGCGGCTCGAACCCGGATCGCCCCTGGCGACCAGGCCGGCGCAACAGAAAGGGCGGCCTCGCGGCCGCCCTTCTGCGTTGGCTGGGGACGGCCATCGCTCGCGATGGCCGTCGTCCTGGAATCAGGTGCCCGAACCGTCTCCGCTCGCCGGCGGAGCGGCCGCATCGGCCGGGGCGGCTTCGGCCGCCGGTGCGCTCGATGCCGCCGGCGCGTCGGTGGTCTCGCCCTTGCTGGCGCAAGCGGCCAGGCCGAGCACGCTGATAGCGGCCAGGCCGTACAGTGCGGTGCGAATGGTGGTCTTCATGGATGCGGTTACCTCCGGTGTCGTGTGAATCGAATCGATCGGATCGGTTGGATCGTCGTTGCTGCAACGCGTGCCGTGGTTCGTAGGCACGGACTGCACACTGCGGTCATCGCCATGAACGAAAACGCGCCGCGAAGTCCGCCGGCTACGTTTCTTTAACCAGTCCACCGGCGATACGCGTTAGGCGCGGCCCGATGAACCGGCGAAAACGTGCGTCAGGCCTCATTCGTGCCTTCGGCGATGGCGCGACCGCGACTGAACGCAACAAAACGTTTACGAACCGGGCGCGCATTCGGCGCAGCTCGACGCTCCTCGATCGCCTGGCGACGTTCGCACGCATCGGCCGGACCCCGCTGCGACCCGGCCCAGCCTGCTTATGCGCTTCGCTCCGGCCCACATGCCGCAGTGCGGATTGAAAGCGGCAGGCCGCAGGCACTAAGGTGCGACGAGATCGGCGCCGCATGCGGTCCGCCGCACCGCCACCGAGCGAGGGGAACCACCGTTTGAGCCAGCCGACGCCGCACGCGCCCGTTTCGTCCTCGCCCGCCGCCGCCGCGGCCCCTGCTCCGGACGACGGTCGCCCCGGCACCGTCCGCGCCGTCAGCCGTTGGCAGATCGTCGGCCTGTCCATCAACGACGTGATCGGCAGCGGCATCTATCTGTTGCCGGCCACCGCCGCCGCCCTGCTCGGCCCGGCCAGTCTGTGGGCGGTGTTGCTGGCCGGATTCGCAGTGGCCCTGCTGGTGCTGTGCTACGCCCAGGCGGCAAGCTATTTCGACCAACCCGGCGGCGGCTATCTCTACGCCCGCGAGGCTTTCGGCCCCTTCGCCGGTTTCGAGGTCGGCTGGATGCTGCTGGTCACGCGCATCTCGACCGCGGCCTCGCTGAGCAACGGCCTGGCCGAGGCGGTCGGGCTGTTCTGGCCGGCGGCGAAAGGCGGGGTCGCCCGCGTGGCGGTGGTCGCCGGCTCGCTCGGCCTGTTGGTGTTGATCAACGTCATCGGCGTGCGCACCGCGGCGCGGGCCGGCGTGGCCCTGGCGATCGGCAAGCTGCTGCCGCTGCTGTTGTTCGTCGCCATCGGCGCGTTCTATTTCGATGCTTCGCTGTTGTCCTCGGACACGCCGATGCCGATGGATCACCTCGGCGAGGCGGCGCTGTTGTTGTTGTTCGCCTATGCCGGCTTCGAAAACCTGCCGGCGGCCGCCGGCGAATACCGTAATCCGCGCCGCGACGTGCCGTTCGCGCTGCTGACCATGATCGTCCTGGTCACCATCATTTATTTCACCGTGCAGTTGGTCGCGCTGGGCACCTTGCCGGGCATCGCCCAGTCGTCGAGCCCGCTCGCCGAAGCCGCCGCGCATTTCAGCGGCACCGGGCTGGCGCTGGTACTGACGGTCGGCGCGGCGATCTCCATCCTGGGCACCAACAGCAATACGGTGATGATGGGCCCGCGCTATCTGCTGGCCTTGTCCAAGGATGGCTACGGGCCGCGCGCCCTGTCGGCGATCCATCCGCGCTTCCACACGCCGGCGCGTGCGGTGGTGCTGCTGGGCGTGGTCGCGCTGGCGCTGGCGCTGACCGGTTCGTTCCAGCAACTCGCCCTGCTCTCGGTGGTGGCGCGCCTGTGCACCTACATCGGCACCGCGGTGTCGGTGCTGGTGCTGCAGAAGCGTCATGGCAAGAGCGAAGGCGCGCTGCAACTGCCGGGCGGCCCGATCATCCCGATCGCGGCGATCGTGCTGTCGCTCGGCCTGCTCGCCAGCGCCAGCACCGCCAACCTGATCGCCGCGGCGATCGCGCTCGCGGTCGGCGCGGTGATCTACAAGTTCCGGCGCAAGCCCGAGGCCTGAGCCGCAGACATTGCACGCCGGCGGTTCGCCGCCGGCACGCCGCAGCGGCACCGGGAGGGGGCATCCGAAGCAGCGCTTGACCTCGACATTACTTGAGGTTTTAAGCTGCCCGGCATGTTCCCCAACCACCGACCTGCATGCATCCCAACATCAAACTCGCGCTGATCTACGGCAGCGCGCGCGAGGGCCGCTTCTGCGACGTCGTCGCCGAATGGACCCAACGCCATATCGACCGACACGGCGGTTTCGAAACCGTACCCATCGATCCCGCCGACTGGCCCTTGTCGGGTCGCGTCCTGCGCCAGGACGAAGCGCAACTGCAACAGTTGCGCCAGCGCCTGCACGCCGCCGATGCCTTCGTCATCGTCACGCCCGAATACAACCACGGTTACCCGGCGCCGCTGAAGGCGCTGATCGATGCCTGCTACGAACCCTGGCAGGCCAAGCCCGTCGCCTTCGTCAGCTACGGCGCCAGTTCGGGCGGCCTGCGCGCGATCGAGCAACTGCGCCAGGTCTTCGCCGAGCTGCACGCAGTGACCTTGCGCGACAGCGTCAACCTGGTCAGCGCCTGGCGCCAGTTCGGCCCCGACGGCGAACTGCACGAACCGCTCGCCGCGGGCAAGGCCATGACGACCATGCTGTCGCGGCTGAGCTGGTGGTCGCAGGCGCTGCGCGATGCGCGTTCGGCCACGCCGTACGAAGCCGCGGCCTGAGCTCGCTTATTGCAACGGCGGCGGCGGCGCGGGCGCGGGCGCGGGCGCGCCGTCCGGCAACTGCATGAGCTGGCGTTGCAGATCGAACAGGATCGCGGCATCGCCCGGCTGCCATTCGCGCGCTTCGTTGCCGCGGAAACGGCGATGGAACGCCGCCAGCGCCGCCCCGGGGTCGCGCAGGTCGTAGCCGACCAAACGCAACGCCGCCCAAGCATCGAAACCCGCGGGCGGTTCTGCAGGCGTGGCGCGCGGCCACAGGCCGAAGCCGGCCTCGGCCAGGCGCCGCCACGGAAACAGCACGCTCGGGTCGGTCTTGCGCGTCGGCGCGAGGTCGCCGTGAGCGACGATCGCATGGCGTGGAATGTTCAGGCGCCGGGTCAGGTCGTCGAGCAGGCGCAGCAGGCTGTCGATCTGGGCCTGCTCGAAAGGCTCGCTGCCGTCGTTGTCGAGTTCGATGCCGATCGAGGCCGAATTGAGATCGTTGATCTCCCCCCAACTGCCGGCGCCGGCATGCCAGGCGCGCATCGTGTCGGCGACCAGTTGATAGATGCGTCCGTCGGCGCCGATCAGGTAATGGGCGCTGACCCGCCCCTGCGAGTTGCGCGTCTGCAGGGTCAGCAAGGCGCGCTCGGCGCTTTCCATCTGGGTGTGGTGCAGCACGATGAGCTGCGCGCCGCGCTCGTTGTAGTTCGGCGAGCCATGCCATTGCGCGAGCGGATTATGCGACGGCGCGGTCGCGCAGGCGCCCAGGGCGAGGATCAGCGCTGCGGCGCACGAATGCAGCGGACGACGATAGGGCATGGACACGCGGTGGCGCTCGTGAGGCGATCGATGCGCCGATGATCGCGCGAGCCGGCGATCGCGGGCAAATGCTCGCGAGTGCGGCAAGATCGCGCCTCAGGCCGATTCGACCGTCTGTTCATCCGCTGCGGCCTGCGCTTTGGTGACGCGCTCGCCAAAACGCCGGTACACGGGCGCCTACAGTGGCCGCCGGCACGGGCACTCGCCCGCGCCCCGGCGCCGCCGGACCAGCGTGCCGCACGGCGCCGGACGATTCGTCACGACCATTCGCCACGACAGGAGGATCACGCATGAAGCGCAAAGGTTTCGGACTCGTCGCCGCATTCGCCTTGGCCGCGTTCGGCTTCGGTTTCGGCATCGCCCAGGCGGCCTCGTCGGCGCCGGCCGACCAGGCACTGTGCAGCTACAAGATTTGTCAGGACCGCTGCGGCGGCATGCCGGGTTGGTACCCGGGCAACGGCCAGCCCTGTCGTTGCTGCGATTGAGCCGCGATAGCGACTAAAGCAGGCGATTGACGCAGGCGCTTGCCGCGCGGGTCGATCCGCGCGGCAAGCGGCCGATTACATCGTCGGCCGGCCTTGCTGGCGCAGCAACTCCGGATCCTGGCCGCGGGCCTCTTGTTCCTTGCGACGCTGCGATGCGGTCTTGCACACGCGCTCGACCCGGTTGCTGCCGATCGGCCGCACGCGCTCGCAAATCAACTTCTCCTCGTCGCTGCGCGCGGCCTGCGCGATCCAGGCCAGGTCGCCATGCGCACTCTCGCGTTCGCTCTCGCTGAGGTCCTCGTAACGACGGCCTTCGAGCAGCTTGACCAAGCGCTCCTGGCGCGTCGTCAGTTCCCTACGGGCATTCGCGTCGAGGCCGCCATAGGCGCCCTTGCCGGTCTCGACTTCGGTGCGAATCTGCTTTTGCTGCTCCAGCACGCCCTGTACTTCGAACGGTGCCCGGTCGGGCGAAGCCGTGGCCGTCGCGCAAGCCGCGGCCAGAATCAAGGTCGATAGAATCTTTCGCATGGTCCCTTATGCCTCGTCGATAACGGCGCGGACGCCGCGGGGCGACGAACCGTCCGGTTCGCCTTCCCTGTCATGGATGGTCGATGCCGGCGCCATCGCACATCGACGCCCGGCGCCCCGATCCTAATCGGGACGCCGGGCACACTCCATAGACTTTCGACCTAGGCGATTGTCCTAATCGGGCGGTTCGTCCGAAGATCCCGGCCGGCTCAGGGCTTCAGCCAGTTGTTCGACACCGCCAGCATCGACAGCAGCTTGACGCTGTCGCCGTAGTAGTCGCTGGGGCCGCTGGAGACGGTGTAGCTCCACAGCTTGTCGAGCCAGGCCTGGGCATTCGGGTCGACGGTCGCGGCGACCGCGAACGGCGCGGTGAAGAACATGCTGTTGTAGTTCTCGACCACCTGGCCATCGAGGCGATAGCCGCTGCGCACGCGGTTGGGATCGTTGCCGGCCTTGACCCGGATCCACTGGCTCAGCTTGCGCGCGGCGCTGCGCGAACGGCTGTCGCCGCTGACCGCGGCGTCGATGCCGATCCGCCACGGCACCCGTCCGGCGTTCCAGGAGTAATAGCCGTCGGTGTCGGCTTCGAGGAAGTTCGCCGGCGCCGGCTTGGCGGTCGTGTTGGTGTTGACGATGAAGTCCGGCACCAGGCCGGTGTTCGGCGCGTAACTGGTCTGCATCGTCGACAACAGGTTCTGGTGTGCGCCGAGCACGCCGGTCCAATAACTGTCGCCGAGCTTGCTGGCGAAGGAGCGGAAGTGGCCGAGCATCCAGTCGGAACTGCGGGTGGCGTAGTAATGCTTCGGCGTGTCGGTGCTGACCCAGTCGCCCAGGTTGACCAGCTTGGTGGTGGGATTGACGTTGCTGCGGCGGATCGCGGCGATCACCTTGCGCGCTTCGGCGGCGTAGTTGATCGCGCCGCTCGAACCCCATTGCAAGTCGGCCAGCAGCAGGGCGTAGGCGATGTCGAGATCGCCGTCGGTGGCCGAGTCCGGGTCGAGGATGTTGTTGCAACTGGCGTTCTGCGCCCAGGCCAGCAGGTCGCTGTCGTTGGAACTCGGATGGCCGCGGTTGTAGCGGTGCAGGCCGTCGAACAAGGTCTGTGCCTGCGGGTCTTCGCCGGCCATCATCACCGTGATCAGCATGCCGTAGCCCTGTCCCTCCGAGACCACGTAGGCGTCCTCGGTAGCGGCCTTGACCCGATACTCGCCGGCCTTGCAGGCCGGAACGAGGTAGCGCTGCTTCCAGGTGCGATAGAACGAGGCCGTGGACTGGTCGGCCGCGGCGCGGCCGACGCTCGGGCTCAGGGTGCCGCTGGCATAAGCCTGGCGATGACTGCCGAACGGGAAGTTGGGTGCGGCCGCGGCCGAGAACGCGGCGGTGGTGGCGACGGCGAGAGCGAGCGATTGCAGACAGCGTCGCAGCGAGGTGTGGCGCGTCGTCTTCGTGTGCACTGACATGGGTGTCTCCGAAGGTGGGGAACGAAGGCCTGGCGGGAACCGCGCGCGCACTTCGCCATTCGCCGCTCCGATTCGACGGCGCGGCATGGCTGGTGTTCGATGAACGGATCGAGTGCGGGCGCGGCGGCGTTACGCGTCCGACAACGCGCGATGCACCGCGCCGGACGCAGACCGAGGCTAGCGCGCGGTGCAGCGCAGCATTCGTTCAGACGTGACCGCGCGCGTGAATGCGGCGGGCAGGCTTCGCAGATCGACGATCGTCGTAGGCCTAGAGATAACTCAGCCAGCGATCGCGGCGCCGCGCCTTGACCCCGGCGAACCAGCGCGACAGCGGATACAGCGCCGCCAGCACGCCCAGCCACAGCCCGAATACCGCCGGCAGGCTCACCCCCCAACCCGATTCGGCGATGCGCCCGGCGTTGCCGAGAATGCCGACGAACACCGCCGCCGGAATGCCGCTGGCGACGCCGACCAGCAAGGCCAGGCCGTGCACGAGATAGATATGCAGCAGGTAGGTGAACAAGGGCGTGCGGCCGAATGCGAGCAGCACGCGCCGCAGCCAACCCGCGCAATGCTCCAACGCCAACATCGCCAACAGCGATACGCCGAGCGTGACCAAGGCATACAGCAGCGAAGGCGGGTACTTGGAAACGTTGACGAAGGCCATCGCATCGAAGAGCGGGTCGGCCTGGCGCTGCCACGCCGAGGGATCGCCGAAGCCGATGCCGGCACGCAGGATCGCGAACGCCGCCAGCATCGCCAGCGCGAGCGCGGCGACGACGCGCCGGCGCCGCGGCGCATCGAACAAGAACAGCGGGCCGAGGCCATAGCCGAGGCAGAGGATGCCGACCCAGGGCAGTGCCGGATAGGCGACGAAGCCTTCGAGGCCGGGCACCGCGCCGGGCCGCATCGCCAAGGTCCACAGCGGCGCCAGCGCCCCCCATCGGCTCGGGTCGAATCCCGCCAGCAAACCGTGCCCGGCGATGATGACGATGCCAAGCGCAAGCACCGCCGTGCGCGGCAGCCAGATCAAGGCCGCCATCGCCACCATGCCGACGCCGATCGCCCAGATCACCTGCAGGAACAGGAACGGCCAGACGAAGTTGAAGCCGAACACGATCACGGTCAGTTCCAGCACGATCAGCCACAGGCCGCGGCCGAGCAGGAACCGTGACTGCGCCGGACGCGGATAAGCGCCGCCGGCCTGTTGCAGGAAGATCGACACGCCGGCTAGCAGGACGAAGCTGGGCGCACACAGGTGGGTGACCCAGCGTGTCGCAAACAACAACGGCGTGGTCTTGGCCAGGTCGGTCGGACTGAACACGAACGCCTGCCAGTGGAAGTAGTCGCGCACGTGGTCGAGCACCATCAACGCGATCACCAGACCGCGCAGGGCATCGACCATGTCCAGGCGCGCTGCGCCGAGGCGGGGCGGGCCGAGAGCGGACGAGGGCGAATCGGCATCGGGCCGATCCGATGCGGCGACGGTAGACGGCGTACTCGGCATGGCGGCGGCTTCCGATGGCCTGGCCGCGAGCATAGCGCCTGCGCGGGCCCGCCACCGGCACCGGCCGCACCGTTACCGCGGCCCTGGCCGGCGCCATCGCGGCGCCGGCCAGACCGGTTTACTCCTTGCGGATGGCGTGGCCGCCGAATTCGTTGCGCATCGCCGCCAGCAGCTTGTCGGCGAAGGAGTCCTTGTCGCGCGAGCGCAGGCGTTCGAGCAGCGAAGCGGTGATCACCGGCGCCGAGACGTTGAGATCGATCGCCTCGGCGACGGTCCAGCGGCCTTCGCCCGAGTCCTCGACATAGGGCGCGATGCCGTCGAGCGAAGGGTTCTTGGCCAGCGCGTCCGAACTCAGGTCGAGCAACCACGAGCGCACCACGCTGCCGTGCCGCCAGATCTCGGCGATCTGGTGCAGGTCCAGGCCGAAGTCGGCCTTGTGCCCCATGATCGCGAAGCCCTCGGCATAAGCCTGCATCAGACCGTATTCGATGCCGTTGTGGACCATCTTGGTGAAGTGGCCGGCTCCGCTGGGCCCCACCCGGCCCCAACCGCGATCCGCGGCCGGCGCCAGCGTCTCGAAGATCGGACGCAGGCGTTCGACCGCGGCTTCGTCGCCGCCGATCATCAGGCTATAGCCTTCCTTGAGGCCCCAGATGCCGCCGCTGGTGCCGGAGTCGACATAGTGCAGACCGTGCTCGGCGAGTTGGGCGGCGCGCCGCATGCTGTCCTTGTAGTTGGAGTTGCCGCCGTCGACCACGCTGTCGCCGGGGGCGAGCAAGGGCAGCAGTTCGGCCAGGGTCGAGTCGACCACTGCGCCGGCCGGCACCATCAGCCAGACCGCGCGCGGCGCCGGCAAGGCCGCAACCAGTTCGCGCAGGGAAGCAGTCGCCTCAATGCCGCGCGTCACCGCCTGCTCGCGCGCCGCCGGACCGGGGTCGAAACCGACCACTCGATGTCCGCCGCGCACCAGTCGTTCGGCCATGTTGGCGCCCATGCGCCCCAGACCGACCATGCCCAGATCCATGATGTCTCCTTTGTTGTATTCGGACGGCAGGCGCCGCAATCCATCGGGTTCCGGTGCGCGTTGGCGACCGGGTCGACGCCATTGTCGCGTCTGCGATGCAAATCGGGTGTGATCGCCTAGAAGATGGACGCAAAGCGAAACGTCGCAATCGCAGCATGCGCAACGCTCCGGTCCAGCATCGACACGACCTGGCGCCGACACGAACCTCGGCGCCTCATCGATCGCATCGGCCCGATCGCGCCGCCGATGCGGCGATCTAGTCCTTGCCGGTCTTCGCCCGCTGGCGCATCTGCATCGCCTCGAACACCGCGATCGCCGGCGCGCTCGGCTGGTCGACGGGGATGTCGTGCGAGCTGTTCTCGATGATGACCCGCTTGCCCAGGCGCGTGGTGCCGATCAAGGCGGTGTGGGTCTGCTCGCGGGCCGCGCTGAGGGACTGCTGGTCTTTCGGCGAGGCGCCCGGATAAGGCCGGTCGGCGCTCAACACGATCACCGGCTTGCCGTCGTGGCGTTCGCTCTTCGGCACCGGCCCGTCGTACAGCGCGCCGCGGTGTTCCGAGGCCGAGATCAACCCGGCCCAGAACGCCGGCTTGGAACGCCAGGCGAGGATCGCCGCATTCAAGCGTTCGCTGTAGTTCGGATTCGGCCCACGCAGACAGGACTTGAGTTCGGCCGGCGGCGTCGCGGTCAGCCGACCGTCCCGCGCGCCCTGTTCGCAGCTGCGGTACATCGCCAGCATCTTCGGCGCGATCTCGGCTTCGCGTTGGGCATAGCCGGGGGAAAATTCGGCGACGTTCTGCACCGGCGGGTCGACCAGCACCAGCGCCGCCACCTGCTTGGGATAGCGCTCGTCGAAACGGCGCACCACCTGGCTGCCATAGGAATGGCCGATCAGGATCAACGGTGTATCGAGGTCGGCCGCCTCGATCAAGGCATGCAGGTCGGCGACGTCGGCATCGAGATCGCGCGGCAGCGGGCCGGGGTCGCTGTAGCCGACGCCGGCGCGGTCGTAGGCGCAGACGCGGTTGCGTTCGGCGATCAGCGGCTGCGCCTTGGCCCAGGACAGCGAATCCGCAGCGAAACCGGCGTCCAACAGGACCGTCGGCTCGCCCTGACCGCTGCAGCGCAGATTGAGATGGCGCCCCTTGCCGATGTCGACCCGCTGCGCGGGTTCGGCGTAGGCGTCCAAGGCCAGATCCGAAACGGCTTTCGCTGTCGGCCCGGGCGGCGCATCGGCCGCGCCGGCCGCCCAGGCCACGGTCGCCAGCAGCGCCGTCGCCAGCCTGCCGCAGGTCTTGTTCGGACTGCTCATTACCGCCCTCGCCTTCGGTCAATGAAGCGGCGATGGTAAGCAGGAGTGCGCCGCAGCGAGATGGGGGCCGCGGCGGCCGAGACAGATGCGATTCAGTTCCGCAGCACTGCCCGGATGCGCCGACGGCAGCTGCAAAAAATATTTTCGCGAACGTGTCGATCCGGCGGTCGCCGGTTCGTCGTCATTACAAGAGCGCGGCTTCGCAACACGCTACGACACCGGACGGCCGCCGCTTCCCATAACGACATCCCCAGGAGATACCCCGATGCGCTTCATGATGCTGATGATTCCCAAAGGTTACGAATCCGCCGCAGCCGGCACCTTGCCGAGCGCAGAAGCGGTCGAGGCGATGATGGCCTACAACCGCGAATTGCAGGAGGCCGGCGTGTTGATCGCGCTCGACGGCCTGCACCCTCCGTCGATGGGCGCGCGGGTCAGCTTCGCCGGCGGCAAGCCCAAAATCACCGACGGCCCGTTCCCGGAAGCCAAGGAAGTGCTGGGCGGCTACTGGATGATCGATGTCGCCTCGCGCGAAGAAGCGATCGCCTGGGCCACGCGCTGCCCGGGCTCGGACAACGAGACCATCGAAGTGCGTCAGGTCCAGGAGATGGAAGATTTTCCCGAAGACGTGCAGCAGGCCGCCGCAGGCTTCGAGCAGTTGCAGAATCGCGGCATCCTGAGCCCCATCCCTTCCCTCTAAACTTAAGCAGACACCCGCATGTTCAAGATCATCTTGCTCGTCATCGTCGTACTCGTCGTCGTGTTCGCCATCATCGCCGCCCTGCAGCCATCGAAGTTCCGCATCGCCCGCAGCATCGTCGTCGATGCGCCGCCCGCCGTGGCCTTCGCCCAGGTCGAGGATTTCCGCATATGGCCGGCGTGGTCCCCGTACGAGAAGCTCGACCCCAACCTGCAGCGTCGTTACGAAGGCCCGGCCATCGGCGAAGGCGCGATCTACGATTGGGCGGGCAACAAGGACGCCGGCGAAGGCCGCGCGACTGTACTCGAAAGCCGGCCCGGCGAACGCATGCGGATCCAGCTCGCGTTCCGCAAGCCCTTCCAGGCCACCAACCTCGCCGAGTTCGCCTTCAAGCCGGTCGGCGACAAGACCGAGGTGACCTGGTCGATGAGCGGCGAGAAGAACTTCATGTTCAAGGCGGTGGGCTTGCTCATGAACATGGACAAGGTGCTCGGCGCTCAGTTCGAGGACGGCCTGAAGCAACTCAAGAGCATCGCCGAAGGCCAGGCGCGCGCCTGAGCGCGCCAGTCCGGCAACGGATTACCCACGAAGGCCGCCGCGATGCGGCCTTCGTCGTTTCGCGCTCCGATCAGGCGATCTCGCGACCCGCGCCGGCTTGCCAGATCCGGTACCAGTCCTCGGCATCGAGCTCGATCGACAGCGCGGCAACCGCATCGCGCAGGCCCTGGACGCGGCCGCTGCCGGTGATCGGCCACGGCCGCGACGGATGCCGCAGCAACCAGGCATAGGCCATCGTCGCCACCGAGGCGCCGTAGCGTTCGCCGAGCGCGGCCAACACCTCGTGCACGCGTACGGCCTGGGCATCGCCCTGGCCGAACAAACGCCCGCCGCCGAGCGGCGACCAGATCATCGGCCGCATTCCCAGGGTCTGGCATTGGTCGAGCGTGCCGTCGTCCAGCGCCGCCAGATGCAGCGGCGAGAGTTCGACCTGGTGCGTCGCCAGCGAATGCCGCGAATGCAGCAGCGCCAGTTGCGACGGCGAATGATTGGACACGCCCACCTGCAGGACTTTGCCGGCCGCCTTGAGCTCGTCGAAACAACGGCCGAGCGCATCGGCGTCCATCAACAGGTCGGGGCGGTGGATCAACAACAGGTCGAGGCGATCGGTGCGCAGCGCGCGCAATGAATTCTCGACCGAAGCAATCACGTGCTCGGGCGAGGTGTCGTAGGACTTGACCCGGTGCGACGGGCGTTGCGCCGAAGTCAACTTGATTCCGCACTTGCTGACGATCTGGATGCGCTCGCGCAATCCGGGATTCGCCGCCAGGGCCTCGCCGAACAAGGCCTCGACGCCGTAGTCGCCGTAGATGTCGGCGTGGTCGAAGCTGGTGATGCCGAGATCCAGGGCCGCGCCGATCCAGTGCAGGCGTTGCTGGACGTCGAAATTCCACTCGGCCATGCGCCAGGCGCCGGCGACGATCGGAGACAGGAACGGATCCGGATGGGACATGGGCGGGGGCCGAAGTCGAAAGACCCCAGTCTAGGGGGTCGCCCGCGGCGGCAGAAGTCCGCACCGCCTCGGCGATCAGGCCGGCTGGCGCTCGACCAGTTCGCCCGCGCGCGCATGCACCTCGTCGAACACCGCCTCCAGACCCGGGTGGACACCACGCACGCCGGCGACGACCTGCGCCGACCAATCGAAATAATCCTGCTTGCGTTGCGCCGGCCAATCCGCCGGCGGTTGCGCGAGCAGATCGCGCAAGTTGCAGATCTTGTCGGCCAGCTTGATCAGCTGGGCCTCGCGCGACAGCTGCGGCGCGTGCTCGATCTGCAGGCGCTTGCGCTCGGCCTTGGGCAGCGACTTGTCGTCGCTGACCTCGAGCACGATGGCGGCGATACGCGCGCCGAACACCGCTTCGATCTCGGCCGCGCTGGTCTGCGTGTCCTCGACGGTGTCGTGCAACAAGGCCGCGCACAAGGCGTTCGCGTCGTCGACGCCGCCTTCGTTGGCCAGCACGTCGGCCAGGGCGATGGGGTGATTGATGTAGGGCGAGGCCTCGGCATCGCGGCGGCGTTGATGGCGGTGGCGCTCGGCCGCGAAGGCAGCGGCGCGAATCAACAATCCATGGGTCGTGTGCATGAGCTGCTCCTTGCAGGTCTCCGCCCAGCGGCTCGCGCCACGCAGCATCGGCTGCGCGGCGGGAATCGGAAAGGGGATGGCGACGGGTCGTTCGCGGGCTGCGAACCGGCACGGCCGCTGCGGCCATTATAGACCGCCGCAGCCGCGCCGGTCCCGGCGCAATGTTTCCGCTGAGAAACGCTTGCGCGCCCTCGCTGCGCTTACGTAGCCGCGACGGCGGCGAGCGCCTCGATCTCGAACAGCATGCCGTCCAGCGCCAGTCTCGGCACCGGAATCAGGGTGCAGGTCGGGCGGTGCTCGCTGCCGAAGGCCGCGGCCAGTTCGGCGCCGAACGTATGCAGGCGCGCTTCGCTGTGATCGACGATCAACACGGTCAGCTTGACCACGTCCGACGGCGATGCGCCGGCCGACCTCAACGCGATGACCAGGTTGTGCATGGCCTGGCGCACCTGCGCCTGGAAATCGTCGGCGAGCGCGCCGTCGGCGGTTTCGCCGCCCTGCCCGGCGACGAACACCCAGCGCACCGCGCCGGCGACTTCGGCCACGTGCGAGTAACCATTGGGGGCGGGATCGTAGAGGCCGGCCGGGTTGCTGAGGATCAGGACCGGCTTCGGGTTTGCAGCGTTCATTGCGATTCCTTCGATGTGGGGTTATCGAGCTGCGGTCGATCGCCGTCATATTCAATACGACGGTCAGTGCGGCGCTTCGACTCGCTCTCTAGCTCACGACGATTCACTGCATCGGTCTGTGACATCCGCCGGTTCGGCTGGTCTCGTCAGCGTGGCCATCGGCCTGCATCGATGGCTGGATGCAGACGAAGCCCGCGCCTTCTTTGCTCCCCTTGGTAACGGGGCCACGCCCGAAGCGCACGAAGCCCGGCACGTCGGCGCGTGGGGATTTGCTTCAGCCGATGAGGCGACAGAGAGAGCAAGAGCAAATCCCCCCGCCCCCCTCAACAAAGGGGGAGTGCGGTGTGGATCGGGCAGCGTGGCGTCCGGCAGGAGCCTGCGTCCCGACGAAGGTTTCAGGGCCTGTCGCCGACACTCAGCGCAAAGCCTTCGTCTAGCCAACCGGTGATGCCGCCGGCCATCAGCTTGACCGCCAGGCCCAGCTGAGCGAGGCGCACCGCCGCGCGCGCCGCGCCGTTGCAATGCGGCCCGGCGCAATAGACCACGAACAGGGTCGAGGGCGGGTACGCGCTCATCTTCGAGGCGATGATCTTGCGGTGCGGCAGGCTGATCGCGCCCGGCAAATGGCCTTTCGCGTAAAGCGCGGGGCTGCGCGCGTCGATCAGGACGAAACCGGGCGCGCCCGATTGCAAGGCTTCGTGGGTGTCCCAGCAATCGGTCTCGAAGGCGAACTGCGATTGAAAGTGCTGCAGGGCCAGCTCGGACGCAGCGGCAGGGATCTCGGTGACGGCGTTGCGCATGGCGGGTTCCGGGAAACGATGGGAGGAGGTGCAGCCATTGTCGGCGCGGCCGGCTCCGGCCACTATTGGCAGGAATGCCAAGCATCGATCAAATCATGCCGAAGTCGACACCCCGCCCCGGCCCCACCAACCCGCGCGTCGCCGTGCTCGCCTACGACGGCCTGTGCGCGTTCGAATTCTCCTGCGCCGCCGAGGTGTTCGGTTTGGCGCGGCCAGAACTCGGCGCGGGCTGGTACCGCTTCGAGACCTGCGCCGCGCAACGCCGCCCTTTGCGCGGCCAGTACGGGCTGAAGATTTCCGCCGATGGCGGACTCGACCGCCTGGTGCGCGCCGGTACGGTGATCATTCCCGGTTGGAGTTCGATCGATGCCGCGGTGCCGACACGCATCGTCGAAGCGCTGCGCGAAGCCCATGCGCGCGGTGCGCGCCTGCTGTCGATCTGCTCGGGCGCGTTCGCGCTCGCCGCGACCGGGCTGCTCGACGAACGCCGCGCGACCACGCACTGGCGCTATGTGGACGCCCTGCGCGAGCGCTATCCGCGCATCCGTGTCGATCCGAATGCCTTGTACATCGACGAAGGCAGCCTGCTGACCTCGGCCGGCAGCGCCGCCGGCCTGGACTTGTGCCTGCACCTGGTACGCCGCGATTGGGGGCCGAAGATCGCCAACCACGTCGCCCGCCGCCTGGTGATCCCGCCGCACCGCGAAGGCGGCCAGGCCCAGTACATCGACCGCCCGATCGAGCGCGAGGCCGACAACGCGCTGTCGCCCTTGCTCGAACGCATGCGCAAGCGCCTCGCCGAACCGCTGCCGGTGGCGGTGCTCGCCGACATGGCCGCGATGAGCGAACGCAACTTCATGCGCCGCTTCAAGCAGAGCACCGGCATGACTCCGGCCGACTGGCTGATCCAGGCGCGCGTCGACCGCGCGCGCGAACTGCTCGAAACCACGGCCTGGGCGATCGACCGCATCGCCGGCAGCACCGGCTTCGGCAGTGCCATCACCATGCGCCATCACTTCCGCCGCAAGCTCGGGCTGAGCCCGCGCGATTACCGCGAGCGCTTCGCCCGCGACGCCTCAGCGGCTGCGAACCGCTAAGTCGCCCTAACCCGCATCGACCCGGTTAGTCGCGCACCACGCCGGCGGCCTCCAGCCAACCCCGCAGCCCCTCGCAATCGCGATAACGCAAGCCGCGCGCGCCCAGCGCCACCGCCGCGGCGACGTTGTCGGGGTCGTCGTCGACGAACAGCGCCTGCCGTCCCTCGACCCCGGCGCGGGCGAACGCCGCACGGAAGATCTCCGGCTCCGGCTTCAGCAAGCCGAGTTCGCTGGAATTGACCACGGCGTCGAAGCGTTCGCTCAGCCCGAGCGTCTGCAGATCGCGCGCCAGCCGCGTGGTCGCATTGCTGACCAGGACCAGACGCAGACCGGGACGGCAGTCGTCGAGCAAGGCCATGACCTCGGTATCGAGCTGTCCGCAAGGCTGCGACCACTGCCCGACCGCGGCCTCGGCCTCGCTGCCGGGATAGCTCGCACGCAAGCGCTCGGCCACTTGCTCGCGCCATTGCTCGTCGGTAATGCGGCCGGCCAGCGCCTGGTCCAGCAAGGCCGGCACGAAGGCGATGCGCCGCAGGCTGCCGATCGGCAGGCCGTGGGCGATTTCGATCGCATCGTCGCTGGCCGGCCATCGGCGCAGCACGCCGTCGAAATCGATCAACAACGCCGCATAGCCCGGCGCCTGGGCCGTAGCGAGGCCGTGGTCGTTCATGCCGCGATTATCCGCGCGTCCGCGGCGACTCGCCACGGGCAGCGACGCGATGAATACGACGCGGCAAGCACGCGCCCGCGCGCGATCAGGCCTTGCGCGGCGGCATGCGAAACTTGCGCCCACCCTTGAGCAAGCCCATGACCGCGTCGTGGCATTGCGTGCAATAGAAGCCGCGCTCCTGGCCCGAACGCGGGTCCAGGTTCTCGTGCGGCTCGACGCAGTCGGGCAGGTAGGGACGAATCGACTTCATGTCGAGCACCGCGGAGTAATACACCCATTCGCGGCATTGCTCCGACCAGGCCTGGCCGCGAAAGCCGACCGCAATGCCGGCCGCGGCCAGGGCGTGTTCGAGCGGGCGCAGGTGTTCGCAGACCATGCTGCGATCTTGCCCGACCGCGGCGGTGAGTGTAAGCCGCGGCCCTCAGTCGCCCGGATGCGCCGGATGAGTCTGGATCTGTCGCGACAATGCCTGCTCGAAGGCCCGCCCTTCGTCCAGACGGCGGTCGATCTCGGCCATCGGCAGCCAACGCCCTTGCGCGAACACGCCGGCGATCTTGGCGACGTTGTGGAGGTCGGCCAGCGGGTCGGCGTCGAGCAACACCAGATTGGCGCGCTCGCCCTCGCGCACCGCGCCGCTGCCGCCTTTGGGGTCGAACAGACGATGCGCGTTGATCGAGGCCGCGCGCAGCACCTCGATCGGGCGCAGGCCGATCTCGCGCAGTTCGATCATTTCCTGCTGCACCGAGACGCCGAAGGCCAGGCCCGGCAGGGACGCATCGGTGCCGACCGTCAGCGGCACGCCGCGTTTCCACAACTGCCGGGTCAGCACGCGGGCGAAGTCGTAGCCGGCCGAGAAAGTATCGGCGCCGTCCTGGTCGCGGAATGCCTGGCTCAGGTAGCGGTTGGCCGGCGGCGCCCAGTCGATGCGGGTGACCGGATCGACGCGCGCCGCCCAATCGCCCGGCACAGGCGGCACCGCGCGCTGCACGTACATGCCGACGATGGTCTTGAGCGTGACCAGGGTCGGCGTGACCGCGATCTTGCGTTCGGCGACCGCATCGGCCAGCACGTCGAGGTCGCGCGGCGCCAGATCGGAGCCGATGCGCGCGTAGCGGGTCAGCTCTTCGCTGTGGGCGATGTTGTCCATCGGATGGGCGAAGGCGAAGGCGCGGTCGGCGCAGCTCGCGCAACCCAGCTCGGGCAGATGGCCGCTGGTGATCATGCCCTGCCGCCCGGCCTCGTCGACGACCGCTCGATAAGTCTCGCGGTTGAGGAACTGATAGGGCTTGATGAAATCGTAGCCGCGCTCGCGCGCCTGGCGCACCGCCGCGGCGCCGTCGGCGGCAGTGGTCGGCGCCTCCGGCTTCGAGGCCGGCACCGTTGCGGCCGGTTGCACAGCGACCGCAGCGCGCGGGCCG
This sequence comes from Lysobacter sp. ESA13C, assembly GCF_019970005.1. NCBI lineage: Bacteria > Pseudomonadati > Pseudomonadota > Gammaproteobacteria > Lysobacterales > Lysobacteraceae > Lysobacter > Lysobacter sp. ESA13C. The sequence goes on along the minus strand of NZ_JAHXYK010000015.1, from coordinate 119,004 downwards.
TTGATGCGCTTGCCGACATACAACTGCGGCCCGGCGATACGGCCGGCGGCGATTTCCTCGCGCAGCCACAGCAGGTCTTCGTCGCTGCGCGCGCCACCGCCGAGATTGGCCGCGCCGGTCACCCCGGCCTTGAGCAAGCCGAGCATCACCTGGCGGTCGTAGCGATGCGCCGACCCAAGATCGATCGTGGAGATCCTCGGGTCCTTGCTGTCGCGGATCGCGCCTTCGTTGGCGAGGTGCACGTGCGCATCGACGAACCCGGGCACCAAGTACTTGCCGCGTCCGTCGATGGTGGTCGCGCCATGCGCTTTCGCCTTCGCGCCCGGTGCCAGGATCCGCACGATGCGGCCGTCGCGGATCAGCACGCTGCGGTGCGGCAGCACCTCGTCGGTATCGGCCGGGATCACGGTGACGTCGGAGACCAGCCAGGTGCCGGCCGCTTGCGCCGGGGCCGTGTCGGCGGCGCCGGCGGCGGTCGCGCCCGCAGGATTCGTGGCCCCCAAGGTCAAGGCCAACAAGTAAGCGATCATTCCCGACTCCTGGCTCGTTCTCGTGCCGATGATCCGTCGACGATAATAGGCGGCCGATCCGGCGGCATCGGCCGCAGGTCGCACGCGGACCGGCACGCCCGCGCCAACGACAGATGCACGGACCGGCGCCAGGGTTGAAAGCGCTCGCCACCCTAGCTCTCGCCACCCTAGCTCCCTCCTCCCCTCGGTTCGGCCGCATCCGCAAGCGCTCGCCCCGGCTGCCGCGAAAACGGCGGGCGGCGGTCTCGGATATCCTCCTGTCCGGAGCTGCGCCTCCGCTTTCTCCGGCAACAGGTTCGAGTCATGCAACACGCCACTCATCGGGTTCATCGCAACGGATTCACCGTGTCGACCGAGCGGGCACCGTCGTGAAAGACAAGATCGTCGTCTTCACCGGCGCCGGCGTCAGCGCCGAGAGCGGGCTCAAGACCTTCCGCGACATGGGCGGACTCTGGCACGAGTACCGCCTCGAAGACGTCGCCTCGCCGCAGGCCTGGCAACGCGATCCGGCCACCGTGCTGCGCTTCTACAACGAGCGCCGCAAGGGCGTGCTCGCGGCGCGACCGAACGCCGCCCACCTGGCCATCGCCCGGCTCGAAGAGAAGTACGAGGTCGTGGTGATCACCCAGAACATCGACGACCTGCACGAACGCGCCGGTTCGTCGACGGTGATCCACGTGCACGGCGAAATCCTCAAGGCGCGCAATACCGTCGCGCCGGAACGGATCTATCCGCTCAAGCGCCCGCTGATCGAACTCGGCGACCTGTGCGAACGCGGCAGCCAGCTGCGCCCCGACGTGGTCTGGTTCGGCGAAGCCGTGCGCCACATGGACGAGGCCGAGGCGCATTTCTCGACCGCGGCCAAGGTGCTGGCGATCGGCACCTCGTTGAGCGTCTACCCGGCCGCCGGCCTGGTCGCGTATGCCCCGTTCTCGGCCGAGCGCTGCTTCGTCTCGCCCGAGCTGCAGGAGGTGCCTCGCGGTTATCGGTTCCTGCAAGGCACGGCGACCGCGGTGGTACCGCCGTTGGTCGAGGAATGGCTGCGCTGAGCGCGAGTCGATAACCCGCTGATCGATAGATAGCCGGCTGATCGATAGCCGGCCGGCAGACCCTCATGGCCCCGTCCGCCAGGTAATCGCGACCGTCCACGCAGAACCTGCGCCGCCGTATGGATTCGTCGCGCGCGACCTTCTAGACTCGCTGAATGCGCGTCTCCCTACTCGCCGAACGCAGCATCTCCGCCACGCCCGAGGCGGTATTCGCCTTGGCCCTGGATCCTGAGCGCTTCCCGGCCCTGTTCGAAGGCTACGGCCCGATTCCCGGCCTGCGCCGCATCACCCCGCTGGCGCCGCCCGCGGTCGGCAGCATGCGCACGCTGGAGAACCAGGACGGCTCGCGCCTGATGGAGCGCATCACCGCCTTCGATCCGCCGCGCCGCCACGCCTATACCCTGAGCGGGTTCCGCGGGCCGCTGGCCTGGCTCGCGCGCGAAGGCCACGCCGACTGGACCTTCGCCGCCGAATCGATCGAGCGTTCGGCCGGCACACCGACCTCCACCCGCGTGCTTTGGCGCTACGACTTCGAGCTGACCAATGCCCTGGCCTGGCCGTTCGCCTGGCCCTTGCTGCACGGCTTCATGCAGGTGGCGATGCGGCAATGCCTGGAACGCATGGCCGAGGCCCTGGAAACCGCCTGGCGACGGGAGCGCGATTGATGCAGGAGTGGATACTGCTGGCGATGGCGCCGGTCTTCCTGCTGCTGATCGGCGTCGAGGCCTGGTATTGGCGCAAGCGCCGGCCGGAGCAATACAGCCTGCGCGACACTCTTTCGAACGCGGCGCTGGCGCTGATGCATCAGGCCAGCGACGCCATCGCCTGGCTGCTGGTGATCGGCCTGTACTACGCCGTCTACGCCCACCGCCTGTTCGAACTGCCGCCGGCGTCGTGGTGGACCATCGCCGGCTTGTTCGTCGCCCAGGATTTTTTCTATTACTGGTTCCACCGCAGCAGTCACCGCGTGCGCTGGCTGTGGGCCTCGCACGTCACCCACCATTCTTCCGAACGGCTCAACCTGTCGACCGCGTTCCGGCAAAGCCTGACCTATCCGATTTCCGGCATGTGGCTGTTCTGGCTGCCCTTGGCCTGGATCGGTTTCGAGCCCCGCCATATCGTCGCGGTGGTCGCGATCAACCTGGGCTTCCAGTTCTTCGTCCACACCCAGGCGGTCGGCAAGCTCGGCTGGTTCGAGAAAGTCTTCAATACGCCCTCGCATCACCGCGTCCACCATGCGCGCAACCCGCAGTACATCGACCGCAATTACGCCGGTGTGCTGATCGTCTGGGACAAATTGTTCGGCACCTACACCGAGGAAGACGCGGACGTGCCCTGCGAGTACGGCATCGTCGGCCAGGTGCGCGGGCACAACCCGATCCGCCTGACGTTCCACGAATGGGTCGCGATGTTCGGCGATGCCTGGCGCGCGCGCGGTCTGCGCGGTGTGGTCGGACAGTTGTTCGGGCCGCCGGAGCGGGCGCTGTCGCATACGCAACCGCGAGACTGACGGCGCCCTGCCGTCCGACTCCGGCGGCGACGCTCAACGACCGCCCGGCGAAAGTCCGAAATAGGCATAGGCCGCCGACACCGCCAGACCGAGCCAGGCCTGGCCGTGGGTGGTCAGCACCGGCAGCCCCTTCGGGTGGTACAGCCCGACCATGAAGGCGGTCAGCCCCGCGCCGATCCACACCAGCACGAACGCCACCGAGACGATGGTGACCGTGCGCACCGCGCCGACCGAAGCGCCGGAATCGAGCACGCGGGTCCCGGGCGCCTCGCCCGGCTTGGCGATCGCGAGCTCGGCGATGACCAGCGCCGACACCAAGCCGCCGATCACCGAAAACGCCTGGGCCATGCCGTCGTTGAACACCGTGCAGTTGGGGGCGCCGCCGCAGTTCACCACCTCCACCGCCACGGTGATGAGGTGGACGTAGACGCCGAGCAGGATCACCGAAATCAGGCCGCCGAAGATCCTGTGCATGGTCCACTCCTGCTCGGGCGCCTGGCGGCGCGATCTGGTCGACAGAAGGGAACCTGCGCAGGGCGGGCACCCGACGCGGCATTGCGCGATGTCTCGGCGGACCTGTCCGACCGCCTGCATCCGCATTCCCCTGTCCGGCGCGACGACCGCCGCGCCTACCTGATCGAACGCAGTCGCGGCGCGGTGCAGGCCACCATGCTTCGCAATGGGGGCTGGTGCTCAGTCGTGGGTGTCGCCGGACAAGGGCGTGGCGCGCATCGAGGTGCGCTGCTCGAACGCATCGAACCAGGCGACCAGGCGCGGGCGCCCCTCGCGGAAGTCCGGCAACTCGCGGAATTCGAGCCAGCTCAGCGCGGTGGCGACGGCAATGTGGCCGACGTGGACTGGTGCATCGACGACCAGCTCCTGTTCCAGCCAGTCGTAGCTCTCGATCAGTTTCTCGGTATAGCCGTCGCGCAAGGCCGGATAGCGCAAGGCTTCCGGACGGCGCACGGTTTCCCAGCGCACCTTGATGCCGGCGTCGGCCAGGCCCTGCGCGACCGCCTGCAAGCGCAGCGCATGCCAGCGCGCCTCGCCCTGCGCGGGAATCAGCGGCCGGCCATCGTGCAGGGTGTCGAGATAGGCGCAGATGATGTCGGAATCGAAGATCGCCGGCTCGCCGGCGCGGATCAGCACCGGTACTTTGCCGAGCGGGTTCTGCGCATACACCGCTTCGTTGCGCAGGGTCGGGCTGGTCTCGTGGTGCACGACCTCGATGCGCCCGGCCAGGCCGGCTTCGTGGGCGAACACGAGGGCCTTGCGCGCGTACGGCGAGTGAGTCTGATAGAGCAATTGCATGAGGAGGCCTTTACGGGATGACCAGGTGAGTGAAAGACAGCGTGCACAAAAGACTGCGTACACGTACCGGCTTGGCGTCGTTACGCCGCAAACGCTGCGGAAGCTGGTGGTTAGCGCGGCTCGCCGGCATCGTGGAGCAGTTGCGCGACTACCGCGGTGATGCGGCGCGCGCTCGGCAGGTGCAGGAATTCGTTCGGCCCGTGTGCGTTGGACTGCGGCCCGAGCACGCCGGTGACGACGAACTGCACCTGCGGGTAACGCTCGCCGAGCATGGCCAGGAACGGAATGCCGCCGCCACCGCCGATCAGGGCGCTGGGCCGGCCGAAGGCGAGTTGCGAGGCGCGCTCCAGGCTGGCTTCCAGCCAGGGCGCGACCGCGGGCGCATGCCAGCCCGGGCTGGTGAAATCGATCGCGAACGACACCTCGCTGCGATACGGCGGGTCGGCTTCCAGCAAGGTTCTCAGGCGTCGTCCTGCAGCCACCGGATCCAACGTCGGCGGCAGGCGCAGGCTGAGCTTGAGCGCGGTGAACGGCTGCATCACCGCCGCGGCCTGAGCCACCGTCGGCAGGCCATCGAGACCGGTGATCGCCAGTTGCGCGCACCAGGCGCGGTTGAGGACGAGCTCGGCCGGCAATTCGCTGACCGCCCGGGTGTCGCGATGGAACGGAAAGCTCTCGACCAATCCCTCGCCCAGGGCCGCCGCCGCGGTCTCGGCCTGGGCACGCCGTGCCGGCGGAATCTCGGCCTGGAACTCAGCGATGACCTCGCCGCTGTCGGCGTCTTCGAGCCGCGACAACAAACGCCGCGCAATACGGAAACTCGACGGCACGATGCCGGAGGCATCGCCGGAGTGCACGCCGTCGTCGAGCACGCGCACGCTCAGGGTGCCGGCGACTTGGCCGCGCAAGGAAGTCGTCGTCCACAACTGCTCGTAGTTGCCGCAGCCTGCGTCCAAGGCGACGATCAGGCCCGGTACGCCCAGACGCGGCGCGAGATGCTCGATGTACGCCGGCAGATCGATGCTGCTGGATTCCTCGCTGGCCTCAATCAGGATCATGCAGCGCGGATGCGCCAGGCCTTGCTCGCGCAAACCGAGCACGGCGGCGATCGCAGCGAACATCGCATAGCCGTCGTCGGCGCCGCCGCGGCCATACAGGCGATCGCCTTCGAGGCTCGGCGCCCAGGCGCTGCGCCCCATCGCCCAGCCCGCCATCGGCGGCTGTTTGTCGAGATGGCCGTAGATCAACACCGGCGCGCCGGCGCTGCCGACCGCCGGCAGGTCGATGAAGATCAGCGGCGTACGCCCGGGCAGGCGCAGCGCTTCCACGCTCGCGCCCGCCACCTCGCGCAGGCGCTCGCGCGCCCAGCCCGTCATCAGCTCGACCGCGCGCTGCATATGGCCGTTCGCGTCCCAGTCGGGGTCGAATGCCGGCGACTCGCAGGGAATCGCGATGTACTCGCACAACGCCGGCAGGATCTCGGCCGGCCAGATACGATCGACGAACAGTTGCAGCTTCGGAAAATCCATGACGTCGCCTCGGGATGAGGCGAAAATGCTAGCGGCGCGGCCGCGCGCTTTCGCCGCGATCGGCCACTGCCGCTTGCGGTTTTTCGGCGGACTCGCCTACCAGGATGCCCGGACCATGAAACTCGACCGCTTCGACCGCCAATTGCTCAACCTGGTCCAGGAGGACGCCGGCCAGACCGCCGAGCAACTCGCCGAACAGGTCGCGCTGTCGCCGTCGGCGATCCAGCGCCGCCTGCGGCGCATGCGCGAGCAGGGCGTGATCGTGCGCCAGGCGGCGGTGGTCGACCCCAAGCAGGTCGGCAAACCGACTTTCTTCATCGTCGCCTTGCAGGTCGAGCGCGAGCGCCCGGAATTATTGGCGCAGCTGCGTCGGTGGCTGGCCGGCGAGGAACAGGTGCAGCAGGTCTTCTACGTCACCGGCGAGGCCGATTTCGTGCTGGTGGTGACCGCACCCGACACCGAAAGCTACGACGCACTGATGATCCGCATGGTCGGCGAGAACCCCAACATCAAGCGTTTCACCACCAATGTCGCCTTGAGCCTGGTCAAGCGCGGCCTGACGATTCCGGTCGCGCTCGACGACAAGGAATGAAGGCGCGCCCCGGCTGAGCGCCGGCGCGCCCGTTTTCGCCGCGCACCGATGCGCATGCGCGGTTTAGCCGCAAACATCGCCCCGATTCGCGGCGCACCCTCGCGCGGCCGCCGCCACACTGGCGCCATGACCACCCCCTGGATGATCGACCCGGCGCAACTGTGGCCGGACTACCGCCCGACCCGCTTGCTGGAACTGCCGGCGCTCGCGCGCCGCTGCGGCGTCGCCCATGTTTTCGCCAAGGCCGAGAACGAACGCCCGCTCGGCAACTTCAAGTCGCTCGGCGGCATGACCGCCGGCCTGCGCGCGCTCGCCCGCGCCACCGGCGCCGAATCGCTGGATGTCTTGCAACGGCACTGCCGGCAGGGCCCCGCGCCGATGAAATTGATATGCGCGAGCGACGGCAATCATGGCCTCGCCGTCGCCGCGGCCGCGCAACGCGTCGGCGCCCGCGCCAGGATCTATCTGCCCATCGCAGTGGACGAACGCCGCGCCGCGCGCATCGAAGCGCTCGGCGGCGACGTCGTCCGCGTAGACGGCAGCTATGACGATGCCGTGCTCGTCGCGGCAACCGCAGCCGGGCGTGGCGAAGGCGTGTTGATCGCCGACACCAGTGGCGATGCCGACGACACCGTCGTCGCCGATGTCATGCACGGTTACGGCCTGCTGACGCGCGAGCTCGCCGGGCAGTGGCCCGACCACGCCGGCGGGCCGCCGAGCCACGCCTTCGTCCAGGCCGGCGTCGGCGGCTTGGCCGCGGCGATGGCCGACGGCCTGCGCTCGCAGTTGTGCGCGCCGGCCCGCATCGTGGTCGTCGAACCCGGCTCGGCCGCGTGCGTGACGCGTGCATTGGAAGCCGGCGAGCCGGTGACTGTCGATGGCGATCTGCACACCTCCGCCGAGATGCTGTCGTGCGGGCTCGCCTCCGCGCCGGCATTGGCGGTGTTGCTGCGTCACGGTGCACGCGGTTTGAGCGTCGACGAATCGATGTTGCGCGATGCCATCGCTGCCCTGCGCGAGGCCGGCGGCCCGGACAGCACCGCATCCGGTGCCGCGGGACTCGCCGGCCTGTTGCGCGCCTCGGCCGATCCCACGCTGCGCGCGGCGCATGCGCTCGATGGCGACAGCCGGGTGTTGTTGGTGATCAGCGAAGGCGACGCCGCGCTTCGCGACTGACGCCGGCGATACCGGATCGATCAAACTTTCAGGCAATCGATCAGGAACTCGACCGTCGCCCGCACCCCGGGCAGTTGCCCGCGCCGGTGCGGCATCACCAAGGTCGTGGCGACGCGCCCGGCAATCCACTCCGGCAGCACCCGCACCAGCCGACCGCTGTCGAGCTCGGCACGGCACATCCGCTCCGGCAAACAGGTGATGCCGAGCCCGGCCACCGCCGCGGTCGACAGCACCCGGCTCTCGTTCGCGGTCATCCGCGCGATCGGCGCGACCTGGACACTGTCGCCGTCGTCATTCGACAGATTCCACATCGTGGCCGACGACTGCCCGGTCAACAGCGCATCGTGGGCAACCAATTCCTGCGGCGTCGCAGGCCAACCGCACTCGGCCAGATACGACGGCGCGGCGACCAACACGATCGATTCGACCAGGGCCTGGCGCTGGATCAGGCCCGAGTCCGGCAAGGGCGCGAAGTGGCTGCGCACGGCGATGTCGTAACCCTCTTGCACCAGGTCGACGAAACGATCGGTGACGTCGAGCTGCACGTGCAGGCGCGGATAGGCGCGCGCAAGCGCGGGCAAATGCGGCGCCAGATAGTCCTGCGCGGTCGGCACGCCGGCGGTGATGCGCACCTTGCCGCTGGGCTCGGCGACGCGGCTGCGCACGACTTCTTGCGCCGCTTCGGTCTCGATCAAGGCCGCATGCGCATGCTCGTGAAACGCGCGGCCGGTTTCGGTGAGGGTGAAGCTGCGCGAAGTGCGATGGATCAGGCGCACGCCGAGTTCGTCTTCGAGCGCGGCGACGCGCTTGCTGACCGTCGACTTGGGCACGCCGAGCCGGCGCGAGGCCGCGGCGAAACCGCCGTGCTCGACCGCGGCGGCGAACAGGACCAGATCGTTGAGATTCAGCATGCGGGCAAAGTACACATACAGAGACTTTGCGTCCACTTTTGACCGACTACACAGCCAAAGTCCACACCAATACAGTGAACTCACCCCGCAAGTCGGGCCTACCCCTCACTGGAGAAACTCATGTCCCCGATCCTTTATTACGGCGTTCCGTCCGGCTGCTCGTTCGGCTCCATCGTCGCCCTCGAATGGTCCGGCCTGCCTTATCGCCTGGTCCGGGTCGAAATGCCCGAGATGATCCACACCGACGCCTACCGCGCGATCAACCCGGTCGGCGAGACGCCCTCGCTGATGAGCGCGAACGGCGACGTGGTCGTCGAGAGCATGGCGATCCTCAACCACATCGGCGCCCGCGCCGTCGCCAGCGGCATCGCCTTCGAGCAGGGCAGCCGCGAGTTCGACGAGCTCAACCGCATGCTCGCCTTCCTCAACACCACTTTCTTCAATGCCTTCAGCTCGCTGTGGCATGTGCTGGAACACGAAGTGGACCCGGCCACCAAGGCCGCGCTGACCGAGTACGGCCGCGCCAAGGTCGAGCGCGCGCATGCCGAACTGGAAAAGATGCTGGGCGACAAGCCCTGGCTGCTCGGCGAGCAGCGCACCCTGGCGGACGCCTACTTCATCGGCATCGCGCGCTGGACCAAGTACCACGCCGTCGTCGACCGCCGCAATTACCCGAACCTGCAGCGCCTGTACGACAAGCTCGAAGCCGACCCGGCGGTGATCTTCGCCCATGCCATCGAAGACCAACGCCCGGCAACGAGCAGCGGCGGTTTCGAGGGCGAGATCGGCCTGGAAGCGGCGGCCGGGTTGAAGCGCGCGGCTTGATGGGGATTGATTGGCGGCAACGGCGGCAGAGTCGTTGCCGCTGTTTCGGAGTGCAGAGCAAATCCCCCCTGCCCCCCTTTTTCAAAGGGGGGGCGACCTCGGTGGGTCGAATCGCTCTGGAACTTAGACTTCGCTGGGTTGGCCCGCTCTGGAAGTTAGATGGCGGAAGCTCGCGCCTTGCTGTCCAGCGCTGGTTTCTTCCAGCGATAGCTGCACCCCACTCACCGCGCTAATGCCGTAGCCCCCTTTTAGAAGGGGCGGCGACCGCACAGCGGGCGCGGGGGATTTGCTGTTGCTGTTGCTGTTGCTGTCGTTGCGGTTCCCGCGGCCATAGCCGCAGCAAACAAACCCGCGTCGACCGACAGCCGCGGCCTCAAGCCTGCGCTTCGGCCCGCACCAGCGCCCTGCGGCCGCGCGGGCGGCTCGGCCAGGCGTGGCGCAGGATGCGCCAGACCACTTCGCCGAACTGACGCGGCAAGGAGCCGGTGTCGTAATGCTGGCCGTAGCGGCCGCAGATATCGCGCACTTCCACCGCGATCGCGGCGTAACGCCAGGCCGGGATGTCGGGGTAGAAATGGTGTTCGATCTGATGGCTGAGGTTGCCGGTCATCAGGTCCATCCACTTGCCGCCGCTGAGGTTCGACGAGCCGCGCAGCTGGCGCAGATACCAATGGCCGCGCGATTCGTTGCGCACCGATTCCTTCGGGAACACTTCCGCGTCGTGGGTGAAATGCCCGCAGAAGATCACCGTATAGGTCCACAGGTTGCGCATCACGTTGGCGACCACGTTGCCGAGCAGCACCGGCAGGAAGAACGGACCGGCCAGCAGCGGAAACAACACGTAGTCCTTGAGCATCTGCTTGCCGATCTTGCGGCCGACCGGCACGAACTTGCGCCACATCGCCTTGTGCTTGGTCTTGCCGGTCAGCCAGCGGCCCAGGCGCAGATCCTGTATCGCCACGCCCCACTCGAACAGCAGCGCGAACACCACGGCGATGAACGGCTGGACGAGATAGAACGGCCGCCAGCGTTGCTCGGGGAACAGACGCAACAGGCCGTAGCCGATGTCGTCGTCCATGCCGCGCACGTTAGTCCAAGTGTGGTGCTGGTAGTTGTGGGTCCTGCGCCAGTTGTCGCCGGTGGCGACGATGTCCCACTCGTAGGTCTTGCCGTCCAGGTGCGGGTCGCGCATCCAGTCGTACTGGCCGTGCATGACGTTGTGGCCGACTTCCATGTTTTCGAGGATTTTCGACAGGCCCAGCAGCAAGGTGCCGAGGATCCACGCCGGCACCATCATCCAGGTCACGAATGCGCCGCCGAGTGCCAGGCCCAGGGCGCCGACATACAGGAACAACCGACCGAACAACCCGGTGTAGCGCACCGATGCGACGACACGGCGGATGTAGGCGGCGTCGACGCCGCCGATCTGGGCGACGGTGCGCGCGCGCAGCGCGTCGAGCTCTTCGCCGAAGCGGTCGAGTTCCTGCGGGGTCAACACGCGATTGCGGAAAGTACGGGTCATGGACGGATCACAGATCGAGGACGAGGTCGCTGCCGGCGCTGTTCACGCACAGGCGCAGCGCGGAAACCGGTTCGTCCTGGACGTCGCCGGTGTGCAGATGACGGGTGCTGCCTGAGCTCTTGCCGCAGGAGCAGGTGTTGCACAGGCCCATGCGGCAGCCGGATGCGAGCTTGAGGCCTTCGGCTTCGAGCGCGGTCAGCAGCGATTGGCCGCGCGGCAGTTGCAGGGTGCGGCCGCTGCGCGCCAGGGTGACTTCGACGGTGCCGCTTTCGTCGAGCGTGCGCGGCGGCGGGGTGAAGGCTTCGGCCGCGAACGAGCGCGCCTGGGTCTGCGACAGCGCGCGTGCACTGTCGACGAAACCGCCGGGGCCGCAGGCATAGACCTGGCGCGAGACCAGATCGGGTACTAATCCGGACAACAAGGCTGCATCGATGCGGCCCGCGGCTTCGTCCGCATGCAGCGGTTCCTGGCGGGTCAGCAGAAAGCGCACGCGGAAGCCGGGGTGCTCGGCGGCGATCGCGCGCAGCTCATCGACGAAGCACAGCTCTTCGCGACGGCGCGCCCAATACAGCAGGGTCAGTTCGGCCGGCATGCCCTTCGCCGCCAGCTCGCGCACCATCGACATCAAGGGGGTGATGCCGCTGCCGGCGGCCAGGAACAACCATGCGCCGTCGGCGCGCTCGGGCAAGGTCATCTCGCCGAAGGCCGCGCCGATTTCGAGGACGTCGCCGACCTGCGCGTGCTCGTGCAGGTAACGGCTGAGTTTGCCGCCTTCGATCGCCTTGACCGTGATCGCGATGCGGCCGTCGGCGCGATGCGCCTGCGCCGCGCTGTAGCTGCGAGACACCAGGGCGCCGTCGATGCGCGCACCGATCATCAAATGTTGGCCGGGCCGGCAGCCGGCCCAGTGCCGGTTCGGCACCAGCAACAGGGTCACCGCGTCGGCCGAAGCAGCCTCGCGGGCGACGATGCGCGCCAGCGGACGCTCCCAGCTCCAGGTCGGATGGAAGCGAGAGGCCCAGAAATCAAAGACTTGCGGCGCCACCAGCGGCGCAATCAGGCGCTTGAGGCGACTGTGCGGGCGGGCGCGGGAGGGACGAAGAGCAGCGTTCATGGCGGCACTATACACATATGAGCACAGATGTGTGCACAACCGTATATTAATTCCGTGCCGGGAGTATCATGTTCGCCATCGTCCTGGTGCCAGCCCCGTGAGCCAACGCCTCCATTCAGACATAGATGTCGATTCGCACCCGGGCCGCAAGGCGACGATTTCGCGCGAGGACCTGATCGCCGCCGCGCTCAAACTCATCGGGCCGCACCGCAGCGTGTCGAGCCTGAGCCTGCGCGAGGTCGCCCGCGAGGCCGGCATCGCGCCGAACAGCTTCTACCGCCAGTTCCGCGACACCGACGAACTCGCCGTGGCCCTGATCGACCTGGCCGGCCAGTCGTTGCGCAAGATCGTCGGCGAGGCGCGCCACCGCGCCGCGACCCGGCGCAGCATCGTGCGCAGTTCCATCGAGGCTTTCATGGAACAGTTACGCGCCGACGACAAATTGCTGCATGTGTTGTTGCGCGAGGGCACGGTCGGCTCGGACGCCTTCAAGCGCGCGGTCGACCGCGAGCTGTCGTTCTTCGAGGAAGAACTGCGCGTCGACCTGATCCGCCTGGCCGCGATCGACAAGATCACCCTGCACGAACCGGCCCTGGTCGCACGCTCGATCACCCGCCTGGTGTTCGCCATGGGCGCCACCGCGATGGACATGCCGCGCGAGAAAGACCACGAACTCATCGAACAGATGAGCACGATGGTGCGGATCATCCTGGCGGGATCGCGGGCGATGGCGGCGGTGGGGAAAGCGGCGAACGCTGAAAATTAGCGCTCTACGCAACGGCTTCGAGCCGACGCTTTGTTGATTCGAACGTTGTCGGCAGCGAGGCCTGGGCACACTGCGAGTGCGTGGTCGTCGATTTCGATACGGCGCTACTGCGGACCAGTTGCATCCTTCGGATCGCACGCGCCCGGGATGCCTACCGACTCGAACGCAGGCAACTTCAATCTGGACGCAAGCGCGTCGTACTCGGCAGCTGACAACGGCCCGGCTACGCTTGGCGTCGGATAGACGCCGCTCGCGAACTCCTGTTTGCGTACGACGAAATAACGTTCGCCCGCATCTTGCGCACTTGGCTGCTGTCTCGCTCCGATGAATTGCGGACTGTCGGCGATCGCCGAGACGCAGGCGTCGACGACCGGAACCGACGTGTTGGGATGAACCCGATACGACAGCTTGCTGTTCGAAGGCTCGTCGATCCACAACACCGCATACGCACCGGACTCCCACTCCAGGCGTGAATCGAATGCGCCGCAGCCGGCAACGACGAGCGCCGCAGCGCAAAGCGTCGCGATACGACCTGCTGCGATCACGCACGCCTTCGACGGCTTGGAACCGCCTTCTGCCATGAGATCCATCGGTGGGTCCTTCCATTCGCTGATGGGCAATTGTCGGCCGGCCCTAAGGAGTCTTCGTGAGGTCAAAGCCGCCCAACACTAAGCCACCCCGGAAACAATTCTTGCCAAGGCGTGATATCCGCGCTAATACTTAGCCAATAGAGAAACTATAGCCCGCCCGCTTCTAACCCCTCTCCCGCTTGCGGGAGAGGGCTGGGGTGAGGGCCGACGCACGCCAGTCGCCCAAGCTCGTCACGATCAAGCGCCCAGGAAACCGTCATGTCCCTGACCCTGTACCAGCATCCCCTCGCCTCGTTCTGCCACAAGGTGCTGATCGCCTTGTACGAAAACGGCACGGCCTTCGAGAGTCATCTGGTCGACCTCGGCAACCCCGAGGCCAAGGCCGATTTCTGCGAGCTGTGGCCGGTCGGCAAGATGCCGGTGCTGCGCGACGTGGCGCGCGACCGCACGGTGCCGGAAACCACGGTCATCATCGAATACCTGGATCAGCACTACCCCGGCGCGCGGCCGCTGCTGCCGCCCGGCCAGGACGAACGCCTCGACGTGCGGCTGTGGGACCGCTTCTTCGATCTGTACGTGCAGGTGCCGGTGCAGAAGATCGTCGTCGACCGCATCCGTCCGCAAGCTGCGCGCGATCCCTACGGTGTCGCCGAAGCCCAGGCCACGCTGGCGAACGCGTACGACATGCTCGAACAACGCATGCGCGAGCGGACGTGGGCCTGCGGCGAGGAGTTCAGCCTGGCCGATTGCGCGGCATCGCCGGCCTTGTTCTATGCCGGCATCGTCGCGCCGTTTCCGCCGGACCGCACCCACCTCGCCGCGTATTTCGAGCGACTGATGGCGCGGCCGTCGGTCCAGCGCACCATCGCCGAGGCGCGCCCCTACTTTCCTATGTTTCCGTTCGTCGATGCGATGCCTGCACGCTTCCTGCAAGGCGATGCGCCATGAATCCCAGGCCCGCCGTCGACCCGGCGCGGCTCGACCGCATGTTCCATGCCCTCGCCGACGCCAGCCGGCGCGGCATGGTCGACCGCCTCAGCGAAGGCCCGGCTTCGGTGTCGGAACTCGCGCGCCCGCTGGCGATGGCGCTGCCGTCGGTGGTCAAGCACTTGGCGGTGCTCGAATCCGGCGGCATCGTGGTGTCGGAAAAAGTCGGGCGCGTGCGCACCTATCGCATCGCACCCGATGCGCTGGCCGACGTCGAAGCCTGGGTCGCCGCCCGCAAGGCGCAGTTGAACCGTCAGTTCGACGCCCTCGCCCGCTATTTGCTCGAAGACGAATCCGGCTCCGGAGATTTGCGATGAACCCACGCTCGACCATCCACACCCAGTTCGTCATCGAACGCGAGTTCCCGGCGCCGCCGGCACGCACCTTCCGCGCCTGGTCCGACCCGCAAGCCAAACGCCGCTGGTTCGTCTGCCACGACGACATGGCCAACACCGGCTACGAACTCGACTTCCGCCCGGGCGGCAACGAACTCAACCGCGTCGTCACGCCCGCCGGCATCGTGCACCTGTTCCAGGCCCGGTTCTTCGATATCGTGCCCGAGCAACGCATCGTCTATGCCTACGACATGCACATCGGCGAACGCCACTTGTCGATCTCGCTGGCGACGGTCGAGTTCGAAGCCGGCGGCGCCGGCACGCGCATGCGCTTCACCGAACAAGTGGTGTTCCTCGACGGCTACCAGGACCGCGAGGAACGCATCCGCGGCACCGGACTCGGGCTCGACCGGCTCGCGCTGTTGCTGCACGAGCCGGCCGTCGCGCACTGAACCCTCAGCGCAGCGGCAAGGCGATCGGCCGCAGCGGCGCGGCATCGCCGCCGCGGATCTTCAGCGGCCCGCCGATGAAGGCGAACTCGTAGACCTTATCGCGCGACAGTTCCTCCAGCGCGACCAGCTCCATGATCGGCACGCCGTGCTGGGCCAACATATAGGTATGCACCGGGATGTAGTCGCCGGCGACCTCCGAGGGGAAAGTCTCCAGGCTCAGGTTGTCGGCGCCGACGATCATCGCCCCGCCGTCCTCGACCAGGAACTTGGCCGCATCCAGGCCCAGTCCGGGCGGGTTGGCCATGTAGCCGCTCGCGTCGCCGAAGCGCTGCATGCGCCCGGTGCGGATCAACACGATGTCGCCGCGCTGCAGGCGGACCTTCTGCTTGGCCAGCGCGTTCTTCAGGTCCTGGCGTGTGATGCGGTAGTTCTCCGGCAGCATCGGCAGCCCCTGCGCCGCGGCCACGTCGAGCAGCACGCCGCGCGCGATCAGGGGCGGGAATTTCTCGATACCGGTCTTCTTCCAGCCGCGATCGCCCAGATGCTCGTCGGCGCTGAAACCGTTCCAGATCTTGCCGTCCAGGCCGAAGTGGTTGAGCGCGTCGATGTGGGTGCCGCTGTGGCTGTACATCGAGAACGCCGCGCCGGTGTAACTGACCCTGTGGTTCATCTCGCGGCCCACGGCCATCGGGTCGTCGACCACGGTGCCGCGCGGGGTGTGGGTCATCCAGAACTGATAGTGCGGGTCGCCCGCGGCCTGCCAGCTCGGCATGCCGATGTAGTAGTCGGTGGCCAGGTCATAGGCCTTGCGGCCGTCGACGCGCGACAGGATCGCCGCGCGCGACTCGGGCGTGATCAGGTTGAGCCGACCGATCTCGTCGGCCGGCCCCCACTGGCTGATGCCGACGCCTTCGGCGGCGTGGGCGGACAGAGCGGCGATCGCACCGAGGGCCAACAGGCCCAGGCGCGGCAATAGGCTACGCAGTTTCATTTCGACTCCTGAGGCGCGCCGGCGCTGTGGCCGACGCATGAAGGGAAGCACCGACGGACCGGCGCTCGGCGAGCGCGGCAAGGTACGGAACAGGCCCCAGGATGCGCAAGCCGCGGCGAAGGAAACAGCGCTGCGGCGTTGCGACAGTTTTCGCTGCGGGTCAGGAATGCGCGGCGAGCGCAGCCGGCAGGCGTTCGGCCAGGAAGTCGACGAAGGCGCGCACCTTCGGTTGCAAATGGCGCGAAGTCGGGTACACGGCGAACACCTGGCGCGGCGCGAACCGGTACTCGGGCAAAACCTCGACCAAGGCGCCGCTGGCCAACGCCGGCGCCGCCAGGAACGACGGCAAGGCGCCTATGCCGAGGCCTGCGACCAGCAGATCGCGCAACACCAGGCTGTTGCCGACCGTCGCCCGCGCCGGCCATTGCACCGACACCGGCCCCTGCGGCCCTTGCAACGGCCATAAGCCCGGCGGCTCGGCCAGGCTGTAATGCAACAGCGAATGCCGCTGCAGTTCGTCGGGCGACGTCAGCGGCGGATGCTGAGCCAGATAGGACGGCGCCGCGCACAGCATCTGGCGGACCGAACCGAGTTGGCGCGCGATCAGCGATGAATCCTGCAGCTGTGCGCGCAGCCGGATCGACACGTCGAAGCCTTCGCCGACCGCGTCCAGCAATCGGTCCTCCAGGGTCAGGTCCAGGCTCAACTCGGGGTAACGCAGCAGGAACTCCGCCACCAGGGGCGACAGCGTGCTCAAGGCGAACGACACCGGCGCGTTGACCCGCAGGCGCCCGCCGACCTGCTGCGATTGCTGGCGCACCGAGGCCTCGAGCGCGTCGAGCTCGTCGAGCAGCCGCACGCATTCGCGGAAATAAGCCTGGCCGGTCTCGGTCAGACTCATGCGCCGCGTGGTGCGCTGGATCAACACCGCGCCCAGATGCGCTTCGAGCGTACGCAACTGCTTGCTGAGCCCGGCCGGCGAAACGCCGAGATCTTCGGCCGCCTTGGCCAGACCGCCGAGCTCGACGATGCGACGGAACGAACGCATGAGGGTGAAGGCATCCATGGGGGGCGGCGGCATCGAGAGCGAAAGACTCGCCATTGTCCGCCTGCTTCGCGCTTCGACAAGCCGCTCCGATGGAACGATGGACGCGCTGATCCGACCCTATCGTGTCAGCTCGATCATCGCGATCGACACCTCGGACCTGAAACAGCGCTCGACTTTCGAGCACGAACTCGATCGGCACGCGGTGCTGGGCCAACATGTTCGAATACAGCAACGAGCAATCAGCTATGCAACTTGCAATCAAGGTCTTGCGGCTTGCAGAGCATAAACGTCGGCTATGAAGCGGGTAGCGTCCAGGAAATAGTTGGGATACGTCTTTCGAAGCTGGTCAATATTCCCACCTGCGACTAGAACGGCATCGATAGGCTCCCCTTTGGCAGCCCGCCGCTCCGCGTTTGCATATTCGATTGTGGCTTGGTCCAACTGGTCCATCGAGAACGGCTGGACTGTAAGTCGCCTTCGATCCGTGTCCAAGATCACAAGATGATAGTCCGCCGTAGAGCGACCTAATCGCTGAATGTGATTTGCCGCTACTGCAAAGGCGCGAAGTCGTACTAGAGCATTCATTGGCTGATCCGCGGCAATGAGACGTGCGCGGATATCTTTCGCGGAGAGCCCTACGTATTCAGTCGGCGGGGCGCATCCTTCATTAATTGCAAAGGCAGCGCTCGCTAATTTGAAGAACTCGCCCCACTCCGGGCTCGCGCGCCCCGCCTTGATTGCCTGGTTGGCGAAGATGTCGACCGTTTCAACGGCCGTCGCCCACGAGTGCTGCAGTCGCGTTCGCATTTGCAGCTCGACGAACAAGCCGTCATACGGGCTGACATAATTCTTCTCGTAACGATATACCAAGTGGATACTGCGGTACCCGTCTTCCTTTGGAATCTCAACGTAATCGTGCGCGCTACGAAGTTGATGACTGAAACGCGCCCGCAGGTAAGAGCGATGTAAGTTCCGCAATCCAGCAATGCCAGGCACAACTGCACGCAACCCGGCAATGTCCTGCATGCGCTCCAAGTTCATCGTAGCAAAACGCTTCAACTTGGCCTCAATCGAAGGCAAACGTTTTAGCCGCTGCCCGACAAGCGAACCTCGAGAACTACTCCCGAGATTCGACAATTTTTGACGCAAAGTTGCTTGAAAGGTGTTGAGTGGATAGGCGTGCGCGGCACGCCAGTTCGTAATCACGGGCATCTCCCGTGCCAACTCAACTTCGTCGGGCGGATCACGTCGCAACGCCTCGCCGGCGCGCCGAACCTGCCCACGCGTGTACTCAGGTTGTACGAAAGCCATCCCCCCTCCCAGTGGATTCGTTGAGCAATCCAAGCGCATGACGCGGGCATAATCAGTCATCTCCCGCCGAGCCTGCAAACTAAAGCATCATCCTTTAACCTGCGCATCTGTTGAGCTCACCGACAGAACACCTGCTCAATCGCTGGATACTAGCTAGGCTAATCGTGTCGCGTTTGCACTTCGACACCCCATCTCCGAACATCGGATCGAGCAAAGAACCAGCCTTCCGCCCTGTAGTGCCGAATTACTGGAATGCCTATCCCGCTAGTGCTGACAGCCCTGCACACAGATAGTCAATTGCCGAAGCCATCGCGCATGATTGATCGCGGCGAAGGCGTTGTTGTCAGTGTCCCCTCATGGCCTACCGTTACGTTTAACTTTTGGGAGCCCATGACCATAGCAATCGGGACCAGGGCATGTTTCTAACGAAGCCGAGTTCACCATGAATAAATTCTGGAATGAGCGCACAACGACGATAGCTGGATTGACCGTAGGAATTTTGGGGCTCGTTCTGACAATGGCATTTTGGTGGGCAGATCGCGAGTCTCACGACATATCAATTACAGTAGTATCGAAAGCCGCATTACACACTGAGCTCCCAGACAAAATACCGAACACCATAGAAATTACCTTAAATGGAAATAAAATTGACCACCCATACCTTTCGGTCATAACTATGAAAAATGCCGGAACCAAACCCATCATCGCGAAAGACTTCGAAACAAATATAACAATCCAAGCAGGGCAGGCTCGCATCTTACAGGCACTTGTGACCGAATCAGCCCCCGGAGACCTAAAGCCTGTAATTAGCGTTCGTGACAACAAGATTGAAATTTCGCCATTACTTTTGAATTCGGATGACAGCCTCACATTTTCTGTTATTACGGATTCGGTCACCCCATTCTTCTCCGCGAATGCTCGTATCGCTGGAATTCAAAGAATTAAGGTTACAGATACTTCGGGTGCCCGAGAGTCGCGCAGAGTGGTCATGTCGATCATCTCAGGAATTTGTCTAGCATGTCTTTATGCGGCACTTTCGCTATGCGCTTTCCCTAGCGCCGAGAGACAGTTGAATCTTTGGGCGACTCTGCTCGGTGCGCTTGCGTGCGCAATGGGTGCGGTAATACTACTGTCCATACCTGCGGTCGATGCACTTGGCGAAAAATGGGGGCGCATTGCACTATTTATATGCTTGGCTCCGATGATGCTGATGGGCTTCTTAATGACCAATCGAAGGAGCCGAAGCTGAGGTCGTTGGTAGCCCTTGAATGCGACGTTGAGTTTGAGCCCCTAATTGGCGATTAGGCAGCAAGTATTCCTCAGCGACGTTGGACGAGTGGGCCTCCAAGATCACCTTCGTACGCCCGAGTAACGGTTTGCGCTCTAAGCCGACGAATGAAGGACAAGAGAGCATGCAAGCTCCACCGCACTGACCGCCGAAACCGCGCCGCAACCGCCGCCGCTCTACAGGGGAGACCGGCGACGGCCGCGGTGCGGCCCGAACTCACTCGACCTTGACCAGACCGCGCCAAGTGTTGCGGCCGCCGTGCATCACGTCGTCGCCGCTGCCGAACCACCAGCCGTTCCAGTTGAGGATGTCCTCGTCGTCCTGATGGACCCAGCCGCGCGCCAGCGCGTACTTGCTCGGCATCGACTGCGGGCCGAACACGCCATAGGCGAAGCCGAGTTTCGGGAAGCTCGACATGTGGCCGAGCCAGGACGAGGCGCCGCCGTCGAAGTGGCAATAGCTGGTGAACCAGGTGTTGTAGACGCGGAAGTTCGGGAAGATCACGCCCGAGGAGCTGTTGGCGTTGCGCCAGATCTCGTTCTCCTGCACGCGGGTGTAGCGGCGCGCACCCGAGGGGCAGAACACGCCCATGTTGAGCACCGCGTAATCGTGCTGGTTGCCGGTACTCGGCAAGGGCCGGAACGACAGCGCGCGCACGGTGTCGACCTTGCAGAAGCGCCAGGTGGTGTTGCCGCCCGAAGACGTTGCGCCGATCCAGCCGCCGCGGCCATTGGCGTTGCGGCGGTCTTCGTCGTCCATGTGGATCTGCGACCAGGAATAGCCGCTCGGGCAGTAGTTGCTCTGCGGAATCACGCCGACGCTGAACAAGCGCGGCTCCAGCCAGCTCCACCAGCGCAGCAGGCCCTTGGCGGCGGTCTTGGACGAGGCGTAAGGCACGAAGAATTCTTCGCCCTCTTTCTCTTCGATCACGCAGGCGCCGTCGAAGCCGAGCACCGCGCAATAGCTCAGCGCCACGCCCTCGCCTTCGGCTTCCATGAATTTCTCGACATCGACCTGGCCGCTGTCGGGATAGCGCCGATCCAGGTCTTCGAGGATCGAAGCGAATTTCTTCACCTGCGGCGGCGTCGGATCGGTGGCTGCAGCCAGCTCCCATTCTTCCTTGGGGCTTTCCTGTTCGGACTCTTCGGCCCAGGACGACAACGGCAGGCCCACGACCAGGGCGCACAGCGCAGTGACCAGCACTTTCTTGTTCATGACATTCCTTTGAGTTGATGGCGCATGGCGAGCAAAGCCGGCAACGGCGCCCGATCGAAACGCAAAGGGACGACACGCCCGAGTCGACGGCCCGACGGTCGGCTTGCGCCGGCAGCGGCGCACGACGCACGCCGTTCGAACCCGAGACCACCGAATCGGCGCGCAACCGCGCCGGCCCGACCACGCTAGGCAGTCGGCGACGAGGTTTCGAGGAAGAATGTGGGAACGAATCGGGCGCCGGCGGGAACGCTTCCGATGCAACGTGCGCTACGGCGAATCTGAAGCGCGATGGATGTCGCGCTCGTTCATCGGCTGCGATGCAAAACGGCAGAAAGCAGCGGCTACACCTTCATCGCGGGCGGGCGCTGATATTCGGCTTGCTGCTGCGCCAAGCTTTGATCCTCACCGCGCTGGACCTGCAAGGCCTCGAGCTTCGACAACGAGTCCTGCACTGGCGTCATTGCCGCCTGCTGTCCGGTTACCTGCGCCCGCAGATGCGCCGGGTCGTTCAACGCGCCAGCGACCGCGAACACGTGCCGGCCCGAGCCATCGGGCGCGGGATGCCCGACCACGACGTGATCCGGCTTGCCGATGCCGCCCTGCCGGCACTCGACCGCAAGGCAGGCGGCGATGCGGTCGAGGTCCTGGGCCGGCGGCACCGGGCCGTGCTGGGCGAACGCATCCGGCAAACGATCGCGAATGGATCGGATGACGGGGCTGTCGACCGGTGCCTGCGGTAGTGCATCCGGCCTGGCACCGCCGGCATCCGCGCCAGCGCCGCGTCCTGCGGGGCCGAAAGGCAACATCCCAGGTTCCATGTGATCCAAGCTGTCCGGCGCGCGCCGCTCCGGCTGGGGATGGGTCACCTGCCAACCGTCTTGCGTCAGCGAATAGTCCACGCCTTGAGTGGTGTTCATCGTCAGGACGCCGTCGCGGTCGACCCGGACGCTGGCCATTTCCATTCGCGCCTGCTCGTTCGCGCCAGCGATCGCGACCGCCGTGGCCGGCGCCCCTTCCTCGAACTGGGCGAAGATCCGACCGCCGCTGGCAGGGTCTCGCATCATCGCATCGAGCAACTGCGAGTCCGTCCTGGAGTTGAAGTCCTGAGTCAGGCCGACGTCGCCCTGGCTGTGAACTTGCTCGCGCCAAGCCCGACTGAGAGGGCCGTCGCCCAGCTCCAACGAGTTCATCAAGCGCACCGCCGACAGCGCCGCATCCCGCCCACTCACGACACTTTCGCGATTGGCCGGCGCCCGGGCGCTATGGTCTGCGATCCAGTCGCTCAGCCCCTGCGAAGTCGTTTCGTTCTGCCGCAAGTGCGAAATCAGCTCGCGTCCCCGCACTTCGCCCTGATTGAATCGCTTGGCAGCCATCGTCACGATTTCCGCCACCTGACCCGGATCGGTCCGATTGAGCTGCTGAAGCCACGAAATCTGCGAAAGAGGCTGCCCGACGCTCTCCCACTTGTACGCAATCTGCTCGCGGTCCAACCCGTTGACGAATTCACGTCCCGGGTCGGAACGCAGGTATTCGTTCAACCGGCTTTGCTCGTCGCGGCTCAGGGCGTTTCCAGTTTGCCCCGGTGCTTGCAAGCGTGTGCTCAGCGAAGCGATTTCGGCCGGTGTGAACGCATCGTCGCCGCGTGCCCATTGCTGATAGCCGGCCAGCAGTTCCGGGACCTTTTCCCGTCGCCCGGGTTGGCCGAAGTCCCACTGCATAAGACCGACAGACCAACCCGAAGCCGCGCTGCTATGGCTCAGACGATAGGCCGGTAGCGTATTGACCTCGCTGCCGCGGCCTATGGCGTTGTACGCGATGGCTTCAAAAGTGGTGCGATCCAACGGGTTATAGACATACCGGCTCGGTTCATCGCTCATGGTCTCCATCCTCCAGAGGCTTCAATCCTTGAATCAGCGTGTTCATTTCCTTGATCCGCGCCTGGGTCAGACGCGCTCTGCAGGCTTCGGCCAGATCGCCGATGTCCTTGCGTGTGGTGCCGGCGTAGAACTGCTCGGCGGTGCAATGGCTGTCGCGATACGTGCGCCACGCCGTGTTGGATTCGGTGAAGCTCTGCTTCATATCGGCCAGATAAGCCCGGTCCCACATCTTCAGACCGCCATAGGTCTTATCGGCCAGGGCATAGGCGTCGGCCTCCAGCTTGGCCAGTTCCCCACGCAGGGCATACATCTCTTTGTAGGGAGCGCAGCGTAGGTCGCCGGTGGCGCACTGCCGGTAGTCCTCCGACAGAGCGAAACATTCCTCGCGCGCGTCTGTGTCACCGATCGCCAGGCAGTCGTCGCCCGGCTGGTAACGCTGGGGTTTCGGCGCAGTTGGGCTGTTCGGTGCCCCGCTCTGCTGTGTCACCGTGGGTGGGGCCGCCGCGGCGCAACCAAGCAGCAGGAACGCCACAGCCCCCGCTATTGCGGAGACCGCGCTTGCCGGCCACCGGCGATTCCGATGCCCCTTGTCGAAAGATTGGATCGGCATACGTGTCCTTTCGCTAGGCACCGCCGTCCTCACGCGAACCACGCTGGGACGACTGGTACAGATCCCGTGACCGGTTGTGCCAGTGAAACATCGGTTGGCAACGAGAAACACCTTTATCGCGACTGGCGAGGCTTGGCAATCAGAAAAATCTGACCCCGGCACGACACGTTAATCGAGCATTGATTCAGTTCGGCACCTGCCAGCAACCAGCTCCTGCCTTCACCGCTCAGGCCTTGGCCCGCAACGTGCTGGCCGGCAGCCTGGCCTCCAGGCGGGCGATCGTGCGCTCATACGCCTCCACCAACGGGCGCCAGGCTTCGTCGGGCTCGGACCACCATGCGACCTCGGTGCCGCACCAACCATCGCCGAAGGCAATGCCGTAACGAACACCATCGAGGCCGAACCGGGCGGATGGAAGGAACATCGGCAGGGACAGGGCCGTGAATCCCGCCAGCAGTGCATTGGCCTCGGCCGGGTCGATCCTGGCTTCGACCCCGTAGATGTCCGGATCGGCGGCATCGAGCACCAGCCCGCGAAACCCCAGCCCGCACAAGAGCAAACGAAAGTTGCGCTTGTTTCGCGATGCGAAGCTCGACCGAGCCTGACGAGCGAACGAGTCGCGCGAGACTTCGCAAACAAAAACGGCCGCGGGGAGCGTCGGCTCCACCGCGACCGTTTCGTCGTCGGCATTGTGCGATCAGTGCCGACTATTGCCGGAGCATTACTTCGCCGGACGCTGATCCGCCGTCTCGTCGCGCTGACCGCGGAACTCGGAATCCTCGCTCCAGTTCGGCCAGCGACGGGAGTTGGCGAGGTCGTTGCCGAGGGTGTAGAGGATCTGCAGGTCGCGGGCGATGCCGCCGAAGGTCCAGCTGGCCTCCCACTCGTCGGCCGGCTGGTGGTAGCGGTCGCGGGTGTAGGTCTCTTCGGCCGCCTTGCCGGCGGCGGTGCCGCCCTCGACCTTGTCTTCGCCCGAGCCGAACGAGATCGCCGGGACGCCGCGCTTGGCGAAGGGGAAGTGATCGGAACGGAAGAAGTGTCCGGCCTCGGGCTTCGGGTCGGTGACGTAGTTGAGATTCCAGCGCTGGCCGGTGGCGATCAACTCGTCGAGCAGCTCCTGCTTGGCGCTGCCGGAGGTGGTGAAGTCGCGCGAGACGCCGCCCGGATCGAAGGCGTCCATGTTGATCACGGCGACGGTCTTGGCCAGCGGGTACAGCGGCTTGGAGGAGTAGTACTCCGAACCGAGCAGACCCTTCTCTTCGGCGGTCACGG
Organism: Lysobacter sp. ESA13C; assembly: GCF_019970005.1. Taxonomy (NCBI): domain Bacteria; kingdom Pseudomonadati; phylum Pseudomonadota; class Gammaproteobacteria; order Lysobacterales; family Lysobacteraceae; genus Lysobacter; species Lysobacter sp. ESA13C. The sequence goes on along the minus strand of NZ_JAHXYK010000015.1, from coordinate 94,193 downwards.
CGAGGAACACCACCGAACGCTGCGGGCGCTTGCCCTTGGCGAAGGCGCGGCCGAGTTCGATCAGCGAGGCGATGCCGGTGGCGTTGTCGACGGCGCCGTTGTAGATCGTGTCGCCCTTGGCGTCGGGCGCGCCGACGCCGAGGTGATCCCAGTGCGCACTGTAGATGACGGTCTCGTCGGACTTCTTGCTGCCGTCGACGCGGCCGACGATGTTCTGCGAGGTGATGACTTCGCTCTTCACCGCGTAGTTGGCCGACAGGGTCACGCCCTTCAGCACGACCGGCTTGAAGTCGCGCGTCTGCGCCTGCTTCTTGAGTTTGTCGAAGTCGAGGCCGGCGCTCTTGAACAGGCTCACGGCGAGGTCGCGCTGGATCCAGCCTTCCATGGTCGGGTGAGCGCTGCCGGGCTCGTCGCGGACCACGTCGAACATGGTGTTGGTGTTGGAGTTCTTGACCGTGGCCCAGCCGTAGGATGCCGGCGCGGTCTCGTGCACGATCAGCAGGCCGACGGCGCCGCGGCGCGCGGCTTCCTCGAACTTATAGGTCCAGCGACCGTAGTAGGTCATGGCCTTGCCGCCGAACTCGCCTTCGCCCGTCTCGAAATCCGGGTCGTTGATCAACACGACCGCGATCTTGCCCTTGAGGTCGACGTTTTTGAAATCGTCCCAGTTCCGCTCGGGCGCGGTGACGCCATAGCCGGCGAACACCAGCGGCGCGTTCTTGATCGCCACGGCCTTGGAGCCGTCGAGCGCGGCGCGCACGGCGATCTCGTTGCCCTGGGTCAGGGCGCGGGCCTTCTTCTTCACCGTGACCGACAGCTTCGGCGTGCCCTCGATGTCCGAGCGCAGCAGCGGCACGGCCTGGGTCCACAAGCGCTTGTTGCCCTGCGGGTCGCCGCCGGGCTGCACGCCGGCCGCCTTGAGCTGGGCGACCACGTAGTCGATGGTCTTGGTCTCGCCGGCGGTGGCCGGGCCGCGGCCTTCGAACTCGTCGGAGGACAGCACCTTCACCTCTTCCGACAGGCGCTTGGCGTCGAAGGTCGGCGCTTTCGGCGGCTTGGGGGCTTTGGCGGGCTTGGCGGCGATGGCCGGCAGCGAAAGGACGGCGGCGCAGAGCACCGCCAGCGGTGTGGCGATTGGCAACTTCATGGAGGGGCCCTCGGATGGTCCGGCCGATACTAGCCAGGAGGGCGTGATGGGTCCATCGGCCATTGGGCATCTTGCGGCCTGGATCGGACAGGCCGCCGTCCGACGGGTAGGAGCGGCGCGAACCGCGACCGTGGGCGACCAAGCGCGAAGCGGGCCATGATTCGCGTCGCACCGGCAGCGCTCGAATCGGCGTGGGAATCGGCTTGGCGTGGGTCGCGGCTTACGCCGCTCCTACAGGGGCCGCACCGGCATTTTGCAGGAACGGCGTAAGCCGCGACCGCGCAGCGTGACGACGCTACGAAGGCCGGGATTCACTCGATACTCGCAATGCAGCCCCCGCCCTCGAGCGATCGCGATCGCGATCGCAGCCTCGCCTACGGCAGCGCCAACACCAACTTCCCGAACTCGGCCACCGCCGGCGTGCAGCCGCCCGGGCGGCGCAGCAGGACGAACTGGGCCAGCGGCAGCGGCGGCAGGCCGTATTCGCCGTCGACGATGCGCATGCCGGGCACGACGTCGTCTTCCACCATCACGGTGATCCCCAGGCCCGCCGAGATCGCCGCGTTCAAGCCTTGCTGGCTCGGCGATGTGAACATGACATGCCACTCGACCGCGGTGCCGTCGAGCGCGGAAACGCCGACCTGCCGATTGATGCACGGCGAAGGGAAGAATGCGAACGGCAGCGAGCGGCCGGCGGCGATGTCGAAGCTGTCGGATGCGACCCAGACGAAACGCGTGCGCCGCAGCACCGTGTCGGCGTCGTCGCCGGGCAAGGCGATGACCACGGCGAGATCGAGTTCGTCGGCATCGACCATCTGCCGCAGGTCCATGCTCATGCTCACGCTGACGTCCATGCGCACGTTCGGGAATGCGCGGGTGAACTGGCACAGCAGGTTGGGCAGGCGGTCGCCGATGAAGTTTTCCGGCACGCCGAAACGCACCGCACCGGTGATCGGCGAAGGCTGGAAGCGCCGCGACAGGGCATCGAGCGATTGCAGAATCTGTTCGGCGTGACGCAGGAAGTCTTCGCCGTCTTCGGTCAGGGTCAATCGACGGGTGGTGCGATGGAGCAGTGCGCGGCCGACGTGCTCCTCCAGGCGCCGGATCTGATGGCTGACCGCGGATTGAGTCAGATGCAGGCGTTCGGCGGCGCGGGTGAAACCGCCGGCATCGTTGACCGCGATGAAGGTGCGCAGCAAGGTCGGATCGAAGTCCATGGCCGCCAGGGCTCGGCCGATTCATGACGGCCTTTAATTGATTCTACAAAATTAAATCATTTCCCTCATGAGTCCGGCTCGACCAGAATGAGCGCCATCGCATCCGGCGAGGCGGTCGCGGCGGCCGGCCCGCTGTAACGCTTTCGATTCCCGCGAACGCGTTGGCTCGCCGCGAAGCCGTCGCTCGCCGCACCGCTCCACCCCACCGCCCCCATCACGCGACGCCGCGCGGCATCGCGGCGCGTCCGCTCGCGCCGACGTTTCGGCGCTGCGCTTCGCCTTCGATCGGTCTATCCCCATCCACCTTCGAGCGCGCCGCAATGAGTCTGCCGTCATGAGCCTGTCCCGATCCGCCAAGAACCGCCTCGCCCTCGCAGCGGTCAGCCTGGCCGCACTGATGTTCGGCCTGGAAATCTCCAGCGTGCCGGTGATCCTGCCGACGCTGGAACGCCAACTGCACGGCGATCTGCGCGACATGCAGTGGGTGATGAACGCCTACACCCTCGCCTGCACCACCGTGTTGATGGCGGCGGGCACCTTGGCCGATCGCTACGGGCGGCGGCGCGTGTTCGTGATCAGCGTGATCGCGTTCGGCCTGACCTCGCTGCTGTGCGGCCTCGCCGAGAGCATGCCGGTGTTGATCGGCGGACGCTTTCTGCAGGGCCTGGCCGGCGGCGCGATGCTGACCAGCCAGTTCGCGATCCTCTCGCACCAGTTCCGCGACGGCCGCGAGCGCAGCCGCGCGTTCGCGGTGTTCGGCATCGTATTCGGGTTCGGCCTGGGTTTCGGCCCCATCATCGGCGGCGCGATCGTCGCGCTGTCGAACTGGCACTGGGTGTTCCTGGTGCACGCGCCGCTGGCGCTGCTGACCTGGTCGATGATCGCAGCAGGCGCGGAGGAATCGCGCGAGGCGCAGTCGCACCGGTTGGACATCGGCGGCTTGTCGACCTTGTCGTTGGCCGTGTTGGGACTGACTTACTACATCACCCAGGCGCCGGAGTCGGGCTATGCCGATCCGATCCTGTTGGGCGTGCTCGCGTTCGCCGCATCGAGCCTGATCGCGTTCGCGTGGGTGGAAAAGCGCCATCCGCACCCGATGTTCGATTTCGGCGTGTTCCGCATCCGCGAGTTTTCCGGGGCGATCATGGGCTCGATCGGCATGAACTTCAGCTTCTGGCCGTTCATGATTTATCTGCCGATCTACTTCCAGAGCGCACTGGGCTACGACACGGTGACTGCCGGCCTGGCCTTGCTGGCGTACACGCTGCCGACCTTGGCGATGCCGCCGCTGGCCGAGCGCTGGTCGGCGCGTTATCGGCCGGCCTGGATCATTCCGCTGGGGCTGTTGGCGATCGGCCTGGGCTTCATCGCGATGCGCTACGGCAGCGCGGTGGACGGGGCGAGCTGGATGACCATGCTGCCGGGCGCGCTGTTGGCCGGCTGCGGCCTGGGCCTGACCAATACGCCGGTCAGCAACACCACCACCGCCTCGGTGCCGGCGTCGCGCACCGGCATGGCCTCGGGCATCGACATGAGCGCGCGCCTGATCACCTTGGCGATCAACATCGCCCTGATGGGCTTGATCCTGGTCGCCGGCATCGCCGCGCATCTGCGCTCGGTATACGGCCCGATGCTGGGTGCGGCGCTCGACGGCGCGCAGCTGCGGGCCCTGGCCGGACGCGTGGCGGCCGGCGATGTCGGCGCGCTGGGCGGCCTGGCACTGTCGGGCGATGCGCAGACGGTGGCGCGCGAGGCCCTGGTTCACGGCTTCGGTTGGGTGCTGTGGTATGGCGGCATCGGCGTGTGCGTGCTCGCCGCACTGAGCCTGATCATTTTCGCGCCCATGCGCAGGGCCGGCGCGCAAGCGGCGCAGGCCCCGGCCTGCGGCGGCTAGCCGGCGAAGCGCGGCCGCTGCATCAATAGAACGCGATGCCAGGCCGCAGCGCGAACTGGAAGATCAGCAACTGTGCGATCACCAGCGACAGCACACCCGCGATCGAGGACGCGGGCTCGGCCTGTCCTATGCGCCGTGGCTGGGCGCACCAGGCATAGGCCTGCAACCAGAACACGCCGATCACGAACTCGGCGACCGGCACGATCGCGACCTGGTCGAGGCTGCCGGGCACTCGCATCGCCACGATCAGCGGCAAGGCAAGCAGCGCCGGCAAGGTGGCCATGCGGAACATGAAGCCGCAGCGCCGCCCCGGCGTGGCGACCTCGGCCGGATCGCGCGCCAGCGCCAGCAAAGGCGCGGCGAAGCGGATCGCGATGGCGGCGATGACGACCAGCGCGATCAGGCCGGCGACCAGCTTGGTGGTATCGGCCCATTGCAGATAGCCGAAGGCCATGCCGACGTCGTTCTGCGGCAGGACCGCGCCGACCACCACCTGCGGCAGGGACTGGAAAAACCCATGGAAGGCCATCCAGATCGCGAACAGCCGCGCGGTCTCGGTGCGCGGAGGGCGCAGCTTGAGCCAGGCCACGAAGCCCAATGCGGTCAACAAGATCGCCAAGGCACCGGTGCCCTGGAACAGGTGGGCGAGCGGGTTGTCGCCGGTCCAGTTGTGATTGTTGTGGTACAGCGTCGCCCGCAATCCCGGGGTCAAGGCCTTGGGCACGACCAGGAACAATTCCTGGATGAAGAAGATCAGACTGAAACTCAACGCGTACAACAGGCTGGAATGAAGCGTGCGCTGCCAGCGCCATGGACCGCTCGCTGCCGCTGCGGACGCGACCGAACGGCTGCGCCACACACCGATCGCCCCGAACAGGATCGGAGCGGCGACGATGACGGTCAGCGAGGCGATGAGGATCAGTTGGGCGTAAGGATTCATGCGGCAGACTCCGGTACCAGTCGCTGTAGATGCGCGGGATATGCGATCGGTTGCAGATGAACAGGCCTAAGGCATCGAACGCGGGCCCTGGCGATCCAAGCATCACTCGCTGAAGCGCGCTCTGTAGCCCTTGGGGCGACGTCCTGCCCACCCCGCACATCGCCGGGGTAGCAGCGGCACGAGCCGCGACCGCCATGCATCGACCTCGCAGCGCAATATTCGCAATTCCGTCACAGGCCATCGGCGAAATCGTTCGATGCCGCCTCGCTCCCTGCCGCCGCCGCAAGAAAATCTTGTACCAGCCCTTAGAAAACTTCGTTTGTCGGCACCGATCAGGCTTCCAATAATCGGTGACCCACAGGAGACCCCCTATGCATCGACGCGACTTCCTGCAGTGCGCCAGCGGCCTGCTGCTGACCGCCGGCCTCGGCCCCCATCTGAACGCATTCGCCAAGACTGCGGCCACGGCGCCGACCAGCCATTGGAGCGCGCAGTTGCGCGTACTCGAAAAGAACAGCGGCGGGCGCCTCGGCGTCGGCATGCTCGACACCGGCAGCGGCCAGTATTTCGATTGGCGCGGCCGCGAACGCTTCCCAATGTGCAGCACCTTCAAGTTCCTGCTGGCCGCGGCGGTGCTGCGCGAGGTCGAACGCGGCAAGTTCGATCTGGAAAAGAAAATGCCCATCGCCAAGAGCGACCTGATCGCCTACTCGCCGGTGACCGAGCCGCTGGCCGGTTCCAGCGCCAGCGTCGCCCAGCTGTGCGAGGCGACCATGACGCTGAGCGACAACACCGCAGCGAATCTGCTGTTGCCCTTGGTCGGCGGCCCCGCCGGCTTGACCGCGTTCCTGCGCAGCATCGGCGACCCGACCACACGCCTGGACCGTAAGGAGCCGGAGCTCAACAGCGCCATCCCGGGCGACCCGCGCGACACCACCTCGCCGCTGGCGATGGTCGCGACCATGCGCAAGCTGTTGCTGCAGGACGGATTGAAGCCAGCTTCGCGGCAACAGCTCACCGCCTGGCTGGTCGCCAACCGCACCGGCGACAAGCGCCTGCGCGCCGGGGTGCCGAAGGGTTCGCGCGTCGGCGACAAGACCGGCACCGCCGACACCACCAGCAACGATCTGGCGATCATTTGGCTGCCGGAACGCGCGCCGATCCTGCTCACCTGTTATCTGACCGGCTCCACGCTCGACGGCCCCGGACGCGATGCGATCCACGCCGCGGTCGCTCGCCTGGTATTCAGCCCGGTCGAGCCGAGATAAACCCGTCGGCGCGACCCGATCGCCCGCCGCCGCGCCGTTCGGCGCGATGGTGGGCGATCAAATGCAGAGTCGGTCAGGCGCTGGCCTGCCAATGCGCGCGCAGTTCTTCGTTGAACTCCGCCCAACGCTCTTCCGGAAAGAAGATCCGCGCGCCGTCGAACTCCACGCGCTTGCGGGTGCCGGGAATCGCATCGGCCAACCACTGCGACCATTTCGTCGGGAAGAACACGTCGTCGTTGCCCCAGGCGATTAAGGTCGGCGCCTGCAGACGCTTGAGCTGGCTCTCGATGGCGAGGGTGTGCGCATTATCGAATGCGGCGAGGAAACGCTGCAGATCGCGGGTACGCTGTTCGCTGCGCACCAGGGGCCGCAGATAGGTTTCGATGCTCTCGTCCGACAAGGACTGCGGGTCCTCATAGGCCAGGCCCAGGGCCTGCGGCGAACGGTACACGCTCTTGTCGTCCAACATGGCGTTGAGCGTATCGCCGAGCCCGCCGCCGGCTGCCATCGCCAGGAACGGCTTGAACGCTTCCGGCGGCCAGTTGTCGTGGGTATCGCAATTGGTCAGGGCGAAGCTGCGCACGCGCTGCGGATGCAGGGCGGCGAAGATCTGCGCAATACCGCCGCCGCTGTCGTTGCCGACCAAGTCGACCCGATCGATGCCCAGGGCGTCGAGGAATTCGGCGAGCATCCGCGCATTGGCGGTGACCGACACGTCCTGGCCGGGCGCGATCTCGGTATCGCCGTGCGCCAACAGGTCGACGGCGATGCAGCGTCGCCGGTCGGACAAATGCGCGAGCTGGTGCCGCCACAGGTGGCCGTTGAGCAACACGCCGTGGACGAACAGCGCGACCGGGCCGGCGCCTTGCTCGCGGTAAGCGATGCGGCCCGATGGGGTCTGCACGCTGGCCTGGGTGGGGGAGGAAACGTTGCCGTCCATGATCAACCTTGATTCGGCGCAGCGGCGGAGCCGTAGGCTTCTTTGAGCTTGCGTGCGCAATCGTCGCAGCAGACTTCCACCGCCTTGCCGCCGATCTTGACCTGGTAGGAATTCTCGTCGAGCGGGCAATCGCAGGCCGCGCAGGTTTTTTCCGTCATGACAGCTTCTCCGAATCGCCCGAACGCCGGGCAGGTTCAGTAGGCCACGGGTGCCGGAAGGCCGCTGTCGGAATCTTTAGCGATTTGCCGCACCCGCTTGCCGAGCCCTTAGCGCTGCAGGGCCGATTGGCGGAATTCGGTCGGACTGCGGCCGTAGGCCTGCTGGAACGCCGCGCTGAAATGGCTGTGGCTGGAGAAACCCAGTTCCAGGCTCAGCTGGGTCAAGTCGTCGTATTGCGCCAGCAGGTCCAGCGCGCGCGCCAGGCGCAGGCGCAGTTGGTAGCGATACAGCGGCAAACCTTCGACCTGCTTGAACACCTGGGTCAGGTACACCGGCGACACCCCGACCTCGGCGGCGATCTCATCCAACGCCCAGCGCCGCGACAGATCGCTGGCGAGGACCAGCTTGGTGCGATCGACCAGGCGCTGCCGGCCGAGACTGGCGCCGGCCGCGTGCGAAGTGCGCGGCCCGAGCGAGCGCTGGACCAGGGTCAGGGCCAGGCTTTCGGCCTCCAGCGACTCGGCGATGCTCTCGCGCAGGCTGTGGCGCAGCATCGCGACCAGCGCCTGCGCGCGCGGATCGATGCGCAAACGCGGCTGCCGGAACGCCAGCGCCGCGCCTGCGCGCAACAAGGCCGGCGGCGCCAGCTCGCGCAGCATCACCTCGTCGACCCGCACCGCCAGGCTGGCGTCGCCGCCGGGCACCGGATGGACGATGCGGCCGTCCTCGCCGGCATTGAAGAACAAGACCTGCCCGGCCTCGGCCACCGCCGCATCCTCGCCGACCTGGCGCACGTACAGGCCGCGGTAGGGAAACATCAGGTGGGTGGCGCCCACGCAATCCTCGGCATGCGCATGCTCGTCGGTGCCGGGGCAGCACAAGTCCCAGACCGCGACGGTCGGCGTCTTCAGCAAGGGCGCTACGGTGAATTCGGACATGCCTGCGTCGTGATCCCGCCGGGAATCGATCCTCGCGCCCAACTTTTGGCTTCGTGGCGCGGATCGAGGCCGGTCAGGATAACGCCCGCAGCGGGCGAACAGGCTTCAGCGCGGGAATTCGATCACCGTGTTCGAGCCCGGCTGCTCGCCCTTGCGCTCGGCGACGAAACCTTCGGCAAGCGGTTGCCAGGGCTCCTTGCCGAGCCGGTCGAGGCGCTCGTAGCGTCCGAGCACGCGGAAGCCGCTCAGGCCGTAGGGCAGGCCTTCCGACGACAAGGGCGTGATGCCGTCGGCGACGTGGAAGTGCAGATGCGGCCCGGTCGCATCGCCGGTGAAGCCGAGCGCGGCGATGGTCTGGCCGCGGCGCACGCTATCGCCCACGCGCACTTTGAGGCTGCCCGGCTTCAGGTGTTCGTAAGCGACGTGGCGGCCGTCGGCCAGCGCCAGCACGACGTAGTTGCCGGGCGCTTCGTCGAAATCGTGTTTGGGGTTGGCGGAAACGCGTGCGGCCTCGACGGCGGCGTCGCGCACCGCCGCGACTCGCGCATCGGCCACCGCGAGCACCTCGGCGCCGTAACCCAGGTTGCTCGTCACCAGATCGGGGTCGCCGATGATGGTCTTCCCGGAGGGGTCGACCTTCACCCAGTCGACCGCATGCCGGCCCGGCAGCCGCGCGCGCCCGTCCATCGTGTAGAACACGCGCCGATGGCCGCGCGGCCAATCCGGCGAATGGATCGCGACCCAGGGGCCGCCGCGCAGGGGCGGCCCGAGCAATACCGGCGCAGGCTGGCCGACCTCGACAAGCGCGCCTTCGACCGAGTTCGCCGTCGCCGCGGCGAGCCTGCGGAAGCCCAGCGCATGCCGCAGCTTGCGCGGCGCGCGCGTGCCGACGTCGAGTTCGAGATAGATCACCCCGCGCTCGCCCGGCCGCAAGGCCGCCAGGCTGGCGCCGGGGCGACCGATGACGCGGGAACGGTCGCTGAGATCCTTGCCGGCGAAACGCTGGATCACCGCGCCGCTGGCATCGTCGATCACGCGCAGCTCGTCCACCGCCAGTTCCGCTTCGTTGAAGCTGGTCAGGTGCAGTTCGTAATACAGCCGTTGCCGCCCTTCCTGGGTCACCGGTGTCGGCGCCTGCGGAACGGCCAGATCGAAGGAATCGACCAGGGCCGCATTCGCGGCGCGCGTGGTTGCCGGCAACGCCAGCAGGGAAGACAGCGCAAGGCAAAGGGCGAGCGGTCGCAACATCGCAGGGAGTCCTGTCGAAAGCATGGGCGGTAGCGCTCGCACAGGCGGTAGCCGGTCGACGCGAGCGCAATGATCGAAGTCGCGACGCAGACGGCTGCTGCGCATCCGTCGTGTCGCGCGACCGGCATCATCCCATGCCGGATCGGCCCGCATGGGCATGACTCTCGACCTAGATTTGTACGCGTTGTGTTCGCGAGGAGGCGTGCCCTACCAGAGAACGCGCTTCGTCATCGGTCGCATTCGCCTCGCCGGCATCGCTTGCACAGCACGCCGTGGTTCGCGGTCGCGGCTTGCGCCGCTCCTACCCTAAAAGCATTTGCCGTTGCCGTTGCCGTGCCGTAAAGCTTGGCGTAGCGCCGAGCTCGCGAGAACGCCTAGAGACCCGGAGGGCGGCGCACAGGACGTGCGCCGTTTTCCGATAAGACAAGGATGTCCTATCGAAAAATCCCGGCGACCGCTGCAAACTCGCAGGGGAGCTTCGTCGAGGAAAGCCCTTTTCTTTGGTTAGCTTTGACCGAAGGGAATCCAGACGGACTTTTGGGCTTAGCAAAAGAAAGTAACCCGGCCGCTTTAGCGGACGGAAGCTCTAGATTTTGCTGTACAGCTCTGCGGTAAGAAGCACCGTAGCGGGAAGTGCCACAGTCGCGGCTCACGCCGCTCCTGCCCTGGCTCAGCGAGCAGCCGCAGGCAGGTCGAGCTTGTAGACCTCCGGCCCGATCGCAAACACGCTGGTGCCCTTCGCGTCGCGCACGATGCGGAACTTGTTGCTGGTGGCGCCGAAGCGGCCGGGCGTCCAGGTCTTGCCGCCGTCGCGGGTCTCGAAGCCGTTCGGCGTGGCGCCGACCCAGCCATGCAGTTCGTCGACGAAGCCGACACCGAATTCCCGGACCTTGTGATCGGCGACCAACGGCAGCTCGCTCCAGGTCTCGCCGCCGTCGACGGTCTTGGCCACGTAGCGTTGCACCACCGCGGTGTCGGGGTCGTAGTTCTGCACGGTGACGTAACCGACCTGCTCCGACGGGAACGACATCTTCCAGGTGATCTCGTACGGGCGCCGGCTCTCGTACACCGCGTGCCAGCTGCGTCCGCCATCGCGGGTCTTGAGAATGCGCGCATGCGACTGGGCGACATCGGAATGGCTGGCGCCTGCGATGAAGCCGACTTGTTCGTTGACGAACTTGACGTCGAGGATCATCGCCGTGTGCGCGCTCATGTCCACCGAGGTCCAGGTGCGCCCGAGATCGCGCGAGGTCGCCAGGAACGCCGGCCCGCCGACACGGCCGCCGGCGCGCAGGGTCGTGCGCCGGTCGAGCACGCCGGCGTTGATGTATTCGCTGTGCAGGACGTCGATCGCGCAGATGCCGACCGGCGCCGGGCCGTCGATGCGTTCGACCGGTGCCCAGCTCGCGCCGCCGTCGGTGGTGCGGTACAGCGGCAAGGGATCGGTCGCGCCCGGGAACGAATCCGGACCGATGTTGCCGAGAATGCCGACGTCGGCGTCGACGAAACCGAGCGCGCGCACGAAGGTGCCGGGCTGCTCCCACTGTTGGGTCCAGGTCTCGCCGCCATCGCGGGTCCGGTAAACCAGGCCCTTACCGTTGCCGTACCAGCCGGTCGAACGATCGACGAAATAAATGTCGTCCTGCTTGCGCGCGAACGCTTCGGTGTTCAAACGCCGCCAGGCCGGGGCAGTGTCCGGCGCGGCTGCCTTGGGTTGCGTTGCCGTGACCGCCGGCACGACGTCGGCCTGGACCGTGTTCTGGCAGAGGGTCAATAACAACGCAGCCGCCAGCGCCGTACGCAGGCGGGCGATTTCGATTCCGGACATCGCAAAGATCCTGTTCGCTGAGTGGACGCACGCCCCCCCGGCGCGGCGTCGGACGCCAAGTCTATCGATCGTCCTGCGCGAGTCGAGCCTGGCGACGACCGTGTCGATGCGGCCGAGGGCCGCGCATGATCGTCCGCCGCCGCGTCCGAAGCTGTAGGGAAACTGTGCGGGTGGCCCGCACAGGCCGTGTCGTATCTCGGCATGGAACCTGCCGGCCAAGGCGGCAGTGTTGTGACCGTCGCCACACTCTCCACGGCGATAAAGCGCGCGATGGCCGCCGTGGACCGTGAGCCACGTCTGTTGCTTATGTCGCCGCCGCAGCGCGCGACCGCTCGAATCGACCCGACCCGGGCGTCCCTCCCGCCATCCGCAAGCGCCACGAGGACGCCATGCCCCAATCGCCTACCCCGCCTACCCCGCCCGGCCCGCCGAACCTGCTCGTCATTCTGGTCGACCAGTTGCGTTTCCCGCGTTTCGCTTATGGCCCCGATGGCGGCTTCGCGCCGGGCTTGAAGGAGATCGTGGGCTTCCAGGGCGAACCCGAAGCCGACAACGCCTATCGCGATTTCTTTCCCGGGCTGTGGTCGCTGCGCCAGCACTCGGTGGTGTTGCGCCGCCACACCATCGCGTCCTCGGCCTGCATTCCCAGCCGCACCGCGCTGATGACCGGACATTACGGCGCGCGCACCGGCGTGACCCAGACCGACGGTTTGTTCAAGAACGGCGATGCCGCCGCGTTTCCCTGGCTCGCCGCCGACGGCATTCCGACGCTCGGCCACTGGTTCCGCGGCGCCGGCTACAAGACCCATTACTTCGGCAAGTGGCACGTCAGTAATCCGCCCGGCCACAGCCTGCAGGAGTACGGATTCGACGACTGGGAGTTGTCCTGGCCGGAGCCGCACGGTTCCAGCATCAACAACCTCGGCGCCTACCGCGACATCGGCTTCTGCGACCTGGTCTGCGGCTTCCTGCGCGGCCAGGGACTGGGTCTGCCGTACAACCGCAGACTCGCGCAACACGATCAAAGCCATCCGCTATCGCCCGATCCGAGCACCGATCCGAAGCCCTGGCTCGCCGTCGCTTCGTTCGCCAATCCGCACGACATCGCCACCTATCCGGGTTTGCCGCGCGGGCTCGATCCGAACGCGCCGCCGCTCGGCCCGCTGCCGGTGCCGGCGCAAGGCACGCGCAGCAACCCGCCGACCGCCGGCAGCCTGCAGTTCGAGCTCAACCCGCAGGGCTTTCCGCAGGACAATGCCAACGTGCCGCCGAGCATGGACGAGGCGCTGCTCAACAAGCCGAGCTGCCAGTTCGACTACGCCTACAAGATGGGGCTGGCCCTCGCCGCCAAGAGCGGGCTCGCCGCGCAGGACCAGGCCGGCCTCGACGCGGTCAACGCCGCACTCGCCGCGGGCATTCCGTTCCAGCTCACCCGCGACCCCGAACAGGCCGCGTTGCGCTTCGTTCAGTACTACGCTTGGCTGCAACACCTGGTCGACGGACACATCAAGCGGGTACTCGATGCGCTCGACGAATCCGGACAGCGCGAGAACACCATCGTCGTGTTCCTGGCCGACCATGGCGAGTACGGCGCCGCGCACGGCTACATGATCGAGAAATGGCACACGGCCTATCAGGAAGCCCTGCACGTACCGGTGGTGATCCACTCGCCGCGGGTCAATGCGCAAGCCGACATGCGCCAGATCGATGCGCTGACCAGCCACGTCGACATCGTGCCGACCCTGCTCGGCCTGGCTGACGTGGGCGAGGAAGAAGTCGCGAAGATCCGCGAAACCCTGCGCGAGACGCGCCCGGTGCCGCCGTTCCCCGGGGTCGACCTGAGCGCGGTGATCCACGGCCGCGAAACCGTGCCGAAGGAGCCCGACGGCCGTCCGCGCGAAGGCATCCTGTTCGCCACCGACGACGAGATCACCGAACGCCTGCGCGGCCATCTCGACCCGCATCAGCTGCATTCCGACCGCGAGTTCAAGACCTTCCTCGAGATGGTCGAGGTGGTGCGCGACGGCAGCAGCCCGCTGCCCTACAACGGCCCGGTGCCGCAGCTGGCCCCAGGGCCGGTGCGCCAGCCCAACCATGTGCGCTGCGTGCGCTCGGGCGAGTGGAAGCTGGCGCGCTATTGGGACCCGAGCGGCGGCGAAGCCGATCAATGGGAGCTTTACGATCTCGAACACGACGGCTGCGAGCTGACCAATCTGCTGGTCACCGATGCCCGCTTCCCGACGCCGATCCCGGCGCTGCCGTCGCCGTACACCGATGCGCAGATCGTCGACACCGCCGAGCGCCTGTACCGGCTGATGCAACGCTACGAAAAGGAAATGCTGTCCACGCCCGAGCAGGACACCGTGGCTGCAGCGGTCGCCTGAGCGCGCGCGCCAGCCTGGCCATCATCGCCCCGACCCGGCGAACCGGGTCGGGAACTTACCCCGATCACTCCAATCCGGCGAACCGGATCGGGAACTTGCCCTGATCGCTCCAACCGGGCGAACCGGGTCGGTAGCCGGCCCTGATCACTCCGCCGCGGTGGCCCCGGGCCGGAGCAGCGCCACGACAAGTTCGCTGCGGCCGCCTGCCCGCGCGCACGATGGCCCATCGGTTCGTCTACCCTGTGCCCAGCCCGCGCGGCCCCGGCTCGTGCCCGCAAGCGCGAGGCGCGCCCTCCCGCACTGCCTACGTGCCGACCGAGCCGCCGGCTCCGTGTCGCCGCGTTCCGATCGCTCAGCCCAAGGAAGCCGCATGACCGCTTACGTTCGCCCCGCACCGCGCGCCCGTCGTACCCGCACCGCGCTCGTCTGCGCGCTGGCCTTGCTGATCGGGCCGTGGTCGGCACAGGCGGCGACCGATATTCCGTCGCAGGCGCGGATCAAGGCCGCGGTCGATAAGGCCTATGCCGCGGCCAAGGACAACACCGCGGGCAAGAACGCCGACTACATCCCGGCCCTGGCCGAAGTACCCTCGGGCCTGTTCGGCATCGCGGTGGTCACGGTGCAGGGCAAGGTCTACACGATCGGCGACGCCGGCGTCGAATTCGCCATCGAATCGGTCTCCAAGCCCTTCGCTGCCTCCTGGGTGATCGAGAAGAAAGGCGAGCAGTGGCTCGAAGACAAGATCGGCGTCAACCAGACCGGCATGCCGTTCAACTCCATCCTGGCGCTGGAAGCGCACGCCCAGACCAAGCCGGCGATGAACCCCTTGGTCAACGCCGGCGCGATCGCCATCGACAGTTGGATCGAACCGGCTGAACCGGTGGCGCGCTGGGCGACGATCTCGCAGCTGATGAACGACTACGCCGGCCGCACGCTCAGCCTCAACCAAGTCGTCTATGAATCCGAAGCCGGCAGCAACGAACACAACCGCGCGATCGCGCGCCTGCTGAAAGGCTACGGCACGCTCGACGGCGATCCGGAAGTCGCGCTCGACCTCTACACCCGCCAGTGCTCGATCAACGTCACCGCCAAGGACCTGGCGGTGATGGGCGCGACCCTGGCCAACGGCGGCAGCAACCCGGTCACCGGCAAGCGCATCGTCGGCTCCGACACCGCCGAGCGGACGCTCGCGGTGATGTCGACCACCGGTCTGTACGAAACCACCGGCGCCTGGACCTGGAACGTCGGCCTGCCGGCCAAGTCCGGCGTCGGCGGCGGCATCGTCGCGGTCGCGCCCGGCAAGTTCGCCATCGCCACCTTCGCCCCGCCGCTCGACGAAGCCGGCAACTCGGTCAAAGGCCAACAGGCGATCGAATCCATCGTGCGCGAACTGATCGGCGCCGGCGTGTTCGAAACCGGGCATTGATCGGACGGCCGTCGAGCATTCGGCCGACGCGCCGAGCGTCGACGACGCGCAGGGCGCCGCAGGCCCCTCGGCAAAACGAAGGGCTCCCGCGGGAGCCCTTCGTTCGTTCGATTCATCGATAGCCGATCATCATGATCGGAAGGGTCGCGGCGGGATTTACTTCTCCGTCGCCGCCGCCAGTTCCTCGAACACGCTCTTGCCGACCGAGGCCGACAGATGGTTTAGGCCCATGACGATGTTGGACGAGGTGTCGGAGACTTCGAACTCCTTGCCTGCATGGCGCACGCGCAGGCCGAGCCGATCGCGGCCGGCCATGATCCCGAACATCACCCGCACGCCGGGCGGGCGCTGGCGGATATCGATGATCGCGACGTCGGCCACGTCGGTCTCCGATACGTTCAGCCAACGCTCGTTCGCTTGTTCGACGTAGGCCTGCTCGATCAGCGGAGGCACCTTGTCGTTGTGCTCGCATTCGCCGCAGTCCCAGCGGATGTTCAACTTCGGCACAGTGCGGCGCGACGCCAAAGCGTTGCTGGCGTCGGCAGCCGCGGTCGCGTGGGCCCTCGCGGCTTCGGCGGCTTCGGCCGCTGCCTCGGCGGCGGCCACAGCTGCCGATCGACTCTCCGTCTCGGCACCCTGCTGCGCCATCGCAAACGGCGACGCCGTCGCGGCGACGAACCACACCAAGGAAAACAGAACGTCCTTGCTCATACAGTCCCTCGTTCGAAGATTCGGCCCGGGGTCGGCCATGTCGCGGCGGACTCACGCCTGTATTCGGCGTCCGATGCCCCCGCATCCCCGCGCGGATCATAGCAGCCGCTCCCAGGCCGGCAGAGATGCCGGACCCGCTCTCGGATGACTGCCCCGGCAGAGATGCCGGACCTGCTCTCGGATGACCGCCCCGGCGGAGATGCCGGACCCACTCTCGGACGACTGCCCCGGATTCGCGAACGCATGCCATAAACATGCCGCTCGTCGATCGATTAGGCTCGCATCGTCGCCGCCTCGCTTCCCGCCGGAGGCGCCGCCGCCCGCCTTCGGCCTGCGTTCACTGACGGAGGCGCAAACCAGATGTCTGCTTCGATGGATGCCACGCCGTGACCAGAAAACTCGCCTGCCTGTGCCTGCTCGCGCTGCTGCTCGGCGGATGCCGCACCGGTCCGAATGAACGCACACCCGAGAAGACCCTGCCGATCGAAGCGCCGCTGCCGCCGAGCGTCACGCCCGGCGAGTTTCTGATCGAGGCCGACAAGCTCGACACCTGGAACGCGCTCGGCCAGATCGCGGTACGCACGCACGGCGTCGAGTACGAAGGCCGGGCGCAGATCATGGATCTCTACAGCCTGCGTTATCGCGGGGTCGCGTTCATGGCGCTGACCAAGTCGGTGCTGTTGTCGGACACGATCAAGCGCACCACCACCCGGGTCACCGCGACCACGCTGGACGGCAAGCCGATCGACAGCAAGCCGGTAACGGAGTTTCTCTCCCTGCTGCAACGCGAGCTGCCGGCGGAGATCGAAAGCGTGCGCGCCAAACAGGCAGCGCAGAAGAAGGCCAAGGCTAAAGGCAAGGCGAAGGCGAAGAAGAAAAAGAAGAAGTGAAACAGGCGCGGGCCAAGCCCGGCCGGATCTGACCCAGGGGCGCGCATTCCAGTCGCGCCTTGATGCCCCGCGCGGTGCGCGGCTCGTTTCCGCTATCGTTGTTGCGGAGCCTTTTCAACACAACGCACCGCCCGAGTCGTTACCGCCACGCAGGGGCTGCAGCGGCGCTGTCTACGCGGACGACCGTGCTCGCTCAGGCCTGGTGGATCTCGATCTCGCCATCGAAGCCGTTCGCTTGCGCGGGCGGGACGTTGCCCGGGAGCGCGCCGAGCACGGCACCACCGGCGACCTTGCCCGGCGGCAGCGCCGCCTTGCCGTTCATCGCGCTCGGCAGTGACGGCACCACGAAACCCGCCGGAAAGGCCGCGACCGCGCTCATCGGGTAAGTACCGAGATTCGCTGCGGCCGTCGCGGTCGATACGTTGACCGGTTTCAAAATTCTCACCGCGCGCCAGAGGATGCGAATGAATTGGGGCGCGTAGGAATACAGGTTCTGCGTGTTGGTCGTAGCCGCATCCGAGAACGGATTCGCCGAGCTCTGCACGCAGCAATAGAGGCAGTACCAGGCGTCGCGCTGGCCGCCGACTTCGTAGTGATAACTCGCAGCAAGAAAGGCGTCCATATAGGCTTCGACGCTCGCCTTATTCGAGTGCGCCAGCGCAGTCAGCGGCACGAGGTTCTGCCAACTATTGCCGGCACCGCCCCAGCGCCCGTTGAGCATGTGCGCGCGGATCCAAGTGTTGAGGTTGTCCTGGGTAAACGTCAGCGGCGGCCCGCCGGCCAGCAACTGGTCCCAGGGCGCTCCGCCCGCGGTCGGCACGTTGTTGCCCTGCTGCCCGGGCATGATCAGATCGGGGCCGAGCACGGCCGTGGCCGACGTGGCACCGAAATTCGCGGCTTGGCGGACCGCGACCGGCCCGGTCCGATATTGCGTCGCGACTAAGATGGGCTGGTTGGTGCTCCAACGCGGGTTGTTGGGCGCACCGGTGTAGACGATCCTGCTCATAAGGGCTTCCTGTCGGTCATGGCCCCGGGCATCGGAACCGGATACGCAACCGACACGTTACTCCCACGTTGGGCGACTGTCCGCAGCGCAGATCGCTTCAAGCCCTCGCAGATGGACGCAAGGCCATCGCGTGGCGACGGCCCGCCCGAATATGCACCGCATCGGACGCGATGTCCTGATTCGGCTGCGCTTTGCGTTCACGAGATCGCCTTCGCAGGAAAGCGGAGTGGCCGCCGCCCTCGCACGCCGACCGACTCAGTTCTGGTGGACTTCGATGCCGCCGTCGAAACCGTTCCCTTGCGCGGCGGGGAAGTTGCCCGGCACCGCGCCAAGCACCGCGCCGCCGGCGGCATTGCCGGGAGGCAGCGTCGCCGTGCCGTTCATCGCGTTCGGCAGCGGCGGCACCGCGAAACCCGCCGGGAAAGCCGCCACAGCATTCATCGGATAAGCACCGATGTTCGCCGCGGCCGTCGCGGTCGATACGTTGACCGGTTTCAGAATCCTCACCGCGCGCCAAAGGATGCGGATGAACTCGGGCGCATAGGAATACAGGTTCTGGTTGTTGGTCGTGGTCGCATCCGAGAACGGATTCACCGAGCTTTGCACGCAGTAGTAGAGGCCGTACCAGGCGTCGCGTTGACCGCCGGTCTCGTAGGCGTAACTCGCGGCGAGGAAGGCGTCCATATAGGCCTCGACCGTCGCGTGGTTGGCGTTCGCCCCGGTCGTGAGCGGCACCAGGTTCTGCCAGGTATTGCCCGGGCCGCCCCAACGCCCGTTGATCATGTGCCCGCGGATCCAAGTGTTGACGTTGTCCTGGGTGAAGGTCAGCGGCGGCCCGCCGGCCAATAACTGATCCCACGGCGCACCGCCGGCGGTCGGCACGTTGTTGCCCTGCTGCCCCGGCATGATCAGATCGGGTCCGAGGATCGCGGCCACCGCCGATGCGCCGAAGTTGGCGATCTGGCGGACCGCTACCGGTCCGGCCTGGTACTGCGCGCCGAGAAAAATCGGCTGGTTGGTGCTCCAGCGCGGATAGTTCGGCGCACCGGTGTAGATGATTCTGCTCATGATGGCTACCTGTCGGGTCGTGGAATCGGCGATCGAAACCGGATGCCGCACAGGGCACATCGCTCTCACGGTGCGCAGCGGTCCGAAGCGGCCGCCGTCGCACCGTCCCATCGTTGTGGGATTGGAATACGGAGTCGCGCGACGGCACGGGCTCGCTCGGTAGAAACGCAGAGGCCGTCGCGTTGTGAAATCAGCGCTGCGCAGCAGTTGCCGGGAAAGCTGCAGCGCGTATGCCCGAATCAGCGCAACACGATCAACAGCACGCCGGTGATGGCCAGGACTGCGGACCAGGCCCGGCTGGCCGCCGCTCCGCTCAGACGATGGGCCTGCGCGGCGATGCCGCGCGACACCGCAGCGGCGATGACGCCGGTGGTGGCCAGGGTCGCGGCCATGTGCACCGCGACGGCGGCGAGCGCAAGAATCATCGAACCCGAGGCGGTGATCTCACGCGCCGGACTGCCGGACAAACACATCGGCACCAAGGCCGGCACCAGCATCAAGCCGCTGCCGTGCATGGTCGCCATCAGGAACGACCAGAGCGCGATGCCGGCGCCACCAACACGCACGTCGCGCGGCGCGCGCTGTCGGGCGCCGCGCAGCCACCGGTACGAGGCCACGCACAGCAGCAGGGCGCCGGCGACGCCCTGGACTTGCGCACGTTCCATCTTCAGCCCCTGCGCGAACGCACAGGCCACGATCGCGATCGACAGCGCGTGGCCGATCGCGATCGGCAACAGCGCGCGCCATACCTGGGTCCTGTCGCGCACGCCGCAAGCGGCGGCGAACATCCAACCGGTCGCCGGGCTCAACCCGTGCAGGGCGCCGAGCCCGGCGACCACCATCCACGGCCACAGACTCGCCATGACGCCTTCCTCGAAACCAGATCGGCGGGCTCAGTCCGGCGGGTTCAGTCGTGCGTCCGGCAGCACGAACCGGGCGCGGCCGTCGGCGTTGCCGCGGATGCAGGCTCGTAGCGGTCGTGGTGCCGCACCCATTCCATCGGATAGCTCAACGCCTCTTCGTTGCGGCCCTTGGGCGTGAGATCGATCAGCGGATAGGCGCCCATCATCACCTCCACGCCGCGCCCGAACCGCGAGTAGGTATGGAAGACCTCGCCCGCCTCGTCCTTGTAGAACACGCTGACGCCGGGCGCTTCCACGTGCGGGAACGCTTGCACGGTGTAGTTGTAGGGCACCTCGCCGCTTGCGACTTCCTCGGCGGTGAAGCTGACGCCGAAGTCATGATTGAAATCGTTGCCGTGCGACGACACCCAGGAAAACTTCCAGCCCATGCGCTGACGGAAGCGTTCGATATCGGCCAGCGGCGCGCGCGAGACGACCACCAGGCTGACGTCGCGTTGCGCCAGGTGCGGGTTGGCGCCGTCGTTATGGTCGGCCATGTAGGAACAGCTCTTGCAGCCCTGCTCCCAACCCGGCGCGAACATGAAGTGCTGCACCAACAACTGACGACGGCCGTCGAACAGTTCGGCGAGGCTGCGCGGGCCTTGCAAGGTGTCGAAGACATAGTCCTTGTCGACGCGCACCCAGGGCAGCGCGCGTCGCGCGCCGGCGATCTCGTCGCCGAGGCGCGTCAGTTCTTTCTCGCGCGCCAGCAACTTCATGCGTTCGGCCGTCCAGCGATCCCTGGATACGACGGGGTGATGGAGGGCATTCAATTCGGCAGTGACGGTGTTCATGGCGTGCTCCCAGGCTCGATGAGCCGAATGATGTTGAAATGGCGTGGATTTCGATCAACGCACCGCTCACCCCGCGAGGCGTGGCGATTGCGTCGGGTACTCGATCGTCGAGGCGAACGCATCCATCGGCACAGGCGTGTTCGGCCTGTGCGCTGAGTTCGTCGGCAAGCTTCGCTTCGGCGTCGGCTGAAGAGCTCGGACGCTGCCCCGTGCTCGAGACAGGCCAAGCGAGCGATGTCGCTTCGCTGTCCGCCGCCTGCCGCGACGGCGGACGAGCGCCTGCGATCAGGCCGCGGCGCGTCCCGGACGTCGCACGGCGCGGACTTTTCCGCTGCCTCCGCCGCCGCAATAGAACAGGTCTGCGCCATCGGACTCGAGCCCGCTGACGTTGACGCCCGGCGGCAGCTCCAGGCACTCCAGCACCGTGCCGTCGGCGGGGTCGATGCGGCGAAGCTCGCTGTCGTCGCCTTCCCAGGTGGCATGCCACAGCTCGCCGTCGACCCAGGTCACGCCGGTGACGAAGCGATTGGACTCGATCGAACGAATCACCGCACCGGTTTGCGGGTCGACCTGGTGGATCTTGCGATCGCGGTACTGGCCCACCCACAGACTGCCTTCGGCCCAGGTGAGCCCCGAATCGCCGCCGTTGCCCGGCGCCGGAATCGAGGCGACGACCTTGCCGGTGGCGGGCTCGATCTTGTCGATGCGGGCCTCGGCGATCTGGTACAGGTAGGTGCCATCGAAGGCCGTGCCTGCATCGCAGGCGACGTCGAGCGAGTCCATGGGCTCGCCGCTGGCCGGGTCGAAAGCGACCAACTTGGCCCCGGTCGCGGCCCATACCCGGCGGCCGTCGTAGGTCACGCCGCCTACCCGCTCGGTGCCGCCGAACGGCCCGTACTCGCGCACGACCTGCGCTGCACGCGTGGTGGCCGGGCGGCTGCCGGGTTTGTTTGCGTTGCTGCTCATCGCTGGCTCCTCGTGGCGCAAGTCGGGTCGGCGCCTGGAAACGACTCTATTCAATCGGCAGCGCGGCCGGGAGTAACAAGATCGTCGTGAATCCGGCCAGGGGCGGCGCCAACCAACGTTGCGCCCGCGCGCGGCCGATCGAACGCACCCGTCCGGCGGCTTCGAGCTCGGCCAGCGCACGCTGGACGGTGCGCTGACTGGCGCCCAGCGCCAGCGACAGGGCCGAAGTCGACCAGGCCGCGCCATCGGAAAGCAGCGCCACCAGCGAGGCCTGCTCGCCGTCGATCGGCGGCGCCAGCACGACGACGGCGCGCCCCTCGTGCGGCTTGAGGACGAAGCCGCGCGCGCTCGCCTCGATCTGCGCGAAGCGGCCGATCAGCGAACGCAAGCGGCCGATCTCGACACGCAGTCGCGCGCGATGGGTCTCGTCGGGACGGCGCGTGCGGAATGCACGCTCGATCAGGACTTCCCGCTCGACATCGCCCGGCCAGGCCTCAGCGAGCGCGAGCGCCAAGGCGAACAACACCGGCCGCCGCGTCAGCGCTTGCCACGACCCGCCGGCACGAATTCCGCGACGGCAAGCGTCGACCACCAGCGCATCCGAGTCCATCAGCGCGGCCACTTCGTCGAGGCGCAGCGCCTGCTCGCCATCGACGGAAAGCCGGCGAGCGGCGGGACGGTCGAGCGCCCGCCGCGCCTCGGCCACCTCGGCCGACAACGCCGGCACGCCGGCGCGAGCTGCGGCCGCCTGCGCGCGATCGAGCGCCGCGCGCGCGACCTCGGTATGCAACGAACGCAGCGACAACTCGGCGGAAGTCAGCTCGGCCATCGCCGCAAGCGACGCCGGCAAAGGCTGCGCATCGAGCTTCGCCAACGCAGCCGCGGCCTCATCGAGCCGGCCGAGCAACAACAAACGGCGCGCCGCGATCAACCACGCCTGCAGCGCATTGGCGCGATCGGCCCGCGCCTCCAAGGTCGCTGCCGCGGCGGTCAAGGCCCGCGGCGAACCGCCGAGATCGCGCATCGCCAGCGCCACCTCGGCCTCGGCCACCACGCAACGCGCCCGCGCCAATTCCTCGTGACTGCCGAAACCGCGCACCGCACGCCGCAACAGCTCGCGGGCGCGCGGATGATCCCCGAGCTGAGCCATGGCGATACCGCGCAAGGCCAAGGCCGGCGGATCGTCGCGCAGCGCGACCCGCTTGAGCGCACCTAGCGCATCGCCGGCGGCGAGTGCGCGTGCGGAGGCGGCGATCAGGGAATCCATGGGGACAGGCTACCTCGCGGCAGTCTCCGGCGTTTGTGACTGTTTCGGTGCGGGGAGCCGGCAGTTCGAAATTGGCCCTATGACCGCGTCAGCAGCGGACTGCACCATGAATCTCCCACTGGTGCGCGGCCACGGCATCGACACTGATCCGTCAGACGCTACTGGCAAGCTTCGGCAACAGGAAAAACCCGACCGCCACGGCCCCGAGCAGGAAAACGCCGACGTGGTAGTTGACGATGGCGAGCGACGAAACCCAGTACAGCTTGGACTCGCGCGACTTGGCGAGAAGCATCGAGCCACGGATAGCGCGATCCCGCCAGGCGGCTGCGACCTCGCCCATCAATGGCTACCGCGCCTGCGCAGGGTACCCGGGTGGAGGCCATCGCAGACGGCGGAGCCCTGATGGCACGCCGGGGTCGTCGGCATCGGTCGTCAGCCAGAGCCTGCCTTGTTCATCGAAAGCGATTCCCTCCACCTTGAAGCCGCCGTCCAACTGGCCCGTCCACGCCACCTTGCCGCTCGGCTCGCAGGCCACCAACACGGCCCCGGCGCATCGACCGTCGTCGTAGGCATTCGAGGTATTTTCCGCCACGGCGCTGAGCAACCAGCCGCCGTCCTTGAGAGGAGTCGCATCGGTAATGCCGATAGGTACCTCGCCTATCCGGCCCAGATCGAGTTCGGTGAAACGCACCGGCGGCACCTCTGCCGTGTCCTCATCGGCCAGTAGAAAATCGATCGTCAGGGCCAGGTCGAGGCGGAAGCATCCGTTCACCGGCGTGCTCCGGTTCGCCCGGCTGAACAAGCACAAGTCGTCGCCCTGCACGAGCCCGGCCTCGATGTTCAACTCTCCGACATGACGGCGCAGCACCTCGTGCAGTCGCGCCAAGGAGACCGCTCGCGCGGCGCCCGCAAGGCCGCCGTTCGCGGCGAGGCCGACGACATAAGCGAAGTCGCGTTGCGCACGCGAACCGGAGCCCCAGGCAACCAACATCGGCGCACGACCCTTGTCCCCCGGCACATGGAAGAGCGCCTCCAGGTCTCTCTTATGGCGCTTCCGCTCCGCGGGATCCGTCGGCAGCGGCGCGTCCAGCAGCGGCAACATCCGCAACGCTCCGGCCTCTACATCGGCGCTTCGCAACGCGACCAGGTGATGCTCGTCGTCGGCGACGATGTAGAACCAATCGCCCACAATCGCCAGGCCGCTGGCCGAGCTGATATGCGGCTGTCCCCGGGGATGCGAGGCCGGGTCGATTTCCAAGGAGCGAACTAGCGTCGAGAGGATCATTGCTGGAGGGAATACGAGATTTCGCATTATGTCCACTCAGGGTCGTGGGCGGCCCTGGTTGGCCAATGCCCCGCTGCGTAACGGCCATAATACGTCGCTGGACCGACGTACCCGCTTCTCTCACCCCGGAAATGAGGCGGCTAGCAAGACAGGCACCGTCGGTTGTGCGGTACGCCTTAGCCACGCTCCAGCCTATGGGGATCTGAGCAATCCGGAATCGACTTCGGTTGGCGAATGATGCCTTCGACATAGCGGGAAAAACCGGGGCTTGCGAAGCTGCTCTCGGCCGCAAGCCGTGTGCCGGAAAAGGAAATGGGGCTCCACAGAGCCCTATCTGGTTACCAACAACGGCCGTACACCCAACTAGCGCCTTCGGGGGCGCACACACAGATATAGGTTTTCCCGGGAAGACCCCTCTCCCCGCACCGGGCGAGAGGGACCGTTCCTCATGCTGCCGTCGAAGCTGGCAATCTCGAGCGGCCGCTTATTGATAACGCGCAACGACGAAGTTCGCTGGCGAGTTGCCATAGCCCGCTACTACGATTTTGCCGTCGCCTTGCAGGGCGAGCCCTTGAACAGCGGCATTCGCGCTGCCGACGCTGGTGGCGACGGGCCCGAAGCTGGTGTCCTGGTTGCCGTACTGGTCGTAACGATTCAAGGTCAACTGGCGGTAGCTGCCCGCCTTGGAGTAGCCGCCGACAATGATTCCCCCGTTGGCGTCGATGGCGACATCGCTGCCGATCGCATCGCCGCTGCCGATAGCGGTAAGGACCTTGCCGGTGCCGGATCCAAAGTAGCTGTCCAGCGCGCCGGTGCTCGTGTAACGAACGGCAGCAAATCGGTAGTAGCCGGCGCTCGTGCTTTTCGCGTAACCAGCAGCGACGATGTTGCCATCGCTTTGAATCGCCAGCGAAGTGGCGATGGCGGAGTTGCCGGTGGAAGTGCCGTCCACATTGGTCAGGACTTTACCGCCGGTGCCGAACGTAGTGTCCAGCGCGCCATTCGTGGTGTACCGCGTCAACGCGAAGACGGTGCCGCCGCTCGACGCGTAGCCGGCCAACACGGGTTTGCCATCCGCCTGGACGACCAGGCTGTTGGCGAAGGCCGAGCCGGTACCCACCGTCGAGGTGACGGTGCCGGAGCCGCTGCCGAAGCTGTAATCCAAGGTCCCGCCGCTGGTAAGACGCGCCAGCGCAAAGCCGGAACCGGCATAGCCCGCAACCCAGATCGAGCTGCCCTGTACGGCAACGGCGTTGGCTTCCGAAGCGCCCGCGTAGAAATTGACGGTCGCCTTGCCCGAGCTGCCGAAAGTGGTGTCCAGCGAACCGTCCGTGTTGTAGCGATAAACGGTGAAGTTGCGGGTGGAGGTGAAGTTCGGGCACGAGGTGCCTGCGACGACGATCTTGCCGTCCGCCTGCAGGGCGAGTGCGCGCGCCTGTCCCGAGCAACTGCCCGATGGCGTGGTGGTGACCTTGCCGGTGCCGTTGAAGCTCGTATCCAGCGCGCCACTGGTCGTATAACGCGCGAGTGCGAACTCGCCGAGGGCGGTCTGGCCGGCGGTGACGATCCGTCCGTCCGGCTGGATGACCACCCGGGCGGCAGCGCCGTAGTTGCCGAATGCCGCGGAGGTGATGCCTGCCGAACCGAACGTCGGGTCCAGCGAGGCGGCCTGTGCGGGTGTTGCAAGTGCGCTGATGGCGCTGATGGCGATGCCAAACGATATCTTCATCGTGTCGCTGATCACTGCTGACTCTCCTTGTTGACTGCGATTGAATCCATTCTTGGCTCGACTCATACACCGCCGCCTGCCGTACAGCGGCGGTGTGACGAGTGCGCAAGATATTGCAGGCGGCTGCGAGGCGGCGCTGCTTGCCAAAGGTATCCGTGTTTGATTACGGCTATCGCGCAAGTAGCCGTGCAGCGCGGTGTGGATTGATCTCTCGCATTGACGGTCCGTCCCCGTAGTCGCACTGCCCTTTTACTGCCCCTGTTTCCCGGTTCAGAACATGCTTATGTATGCGATGCCGAACTGGCTCCAGGCTCTGCGCGACATTCACTGGATACCCCGTTGCTAAGTGTGCCCCAGGCAAGTCTCCGTCGTTGAGACGTTCCGGAGACAGCGACCACCCAACGCTTGGGTGCACTGAACCCAATCTTTCGTAGCCACCGCGGTCCGCTTTAGGCAGAAGCAGTTCGTCAAAAAAGAGTGGGGCTCCGGAGAGCCCCACAGGTACTGGCAACTTCTAGGCAACCGTATTAGCGACTTCTGGGTCCCCACAGCGGCTTAAGGCTCGCGCATATCAGATGCACTTCGTCGCGAGCCAGGCCACCCTCACCCGCACTTCGAATACCCACAGTTCAAGCACGTCGCACACCCGTCCATCAGGACCAGGGCCTTCGTGCTGCACTTGTGGCACAGGGTCGCGGTCGGCGGGAAGGAGGCGCCTTCGCCGGTCACGGCGACGTCTTCGCTGCGCGACTCGACGGCCGCGGATGCGGCGGCCGGGATTACGTCAGAGTTTTTTTTTGAGCCGCGCTGCTCGTAGGCGGCGCGCTTTTCGGCGATGAGGGCGCGCTGGGCGTCGCTCATTTCCGGGTCGTGGATCATGCCGATCGACTTGAGGTGGTCCTCGACGATGGCGCCCATCTCGGCGACCAGAGACGGCATGTAGACGCCGCCGGCCTTGAAATAACCGCCGCGGGGGTCGAACACGGCCTTCATTTCGTCGACCAGGAAGGTCACGTCGCCGCCCTTGCGGAACACGGCGGACATGATGCGGGTCAGCGCGACGATCCACTGGAAGTGGTCCATGTTCTTCGAGTTGATGAAGATCTCGAAGGGACGGCGCGACTCGTGCTCGGTGCCGGCGTTGAGGACGATGTCGTTGATGGTGACGTACAAGGCGTGCTCGAACAGCGGCGATTTGATCTTGTAGGTGGAGCCGATCAGGATCTCGGGGCGCTCGATGCGCTCGTGCATCTGGATGACGTCGGCGACCGGCAGTTCGTCGGCCTTGGCGGCCGCGGCGGCGCTGGCTGCGGAGGCCTTCGCGGCTTCCTTGGTCTTGTCTTCCAGGCTGACGACGCTGTAGCCCTTGATTTTCTTTTCGATCTTGACGGCCATGGGCCCGACTCCTGGTGCTTCGTGCTTGTTCTTGTGTGGTGGCGCTGAACGGGTGACGCGGATACCTCAGGGGACCGGACGGTTCCGGCCGGCGGCCGTCGCCCCGACCCTCTCCCGCGACGCGGGAGAGGGCGGAAACGCGAGGCGCCTATCGATCAACGCTTCTTCGCGGCTTTCTTGGCGGCCTTCTTCGCCGGTGCCTTCTTGGTCGCTTTCTTGGCGGCCTTCTTCACGGCACCCTTCTTGGCGGCGGCTTTCTTGGCGGGCGCCTTCTTGGCCGCTGCCTTCTTCGCCGGAGCCTTCTTGGCGGTCGCCTTCTTGACGGCCTTGGCCGCCTTCTTCGCTACCTTCTTGACCGCCTTGGTCGCCTTCTTCGCGGCCTTCTTCACGGCTTTCTTGGCCGTGGCTTTCTTGGTCGCTTTCTTGGCGGCCTTCTTCGCAGCCTTCTTGGCCGGCTTCTTGCCGGTGGCCTTGGCCTTCAGCGCGGTCGCTTCCTTCTTGGCCTTGGCGCTGGCGGTCGCGAGCTTCTTCTTGGCCGTACCGACGGCCTTCTTGGCGGCCTTGCGGGCCTTGGTCGCGGTCTTCTTGACCGAAGCCACGGCTTCCTCGGCGCGGTTGGCGATGGCGCTGCCGATGTTGGACGCCGTTTCTTTGACGTTCTCGGCGGCCTGGGTCAGGGTCGCCGTCACTCCATTACCGTTGCTCATGGTGCCCTCCTCGTGGGCGTTTTTTCTAATGGGCGGTACGTACGCGGTACGTGTAATCGGGGTCTTGCCGGAGCGATGCTATACCTGCTGCGCGGGCGTAGACAGGGGTCGGTCTTCAGCGCCCGAGGCCGTCGCGGCGAAACCTGGCGGATGAACGCGGAATCGGCCTGAATTCCGCGTCCGGCGTAACGGCCGCCGTGCCCGTACTGCGTGATCGTACTGACTTGCCGCGCGCGCCCGGCGGACCGGGCGGGCGCTCAAGTGCGCCGATCAGAACTTGCCGTAATAGCCTTCCTTGAGCGCGTCGAACAGGTTCGCGGCGGTGTGCATCTCGCCGTCGTACTCGATCTGCTCGTTGCCCTTGACCTCCAGCACGCTGCCGTCTTCAAGCTCGAAGCGGTAGGTGGTGTTTTCCAGGTCGGCTTCCTTGACCAGCACGCCCTGGAAGGCGGCAGGGTTGAAGCGGAAGGTGGTGCAGCCCTTGAGGCCCTGCTCGTGGGCGTAGAGGTAGATGTCCTTGAAGTCCTCGTACGGGTAGTCCGTGGGGACGTTCGCGGTCTTGGAAATCGAGCTGTCGACCCACTTCTGCGCGGCCGCCTGGACGTCGACGTGCTCCTTCGGGGTGATGTCGTCGGCGGAAATGAAGTAGTCGGGCAGCTTGGCCTCGGCTTCCTCGCTGAACGGCATCGCCTTGGCGTTGATCAGCTCGCGGTAGGCCAGCAGCTCGAAGGAATAGACGTCGACCTTTTCCTTGGACTTCTTGCCTTCGCGGATGACGTTGCGGCTGTAGTGGTGGGCGAACGAGGGCTCGATGCCGTTGGAGGCGTTGTTGGCCAGCGACAGGGAAATGGTGCCGGTCGGGGCGATCGAGCTGTGGTGGGTGAAGCGGGCGCCGATGTCGGCCAGTTCCTCGACCAGCTCCGGGGCCACGCCGGCCACCCGCTGCATGTAGCGCGAGTACTTGGCGTGCAGGACCTTGCCCGGGATCTCCTGGCCGATCTTCCAGCCGTCGGCCTTCATCTCCGGGCGCTTGCGCAGCATCTCGGCGGTGACGGCGAAGCGCTCTTCCATGATCGGGGCCGGGCCCTTCTCCTTGGACAGGGCCAGGCCCATTTCCCAACCGGCCACGGCCATTTCGCGGGCGATGCGGTCGGTGAACTCGCAGGACTCGGCCGAACCGTACTTCATGCGCAGCATGGTCACAGTGCTGCCCAGGCCGAGGAAGCCCATGCCGTGGCGGCGCTTGCGCATGATCTCGGCGCGCTGCTGTTCCAGCGGCAGGCCGTTGACCTCGACCACGTTGTCGAGCATGCGGGTGAACACGCGCACGACTTCCTTGTATTCCTCCCAATCGAACTCGGCCCGATCGGTGAAGGCGTTGCGGACGAACTTGGTCAGGTTGACCGAGCCCAGCAGACAGGCGCCGTACGGCGGCAACGGTTGCTCGCCGCAGGGGTTGGTCGCGCGGATGGTCTCGCACCACCAGTTGTTGTTCATCTCGTTGACGCGGTCGATCAGGATGAACCCGGGCTCGGCGTAGTCGTACGTCGAGACCATGATCATGTCCCACAGGTGGCGCGCGCGGATGTGGCCGTAGATCTTGCACGCGACCAGGCCGTCCTCGCGGACCACGTAGTTGCGGGTGGTCGGCCAGTCGCGCCAGACGACCTGGTTCGGGTCTTCCAGGTCGACGTCGCCCTGTTCCTTGATGTTGACCGGGAACACCAGCGGCCAGTCGGCATCGGTCTTGACCGCCTCCATGAAGCCGTCGGTGATCAGCAGCGACAGGTTGAACTGGCGCAGGCGGCCGTCTTCGCGCTTGGCGCGGATGAAGTCCTTCACGTCCGGGTGGCTGACGTCGAAGGTGCCCATCTGCGCACCGCGGCGGCCGCCGGCCGAGGACACGGTGAAACACATCTTGTCGTAGATATCCATGAAGGACATCGGACCGGAGGTGTAGGCGCCGGCGCCGGCGACGAAGGCGCCGCGCGGACGCAGGGTGCTGAATTCGTAGCCGATGCCGCAGCCCGCCTTGAGGGTCAGGCCGGCTTCGTGGACCTTCTCGAGGATGCCGTCCATCGAGTCTTCGATGGTGCCCGAGACGGTGCAGTTGATCGTCGAGGTGGCGGGCTTGTGCTCCAGCGCGCCGGCGTTGGAGGTGATGCGGCCGGCCGGGATGGCGCCGCGGCGCAGCGCCCAGACAAAACGCTCGTACCAGTACTGTTGCTTCTCGGCGCTGGGCTCGGCGTCGGCCAGGGCGCGCGCGACGCGCTGGTAGGTGGCGTCGATATCGCTATCGACCGCTTCGCCGCTCTTGGTCTTGAGGCGGTATTTCTTGTCCCAGATATCCTGGGACGCGGGTTGCAGGGCGATGTCTTTATCTGCCACCGCGTTCTTGACCGCCTCGAGGCGCACCGTGCTCATGCCTGTTTCGTCTCCTGAATCTTGACGGCGGGCCGTTCGGTTGCGCCCGCCATCGGTGGTTTCTTTTTGTACGTGGTAACCGGGGTTTATCTAAAGCCGGTGTCTGTCTGAGGTGGTGCGTGTTGCGGGTGGAACGGGTCTTCGTCGAGACCTGGGTCGAATCGGTAACCGGGGCGTTGCGTTCGCTCTACTGCCGTCAGCTGATCCATGTATCTATCGAGTCGCGCGTGTACAGCGTGTTGCGGGATGTCGCGGTTATTGCCGCCTGGCGCCGGCAGGCCGGAACCGGGTCTCGGAGCCGCCGCCAGCCCCCGCCGACGGCGACGCACGCGTTCGCGTTGATTACGCGCCACGTGCGGTATTTGGCTGGTCTTTGCGGTTCGCGCCTGTTCCCGTCATGCGCCCGCTCGCTATCAAGGCTACGCACCGACCGACCCAAGCTGAACCCCTATGCTTGGGCTCCTTCCACGAAGCCGACCACTAGATGTTGTGGCGTCGCAGAGACTTCAAGCTACGCCCGGTGTTTCTGGAAGTCAACGGCTTTTTGATGGCTATCACGCTTTGTCGGTGTTGGCGCGGTCACGCATTCCAATTTCGGCGCGACCCGGCGCGGCGTCCGCGCGGACGCCGTGGCGACACGATACGCGCGGGTACTTCATCGGCTATTTATTCGCATTCTCCGACACTGGCCGCGACACTGAACGAGATCGCGCCGACGCGGTCCAAGCTCCTGCCGGCGCCCCCCTGCCGGCGCGCGGGCTTGATCGCCCGCGGCAGCGTCACGATCTGGGTTCTGCCCTCTTTCCCTTCCACCGTTGACCGGAACAGCGACTCGATGCGCCCCTTGCCGACCCTGCTGACCCTTGCCCTCGCCGCCGCCTTCGGCGGCTTCGCCGCCACCGCGATCCGCGAGGGGCTGCAAACGCCGGCCCAGGCGTCGCCGGCCGCCGCGGCCCTGCCGCTGCCGACCGCGGGCGCGTTGCCGGCCTCGGTCGGCGGCCAGCCGGTGCCGTCGCTGGCGCCGATGCTGCAGCGGGTCACCCCGGCGGTGGTCAGCGTGCACACCAAACAGACCGTGCGCATCCGCAACCCCTTCGCCAACGACCCGTTCTTCCGCCGCATGTTCCCGAACATCCCACAGGAGCGGATCAACGAATCGCTGGGCTCGGGCGTGATCATCGACGCCAAGAACGGCTACGTGCTGACCAACCACCACGTCATCGAAGGCGCCGACGAGGTCTCGGTGACCTTGGCCGACGGCCGCACCATCAAGGCCGACTTCGTCGGTTCCGACCCCGACACCGACATCGCCCTGATGCGGGTGCCGGCGCAGAACCTCAGCGCGATCAGCCTGGCCGACTCGGACGCGCTGCGGGTCGGCGATTTCGTGGTCGCGGTCGGCAACCCCTTCGGCATCGGCCAGACCGTGACCTCGGGCATCGTCTCGGCGGTCGGCCGCAGCGGCCTGCGCGGCCTGGGCTACCAGAACTTCATCCAGACCGACGCCTCGATCAACCCGGGCAATTCGGGCGGCGCGCTGGTCAACCTCAACG
Organism: Lysobacter sp. ESA13C; assembly: GCF_019970005.1. Taxonomy (NCBI): domain Bacteria; kingdom Pseudomonadati; phylum Pseudomonadota; class Gammaproteobacteria; order Lysobacterales; family Lysobacteraceae; genus Lysobacter; species Lysobacter sp. ESA13C. The sequence continues at coordinate 62,107 of NZ_JAHXYK010000015.1, read as the reverse complement.
GCGAACTGATCGGCATCAACACCGCCAGCTTCAACCCGCAGGGCAGCATGGCCGGCAACATCGGCCTGGGCTTCGCGATCCCGGCCAACCTGGCGCGCAACATCAAGGACCAGCTGATCGCCAACAACGGCGTCGTGCGCCGCGGCAGCCTCGGCCTGGAATCGCAAGACGTGACCCCGCAGCTCGCCGCCGGCCTCAAGCTCGGCGAACCGCGCGGCGCTCTGGTCTCGCGCGTGTTCGCCGGCAGCGCCGCGGCCGCGGCGGGCCTCAAGCCCGGCGACGTGATCCTGACCGCCAACGGCCAGCGCGTCGACGGCCGCGACGCCTTGCGCAATTTCGAAGGCCTGCAGGCGATCGGCAGCAAGATCGCCTTGGAAGTGCTGCGCGACGGCCAGCCGCTGCAGCTCACCGCAAGCCTGCGCGAACAGGCCAAGGCGCTCGCCGGCGCCGAACTCGATCCGCGCCTGGGCGGCGCGACCTTCGCCGAGCTGCCCGAACGCCTGCGCCAGTCCGGTTTCTCCGGGGTGGTGGTCGAAAGCGTGGCCCGCGGCAGCCGCGCCGAAAAGAACGATCTGCGCAAGGATGACGTCATCGTGGCCGCCACCAGCGGTCAGTTCGACGATCTTCCGGGTTTCCGCGCGAGCTTCACGCGGGCTCCGGCACAGTTGGTATTGCGAATCGTGCGCGGCAATCGTCGCGGCGATCTGCAGATGCAGTAACGTCGCGGGGCATCCTGCGCCGTTGCCATCGGCATGAATGCGCGTCGCACCGCGGCGCGATCCGATCAATGCCGCCGAGGGCCGGGACCGCCCGGCACGTCGACGGCCCGCTCGAACCCTGGACTCGTTCAGCGGTTCATCCATGCAGCACGGAGGAACACCACGATGACCCCCACTTCGACCGACGCCATCAAGACCAACCTCGGCCAGGCCGGCACCCACCTCAAGCAGGCGGCCAGCGACGCAGGCGAAGCCATCCGCAGCGCCGCCGGCGTCGCGGGCGAGGAGCTCAAGCTCGGCAAGGCCAATGTGAAGTCCGACCTCGCCGACAGCGCGCTGGCCGGCATCGCCGCCGCCGAACATGCCGGCGGCGCCGCGCGCGAGCAGGTCGATGCACTCATGGACAAGGGCCGCGACCTGATCGAAAGCGCCGCCGAACTCGTGCGCGAACGGCCGCTGGCTTCGTTCGGCGTCGCCTTCGCGGCCGGCTTCATCATCGCCAAGCTCGCCCGCGGCAGCGACAAGTAAGCGTGAGCGACCCCAGCCGCAGCGGTCCGGACTCCGCTTCGGGCGGCGACGACAGCCCCGACGCTGCCGGGCGGGGCCGGGGGCCGTCGATCGAGGACTCGTACCGCGAGATCCGCGACGCCGGCCGCGAAGGCCTGTCGGCGGCGATCGACACCGGCCGCGCCCTGCGCGGTCTGTTGATCGCCGACTTCGCCCTCGCCCGCAGCGCGCTCGGCCGCGCCCTGCTCTGGGTCAGCGTGGCGATCGTGTTCGGCGCCTCGTCCTGGCTGCTGTTGATGGCGGCGCTGATCGCGCTGCTGCAGGGCGTGCTGGGCTGGTCGTGGTTGGCCTCGATGTTGGCCGCGGCCGGTTTGAGCCTGGTGGTGACCGCAGTCGGGGTCTGGCAGGCGCTGCATTACTTCGAGTTCACCCGCCTGCACGCCACCCGGCGCCAATTGCGGCGCCTGGGGATGGGCGACCTCGACGACGAGGAACTGCAGGCGCATCTGGCCGCCGACGCCGGTCACGCGGCCAGCTATCACGGCAAGGACGACGGGAAGGCGCCATGAGCCGGTTCGAACGACTGCAACGACGCGTGCACAAACGCGAACACCTGCTCGAAGGCCGCTACGAGCAGGCGCTCGAACGCAAGGCCTTGCTCAAGGCGCGTTGGCACGAGGCCTGGACGCCCGGGCGGATCGTCGTCGCCGGCCTGGTCAGCGGCTTTTTGATGGGGCGCGCCGAGCCGGCCAAGATCGCGGCCAAGAGCAGCAACCTGATGCAGATCGTCACCATGCTGTCGGGCCTGTTCGCCGGCAGCAGCGCACAGAGCGCGGCCGACCAGGCAGCCAGGGCCGCCGGTGAGGCCGGGCATGCCGCCGGCCAGGCCGGACACGCCGCCGACAACGCCGAGGCCGTCGCCGAAGCCAGCGGCGCGGTCGCGCCCGGGCTGACGACAGTGGCGCCGCCGCGGACGACGGCGCACAGTGCGCGCAACGACCGCACCGAATCGATCGAGCCTTGAGCACCTCCGCACCGCAACCGCCTGCCGCGCCCATCGAGCCGGATTCGGCCGAACCTCCGCCGGGCGATAGCGCGCCCGAGCCCGAACCCGCCGCAGCGGCGACACCCGCCGCAGCGACGCGCCCGAAGGCGCCGGTGCCGCTGTACGTACTCGCCGTGCTCGCGGTCGGCTTCACCCTGTGGGCCGCCCAGGAACTGATCCTGCCGATCCTGTTGGCGGCCTTCTTCGCCCTGGTCGGCAACCCGATCCTGCGCCTGCTGCAGAAGCTCTATCTGCCGCGCGTGATCGGCGCGGTGGCGGTGATCGTCGGCGGACTGGCGATTTCCGGCGTGCTCGCCCTGCAACTGGTCGAGCCGGCCAGCGAGTGGGTGCGCCAGGTGCCGCGCGAGATGAAACAGCTGGCGCCGAAACTGCGCGAGATGACCAAGCCGATGCAGGAGGCCAATCGCGCCGCGCAGAACATCGCGCGCGCCGCCGGCGGCGAAAGCACCAGCAAGCCGGTGCAGGTGATCAAGACCGAACTCAACGATCCCTACCGCGCGCTCACCTCGACGCCGAAATACATCGCCCAGGTATTGGCGGTGGTGCTGCTGACCTTCTTCTTCATGGTTTATGGCGAGTCCCTGCAACGCAACGCGATCGCGCTGCTGCCGGGGCCGCAGCAGAAAAGACTGACCATCGACATCCTGCATTCGATCGAGCACGAGATCTCGCGCTACGTGCTCACCATCACCCTGATCAACAGCGGTCTCGGCCTGGCCCTGGCCGGCGCGCTGTACGCGCTCGGGGTGCCGCTGCAGGAGTCGCTGCTGTGGGGCACGATGGCGGCGATCCTCAACTTCGCCCCCTTCGTCGGCCCGCTGATCGGCATGCTGATCATGCTGATGACCGGCCTGGTGGCGTTCGACGAATTGCTGCCGTCACTCTTGCCGGCCGGCGTCTATCTGCTGCTGCACGCGATCGAGTCGCAGGCGGTCACCCCGATCGTGCTCGGCCGCAGCATGCGCCTGTCGCCGCTGGTGCTGATCCTGGCGCTGATGTTCTTCGGCTGGCTGTGGGGCATCATCGGCCTGCTGCTCGCCGTGCCGATGCTGGTCTGCGTGAAACTGGTGCTGGCGCGGATCGAAGGCATGGAAGGCTGGTCGAAGCTGCTGGAGTGACGCGACGGCGATCCGCGCGCCGCTCCGCCAGGGCCGGCCTTGGCGAACGTTCCTGAATACCGCAGCACGACGGCAGCCGCCCGTCCGCGGCCTCGTGCAGCACATTATCCCGCCCCGATCCGCCCGCCCCTGTCGGCGTTTCCTGCGCGGCATCGCCCAAACCCCGGACCGCGGCGCGCTAAAATGCCGCCATGAGCTTTCCCGTACGCGCCATCACCCTCGACCTCGACGACACCATCTGGCCGATCGCCCCGGTCATGATCCGGGCCGAAAGCGTCCTCGACGCCTGGCTGCGCCAGCACGCGCCGCGCGCCGCCGAGCGTTTCCCGATCGAAGCCATGCGCGAGCTGCGCGACCGCATCGCCGCCGAGCGCCCCGACTTGGCCCACGATTTCACCCAGCAGCGTCGCCTGACCCTGGAGCACATGCTGCGCGAGACCGGCGAGGACCTCGCCCTGGTCGCGCCGGCCTTCGACGTGTTCTTCGCCGCGCGCTGCGAGGTCGAGCACTACGCCGACAGCGAGGAAGCACTCGCGCGCCTGGCCGCGCGCGTGCCGCTGGCCGCGTTGAGCAACGGCAACGCCGACCTGGAACGCATCGGCCTGATGCCGCTGTTCCGCTTCCAGCTCGGCGCGCGCGAGCACGGCCGCGCCAAGCCCGACGCCAGCATCTTCCACGCCGCCTGCACCCGCCTCGAAGTCGAGCCGGCGCAGGTGCTGCATGTCGGCGACGACATCGAGATGGACATCGTCGGCGGCGCCCGCGCCGGCTTGCGCACCTGCTGGATCAACCGCGAAGGCCGGCAATGGCCGCACGCCGAACTGCGCCCCGATCTCGAATTCACCACCCTTGCCGCCCTGGCCGACTGGCTGGACACGGCGCATCGCACGGATACCGCTGCCGCATGACTTTGCCCCTGGGTTTCACCGACGACGCCAGCGACGCTCTGCCGCTGGTCCTGGTCAGCCGCGCCTCGCTCAAGACCTGGCGCGAAACGCTGGCCGATTCGGCCGTGGCCTGGCTCGACGCGCAAGGCTTCGACGGCACGCCCGGCAGCGCCGTGGTGGTTCCGGGCGGCGACGGCTGCATCGCCGCCGGCGTGCTCGGGGTCGGCGATCCGCTCGATCCGTATTCCTACGGCCACGCGCCATTCGCGCTGCCGGCACGCACCTGGCGCATCGAAGGCCAGCACGACGCCGCCACCCTGGACGCACTGCGCCTGGGTTGGGGCATCGGCAGCTATCGCTTCAGCCGCTACAAGGCGCCGCCGCGCGCGCCGGCGCAGCTGCTGGTCGACGCGCCCCCGGAAGGCGGCGACGAGGTCTTCGACCTGGTCGCCGCGAGCTGGCGCGTGCGCGACCTGATCAACACCCCGACCGAGCACATGGGCCCGGCCGAGCTGGAAGCGATCGCGCGCGAGATCGCCGCGCGCCACGGCGCCGACATCGAGGTCGTAACCGGCGACGAGCTGATCGCGCAGAACTTCCCGGCGATCCACGCGGTCGGCCGCGCCTCGCACCGCGCGCCGCGGCTGATCGCGCTGCGCTGGGGTAACCCGGCGCATCCGCACATCGCCCTGGTCGGCAAGGGCGTGTGCTTCGACACCGGCGGCCTCGACCTCAAGCCCGCCGAAGGCATGCGCTGGATGAAGAAGGACATGGGCGGCGCGGCGCACGCGATCGCCCTGGCCGAGTTGATCATGGCGCGCAAGCTGCCGCTGCGGATCACCCTGCTGGTGCCGGCGGTCGAGAACGCGGTCGGCCCGGACGCGTTCCGCCCCGGCGAAGTCATCGCTACGCGCCAGGGCGTCAGCGTCGAGATCGACAACACCGACGCCGAAGGCCGGGTGATTCTCTGCGACGCCCTCACCTATGCCGGCGAGCAAGCGCCGGAGCTGCTGCTGGATTTCGCCACCCTGACCGGCGCGGCGCGCATCGCGCTCGGCCCGGACCTGCCGGCGCTGTTCGCCAATCGCGACGAACTCGCGGCCGAATGGCTCGATGCCGGCATCCAGCAGCGCGACCCGCTGTGGCGCATGCCGTTGTGGCGCCCCTACCTGCGTTACTTGACCAGCCACATCGCCGACCTCGCCAACGGCGGCCCGTCGAAGATGGCCGGCTCGGTGACGGCCGCGTTGTACCTCGAGCGTTTCGTCCCGGCCGAGCTGCCGTGGGCGCATCTGGACGTTTACAGCTGGAACGACGCCGACCGCCCCGGTCGCCCGGCCGGCGGCGAGGCCCAGGGCCTGCGCGCGGCTTACGCCATGCTCAAGGCGCGCTCGGCGCGCTGACCGCCCGGCAATGCGGCGGGGGCGTCCCGCCGCATCCAGTTGCTTGGCCAGGGACCGCACACACACCGCAACCTCGCACGCAGCGCTCGTCCCGGCGCGAATCCGCAAGCCCTGCACAAAACGGATGGCGCCCGCGAATTGGCGCGGAAGTCGTGTATCGCCGCGCGCAAAGAGCGTGAAACCATGACGTTTGTCATGAAAAACCGCCGACACCGGCGCTGACAAAAACTGACTTTCTGCACGTTGGCGCGCAAGGGCTACCGCAGTCACACTAGCCAATATCTGGCGTCTTGGTTGTGACCATGAGTGCATCCGCTGATCTGCTGAAAGAGCTCCGCATCGACCGCAATCGTCCGCCCGAGCGCTCCGGCCCGGGTCGTGGCCTGTTCATCGGCATCGCCGTGCTGATTCTCGTCGTACTCGGCATCGCCGCCTGGGCGATGTTCGGCCGCAACGGCGGCCCCCGCGTGGAAACCGCCACGGTCACCGCGATCGGCGGCGGCAACGGCGCCGGCGCCTCGGTGCTCGATGCCTCCGGCTATGTGGTCGCGCGGCGCATGGCCACGGTCTCGGCCAAGATCACCGGCAAGGTCCGCGAGGTCATGATCGAGGAAGGCCAGCGCGTCGAGGAAGGCCAGATCATGGCGACGCTCGACCCGATCGACGCCAACGCCCAGCGCGAGCTCAGCGCCGCCCAGCTCGGCGCGGCGCAGAGCGAGACCGCGCGCGTGCAGGCGCAGCTCACCGAGGCCGAAGCCAACGCCAGGCGCCTGGCGACGCTCGCCGGCCAGCAGCTCGTGTCCAAGTCGCAATACGACCAGGCCGTGGCCACGCGCGATGCACTGCGTGCGCAACTGCTGACCGCGCAGCGCAACGTCAAGGTCTCCGGCGACGGCTTGCGCATCGCCGACATCGGCGTCGACAACACCATCGTGCGCGCGCCGTTCTCCGGCGTGGTCACCGCCAAGGCCGCCCAGCCCGGCGAAATCGTATCGCCGCTGTCGGCCGGCGGCGGCTTCACCCGCACCGGCATCGGCACCATCGTCGACATGGATTCGCTGGAGATCGAGGTCGACGTCGGCGAGGCCTTCATCGGCCGCGTGCAGCCCAAGATGCCGGTCGAGGCCGTGCTCAACGCCTACCCCGATTGGAAGATCCCGGCCGAGGTGATCGCGATCATCCCGACCGCCGACCGCGGCAAGGCCACGGTCAAGGTGCGTGTGGCGATCAAGAACCGCGACCCGCGCATCGTTCCGGACATGGGCGTGCGGGTGAGCTTCCTGGAGGCGGCCAAGCCGGCCCAGGCCGCCCAGCGCAAGCCCAGCGCGATGGTGCCGGCCGCGGCCATCGTCCAACGCGACGGCAAGGACAACGTGTTCGTCGTCGCCGACGGCAAGGTCGCGCAGACCGCGGTGACCCTGGGCCGCAAGCTCGGCGAAGACCAGGAAGTGACCCAGGGCCTGAGCGGCGGCGAGACCGTCGTGCTCGCCCCGCCGGATTCGCTCGCCGACGGCGGCCCGGTGCGTGTCGAAAACGACGCCCCCGGTTCGTCGGATAGCAAAGACTGAGCGAGCGCGAGCCGCTCGCCTGCCGAATCCGCCTGCCAAATCCGCGAGCGGCGCCGCCTCCGGCGCCCTCGCTCCTTCACCGATCCACGTTCGAGGAAGTCGAAGATGGACACCCTGGTTTCGATCAACAACCTCACCAAGACCTATCAGCGCGGCCCGGAAAAGGTCGAAGTGCTGCACGGCATCAACCTGGACATCGCCAAGGGCGATTTCGTCGCCCTGATGGGACCGTCGGGTTCGGGCAAGACCACCTTGCTCAATCTGATCGGCGGCCTCGACAACCCCAGCGGCGGCGAGATCTCGATCGAAGGCGAGCGCATCGACCGCATGAGCTCCGGCCAGCTGTCGCAGTGGCGCAGCCGCCACGTCGGCTTCGTGTTCCAGTTCTACAACCTGATGCCGGCCTTGAGCGCGCAGAAGAACGTCGAATTGCCGTTGCTGCTGACCCCGCTCAACGGCGCCCAGCGCAAGCGCAACGCCGAGATCGCCCTGACCCTGGTCGGCCTGGCCGACCGCGGCAAGCACCGCCCGAACGAACTGTCCGGCGGCCAGCAGCAGCGCGTGGCGATCGCACGCGCGATCGTCTCCGACCCGACCTTGCTGATCTGCGACGAACCGACCGGCGACCTCGACCGGCATGCGGCCGAGGAGATCCTCAATCTGCTGCAGCTGCTCAACCGCGAACACGGCAAGACCATCGTGATGGTGACCCACGATCCGAAGGCCGCCGAATACGCCACCCACACCCTGCATCTCGACAAGGGCACCCTGGTCGAGCAGCAGTCGCACGCGGCCTGAGCCGGGAGCGGCCCTCATGAAATATTTCCATCTGATCTGGGCGGAGCTGATGCGTCGCAAGACGCGCACGCTGCTGACCCTGCTGTCGATCATCGCCGCGTTCCTGCTGTTCGGCCTGCTCGACGGCGTGCGCGAGAGTTTCGAGCAGGCCGGCAACAGCGCCAACGGCGCCAAGCGCCTGCAGACCGGCTCGCGCCTGTCCTTCATCCAACCGCTGCCGATGTCGCTCAACGACCGCATCGGCCAAGTGCCGGGCGTCAGCCAGGTGTCGTACGCGAACTGGTTCGGCGGCGCCTACCAGGACCCGCACAACCAGATCTTCAGCTTCGCGGTGGCGCCGAACTACCTCGACCTGTATCCGGAAATCGCCGTCGACAAGGCGCAGCGCAAAGCCTTCGAGGCCACCCGCACCGGCGTGCTGGTCGGCGAAGGCCTGATGAAGCGCTTCAACTGGAAGGTCGGGCAAAAACTGCCGCTGCAATCGACCATCTTCCCGAACCGCGACGGCAGCAAGAACTGGATCTTCGACATCTCCGGGGTGATCTCGGCGACCGACAAGAAATCCGGGGCCTGGTTCGACCAGATGATCCTGCTGCACTGGAAGTACTTCGACGACTCCACGCCGTACAACACCGGCCAGGTCGGCTGGTACGTCACCGAGGTCAAGGACGTCAACCAGGCCGACCGCATCGCCAAGGCCATCGACGCGATCTCGGCCAACTCCGACCACGAGTCCAAGACCCAGACCGAAGCCGCAGCCTCGGCCAGTTGGATGAAGCAGATGGCCGACATCGGCCTGATCGTCGGTTCGATCATGGGCGCGGTGTTCTTCACCTTGGTTCTGCTGACCGGCAACACCATGGCCCAGGCGGTGCGCGAGCGCACCTCCGAGCTGGCGGTGTTGAAGACGATCGGCTTTTCCAGCCACAGCGTGCTGTGGCTGGTGTTGGCCGAATCGGTGCTGCTGATGTTGATCGGCGGCGTCGTCGGCGTGGCCATCGCCGGCGTGCTCGGCCCGATCGTCAGCACCGCCAGCGGCGGCGCGATCAGCGTGCCGCCGATCGGCCTCAACAGTTGGTCGCTGGGCCTTGGCCTGATGATCGCCATCGGCCTGCTGGTCGGCGCCTTGCCGGCGATCCGGGCGATGCGCCTGAACATCGTCGATGCATTGGCCGGACGCTGAGGAGAACGCAATGAAGAGACTCAAATCGTTCGCACGCGGCCTGGCCGTATTCGTGGCCCTAGTGGCCGGCCTCGTCGCCTGGTCGATGCTGCCGTGGCCGGCCCTGCTGGGCTTGGCCGCGCTGTTCGCGCTATGGATGTTCTTCACCCGCAGCGGCCGCCAGGCTGCCTCGGTGGCCGGCGTCGGCATCAGCACCCTGAGCCAGCGCCTGGGCTCGTCGTCGGTGGTCGTGATCGGCATCGCCGGCGTGGTCGCGGTGCTGGTGGCGATGCTGTCGATGGCCGAGGGCTATCAGCAGACGCTGCGCCGCACCGGCAGCGACGACAGCGTCATCGTCCTGCGCGGTGCGTCCGCGGCCGAGGTGATGTCCACCCTCAGCCTGGACAGCATCAACGTCATCGCGCAGGCGCCGGGCATCGCCCGCAGCGCCGACGGCCGCCCCTTGGCTTCGGCCGAGACGGTGGTCGCGGCGAACCTGCCGATCAAGGGCGGCGCGCCCGACGAGGACGGCAGCGTGCAGTTGCGCGGCGTCGGCGACCGCGCCTTCGACGTGCGCCCGCAGCTCAAGATCGTGGAAGGCCGCAAGTTCGAATCCGGCAAACGCGAAGTCGTGGTCGGCAGCGGCGCGGTACGCCAGTTCACCGGCATGCAGGTCGGCAAGCAGATCCGCCTCGGCAGCGAACTGTGGACCGTGGTCGGCGTGTTCCGTTCCGGCGATGCGATGGATTCGGAGCTGTGGGCCGATGCGGAGATGGTCGCCTCGACCTACCGTCGCGGCGCTTCGCGCAATTCGGTCATCGCCAAGCTCAGCGACGCCAAACAGTTCAAGAGCTTCAAGGCGGCCCTGGCCGGCGACCCGCGTCTGCAGGTCGACACCACGACCACCGCCGAATACTTCGCCAAGCAATCCGAAACCATGACCAAGGTGATCCGGGTGATCGGCATCGTGGTCGGTTCGATCATGGCGATCGGCGCGGTGTTCGGCGCGCTCAACACCATGTTCGCCACCGTGGCGACGAGGGCGCGCGAGATCGCGACCCTGCGCGCGATCGGCTTCCGCGGCGTGCCGGTGGTGGTGGCGGTGATGCTGGAAACGATGTTGCTGGCCTTGCTAGGCGGAGTGATCGGCGGCGCCTTGGCGTGGCTGATCTTCAACGGCTACACCGCCTCGACCATCGCCGGCGGCGTCGGCCAGCTGACCTTCGATTTCCGCGTCACCGGCGAACTGCTGTGGAGCGGCCTGAAGTGGGCGCTGGCGATCGGCTTCGTCGGCGGCCTGTTCCCGGCGTTGCGCGCCGCCAACCTGCCGGTGACTTCGGCCCTGCGCGCACTGTGAGGGATCGCACGGCGGGCCCGTCGGCGACGATGGGCCCGCCGCTTTTGCCGGATTGACCGGTGCGCTAGCGTAGGCGCCGGCGCATGGAAGCCGAGCCGTAATGAACGCAACGATCCGCCGACGTTTTTACCGTGTCCTCAGCATCGTGCTCGGCGCGATCGCCCTGCCGCTCGCCTTCAACGAGCAAGGCCTGTCGCCGCAGCACCCGCCCTGGCTCACTCTGGCGCTGTTGCTGGCATGCCTGGCCGGCCTCTGCGCCAGCGTCGTTGCGGTATATCGCATCGACCGTCGCGAAGACGATCACCTGCACCGTTCGACCCGCGAGGCACTGGGCACTGGTTCGGTGCGCGGTATCGCCCATCATCCACGCACGACCTTGTGGTGGCTGACCGGGGCGAGTGCGGCGACGGCTCTGCTCGCCTGGGTAGCCTGGGGCCCCGGCCATTACGGCGCATCGGCAATGCTCGGCGCGCTCGCGGCGCTGCTGGCGGGCAGCGCGTTCGTGCTGCGGCGTATCAACCGGGCCGAGCTCGAGTTGCGCATCGACGCCGCCGGCATCCATTGCCCCGATTTCGGCCTGATCGTCTGGCACGACGTAGTCGGATTGCGGCGCTATCGCGACGACCGGTTCGAGGTGCCGCGCGAAGGCCTGCAGGTCTGCCTGAGCGCGCCCGGCCGCTACCTCGCCCGGCTGCCGGCCTGGCAACAGGATCTGCTTTCCTTCGACGGCGCCTCGGCGCGGCGCTACGCACCGGTGCTGCTGTTTCTCGATCGCTATCGAATGCCGGTCGACACCGCCTATACGACGGCCTTGTCGCTGCGCCGGCGGGTGCCGGCGCCGTTCGTCGACGACTGGGAACCGCAGATGGACGATGCCGAGGTCGCCGAGTACCTGCTCGCGCGCGCTCCGGCCCTCGCATCGACGCACCAGGCGAATGCGCCTGCGTTTACGCCTGCGCTGATCGATGCCAACGGCGATGCGACGACCGCCGCGCCCGACTTCGCGCGACGTCTGCAGGCGCAGCAAGAGGCCGCCGCGCTCGCGACGGTTTCGCAGCGCCGCCAGCAGGTTCGCCAGCGCACGCGCCAACGGCGCTGGCATGAAGGCGCGCTCGGCCGCGGCCTGCTCGCAACCGCAATAGTGACGGCGTACGTACTGGCGAAGGCGTTCTCGGAGGGTTTGATCGGTTGAGAGCGGGCGCACGGCGGCGGCGCTGTCCGTGGGTTGCTCGCGACTCAGAAGCGAGGGAGGGCGATGTGTGCACTGTCGGCTTCGCAAGGCGCTGTCGCTGAAGAGACTGCCCGCATCCAGCGAACTGGGATCGCCTCGCACATCTCAAGCTGTTGCAGCGACCCCCACCCGCCGCGAGCGCAGCACGCCCTCGCCGGCGAAGATCATCAGACCGATCCAGATGATGACGAAGCCGATCGCGCGCTCGGCGTTGAACGGTTCGCGCAGGATCAGCACGCCGATCAGGAACTGCAGGGTCGGGGCGACGTACTGCAGCAGGCCGATCGCGGTCAGCGACACGCGCCGCACCGCATAGGCGAAGCCGATCAGCGGCAGCGCGGTCAGCGCACCGGCAATCACCAGCAGCAACGCGGTACCGAGCCCCCAGCCGCCGATGAAGCTGCCCTGCCCGTGGGTTTCGCCCCAGAACATCAAGGCCAGGGCCGGCACGAACAGATAGACGTTCTCGACACCGAGGCCGGTCACCGCCTCGACCGCGACCAGCTTGCGGATCAATCCGTACAGGGCGAACGACACCGCCAGGCCGATGGCGATCAGCGGCGGCCGGCCGTATTCGAAGGTCAGCCAGGCCACGCCGGCGAAGGCGAAAGCGATCGCGATCCACTGCGCCGTGCGCAGGCGCTCGCCGAGGAAGACCACGCCGAGCATCACGCTGACCAGCGGGCCGATGAAATATCCCAGGCTGGTCTCGATCACATGCCCGGCGTTGACCGCCCAGATGTAGAGGCCCCAGTTGAAGGCGATCAAGGCGCCGCTGACGCCGAGCATGGCGGCCTTGCGCGGCTGGCGCAGGACCTCGCGCAGCCAATGCCGGCCCAAGGTCCAGCCGAGCCAGGCGGCGACCAGCAGCGTGCTCCAGACGACGCGATGGGCGACGATCTGCAGCGACGGCACCGCCTTGAGCAAATGCCAATACAGCGGCATCAGGCCCCACAGGACGAACGAGGCGACCGCGATCCACAGTCCGCGGCGGTCGGTGGCAGCATTCATGCGCGTGTTTCCTTTTCGGCCGGTGCGCCGGGCTCGATCGCATCGATCGCGTCGATTCTGCTTTCCACGAGCTTGGGCACGGCCGGCTTGGCCGCGCGGGCGCGGGCCAGGGTGATGATGACGACGCCGACCAGGATCACCGCCATGGCGCCGAGGTCGTGCGAGGTGAAACGCTCGCCGGCGAGCAAGGCGCCGAACAGCACCGCGATCGGCGGGTTGACGTAGGCGTAGCTGGTCGCCAGCGCCGGGCGCACGTGGTGCAGCAGCCAGATGTAAGCGGTGAAACCGAAGATCGAACCGGCGACGACCAGGTACAGCATCGCGCCGGTGGCGGCCCAGGTCGGCATCGCGGTGATGCGCTCGCCGGTCACGACCGCGGCACCGAGCATCCAGATGCTGCCGGTCAGCATCTGCGCGCTCGCGGCCATGAACGGCGACGGCAGGTCCTGGTCGCGGCTCCAGATCGAACCCCAGGCCCAGGCGATCGGCGCGACGGTCAGGCACACCAAGCCGAGGATCGAGGCCGACAGCTTGCTGCCGGCGTTGAGCCAGATCACCCCGAGGAAACCGATCGCCAGGCCGATCCACTCGATCTTCGAGGGATGGCGCCCGCGCAACATGGCGAACACGCCGGCGAACAACGGCATCGAGGCGACCGCGATCGCGGCCAAGCCGGAATCGACCTCGGTCTCGGCCAGGTTCACCAAACCGTTGGACAACAGCACCATCCAGATCGACAGCAGCCATAGGGTGCGCCACTGCTTGCGGCTCGGCGGGGCGACGCCGCGCCAACGCAAGACCGCATACATGATCGCGCCGGCGAGGAACATGCGGCCGGCGCCGAGCAGGAACGGCGGATAGCTTTCGAGGGCGAAACGGATCGCCAGGTAGGTCGATCCCCACAGCACATAGACCGACCCCAAAGCGAAGGCGACCGCGAGGGCGCCAGGGGCCAGTCGTTCAGCGGTCGGTGAAACGGCGCTCATGACGCGGATTCCGGGGGAAGAGCAACAGCGGAGGGACGGACGACGCGGGTCGGCCGGTGGTGACGTGCATTCGGGTCGAAACGGCGAGGAGCGAAAACACCGGCGTCGCGATCTCGACGATCGCGCCGCCCTCGATCAGGGATGCGGCCCGTAACGCGACACCGCCGTCCTGCGGCTGCCTACGTCGCGGCGACGCGGATCGTCGAATACGTCGATCACCACGAAGCCGGCCTTGCGCATCATTCCGGCCGAACCTTGGTTTTCCTCGTGGCGCTCGACGTAGATCTCGATCAAACCCATTTGCAACAGGCGCGAGACCGCCGCCTTCAACAATCGAGTGCCGAGTCCTTGTCCGCGATGACCGCGGTGCACTACGACTTCGCCGACATGACCCTGCCATTCGATCTCGCGACCGGACGGCTGGTAGCGATGAAAGGCATCGCTCGGCTCAAATGTGACGACGGCCACGATTTCTCCGTCGTGCAAAGCGACGACCGCCTGCGTTCTTCCTCGCCGGATCGCCGACAGATGTGCGGCGAGCTCGACGTCGGGCAGGAAATTCCAGGGATTGGGGCCGTGTTCGCGGATCAGCGCGAGAATCTCGCCGACCTGCTCGGGCATAGCGGCTTGCATCACGTACCGGGACATCCCGGGGGCGTCCGTATCGAATAGGTCGGGGGAGCGATCCCGCACATAAAAATTCCTCATGCGACGGGATCGTGAATAGCGTATCGATGTCAGTCAAATTGCGGTTGAATATTTGCCCGCATCAACGCAAAAATCTTGCATGAGCACCCCACCCCTGGTTTTGGACGAGTTCGACCACAAGCTGCTCGAACTGCTGCAGCGCGACGCTTCGGCGACCCTGAGCGAGCTCGGCGACGCCATCGGGCTGTCGCCGAGCGCGGTACAGCGGCGCATGACCCGCTACCGCCAGGAAGGCCTGATGCGCCAGGTGGCGGTGCTGGATCCGCTGTCGCTCGGCAGCACCCTGGCCGCGGTCTGGGTCACGATGGAGCGCGAGTCGGCCGAACGCCATGCGGCCTTCCACGCCCGCGTGCGCGCCGCGCCCGAGGTCCAGCAGTGCTACACCCTGGCCGGCGAGTGGGATTACCTGGTGATCCTGGCCACGACCGGGGTCTCGCACTGCCGCCAGGTGGTCGACCGCCTGTTCCTCGACGAAGGCAACATCAAGCGCTACGACACCCACCTGGTGTTCGACGTGGTCAAGCACGGCCTGGAACTACCGACGCGCGATGCGCCGCGGGCCGCGCGCAAGCGGAGGGGCTGAGCCCAGCGGCGGCGCCGCTGGGCGGGAATCGGGAATGGGGAGTCGGGAATCGTAGAGGCACGAGCTCGGCAATCGCTTTTTACGATTCCCGACTCCCCATTCCCGATTCCCGCTTCTCAGGCCGCCCGCTCGCGCTGCAGCAGGCGCTCCTTGAGCGGCAGGCCCCAGCGGTAGCCGCCGAGCGAACCGTCGCCGCGCACCACGCGGTGGCAGGGCACGACCACGGCGACGCGGTTGTTGGCGCAAGCCTGCGCCACCGCGCGCGCGCCACGCGGCGCACCGACCTGTTCGGCGATCTGCGCATAGCTGCGGGTCTGCCCGGCCGGAATCTTCATCAGCGCGTCCCAGACCTTCTTCTGGAAGGCGGTGCCGATCAGGTCCAGCGGCACGGCATGGCCCTGCCCGCCCAGGGTATCGGCGACCGCGCGCAAACGCGGGGCCAGGAATTCGTCGCGGCCGGCATCGACGCGCTCCAGCAGCGCCTGCGGGAACTCGCTGCGCAACTTCGCTTCCAGCGCCTGCGGGTCGTCGCCGAGCTCGACCATGCAGATGCCGCGCGCGGTGGTGGCGACCAGGGCGGTGCCGATCGCGGTCGGCGCCAGGCTCCAGCGGATCTGCTCGCCGGCGCCGCCGGCGCGGTAACGCCCCGGGGTCATGCCGAGCTTGGCCGCACCGCTTTCGTAGACCCGCGACGGCGAGCCGTAGCCGGCGTCGTACAAGGCGGCGCTGACGTCGTGGCCTTCGCGCAACGCCGAACGCAGGCTACCGAGCTTGCGTTGCGCCAGGTACTCGGCCGGGCTCAGGCCGAAGCGCGCGCTGAAACGCCGCTGCAGGTGCGAGGGGCTGAGGCCAACGGTCTCGGCCAGTTCGGTCAGGGAAGGCTCGCCGCCATCGAGCAGCGCGCGGGCCTGTTCGAGCTTGTCGTTGTGGGGTTTGCTGTTCATAGCCGACAGACTAGGCCTCGTGCCGCGGCCTCGCTATCCGGATCTTGCGCGGCGCCGGGTCGGATTTTCGGCCGTGGTTCATCGGGGCGGAAGAAGCCGCCGATGACCGGGCCCGGCGCGGCGAGACAGTCGCTACGCGGTCGCGGCTCGTGAGCGAAGGACATCCCGCTGAGACGCCGCTCCTGCCCTTCAGCTTCGGGGGCTATCGCTTACCCGCGACACAAAGAAAAAGCGCGCCACACGGGCGCGCTTTTCGTTTCGCGATGCGGAACCCGGCTCAGTCGGCCCAGTGCCCCGGCATGGTCGCGGTCGGCAATACCTGCGCCGACAGCTGACGGTCGTTGTTGAGCAGGCGCACCGCGTCGGCGAGGATCGAAGCCGATTCGCGCAACAGCGGGTCCGGACGCTTTTCGGCCAGCTTCTCGCGCGCCGCATCCTTGGCGATATCGCGCTCGGCGGCGGCGAGGCCGTCGTCGTTGGCATCGTCGGCCAGCGGATCGAGCTCCAGGCCCAGTTGCTTGCGTTCGGCCTGGCGCTGCTTGCGCTTGGCATCGTCGCGGTCGCGCTCGGCGCGGCGCTCGGCCTCGTTGAGCGAGATCCACTTCTTGGCGCGCTCTTCGCGGAACTGGGCGACGTCCTGCGACCACCACTGGAACTCCTTGTCGCCGGCGATGCGGCTGCTGTGCAGCGTCTCCAGCTTGGGCAGCAGCGGTGCGAAGTTGCCGTAGCTGGTGTGCGGCACGGCGGCGATCTTGGTCCACGGCAGGGCGTTGTCGTAGGTGCTCTCGCCGTACTCGGTGGCGTCGACCGACACCGGGAACGCCAGGTCGGGCACCACGCCCTTGTTCTGGGTCGAGCCGCCGCTGACGCGGAAGAACTGGGCGATGGTCAGCTTGACCTGGCCGAAGCGCGGACCTTCGTTGGCCGGCCAGCGGTCGAGATCGACCAGGTTCTGCACCGTGCCCTTGCCGAAGGTGGTCTCGCCGATGACCAGGCCACGGCCGTAGTCCTGGATCGCGCCGGCGAAGATCTCCGAGGCCGAAGCCGAGCCGCGGTTGATCAACACCGCGAGCGGGCCTTCCCAGGCGATGCCGGTGTCGCTGTCGCCTTCGACGCTGACGCGGCCGCCGGATTCGCGCACCTGCACCACCGGGCCGCGGTCGATGAACAGACCGGTGAGTTCGATCGCTTCGTTGAGCGAACCGCCGCCGTTGTTGCGCAGGTCGAGGACCACGCCGTCGACCTTGTCGCCGCGCAGCTTGGTCAGCAGCTTGGCGACGTCGCGGGTGGCCGAGGCGTAGTCGTTGGCGTTCTTGCGGCGGCCTTCGAAGTCCTGGTAGAAGCCCGGCAGCTTGATCACGCCGATGCGCTTGGCCGGCGCGTCGCCGGCGGCGGGGATGTCGATGACCTCGGACTTGGCGGCCTGGTCTTCCAGGCGCACCTTGTCGCGCACCAGCACGATGCGGTTAGGCTTGCTGTCCAGGCCCGACTCGGCCGGCACCACGTCCAGGCGCACCTTGGTGCCCTTGGCGCCGCGGATCTTGGCGACCACATCGTCGATGCGCCAGCCGATCACGTCTTCCATCGCGCCGCTGTCGCCTTGGCCCACGCCGACGATGCGGTCGCCGGCCTTGAGCAGGTTGCTGCGCGCGGCCGGACCGCCCGGGATCACTTCGCGGATCGCGACCACGTCGTCCTGCTTCTGCAGTTGCGCGCCGATGCCGTCCAGCGACAACGACATGGTCATGTTGAAGTTGTCGGCCGACTTCGGCGTCAGGTAATCGGTATGCGGATCGATCGCGTTGGCGTAGCTGTTGACGAAGGTCTGGAAGACGTCTTCGCCCTTGAGCTCGGCGATGCCCTTGGCCATGTTGGCGTAGCGCTTGTCGAGGGTCTTGGCGATGTCCTCGGGCTTCTTGCCGGCCAGTTTCAGGCGCAGCCAGTCGTTGCGCACCGACTGCTTCCACAGCGCGTCGAGCGCGGCGGTGTCGGCGACCCAGGGCGCGTCCTTGCGGTCGTAGTCGTAGCGGTCGTTGCCGGTGAACTCGAAACCGGCGGGCTGCTTGAGCAGGCCGCGGGCGTAGGCGACGCGTTCGTCGACGCGCTGCTTGTAGGTGGCGAAGATCGCGTAGGCCGGCGACAGGTCGCCGCTCTTGATCGCGTCGTCGAGCTTGTTCTTGCTGGCGTCGAAGCGGGCGATGTCGACGGCGCTGAAGAACTGCTTGCCGCCGTCCAGCGATTCGAGATAGCGCTTGTACATGTCGGCCGACAGCGCGTCGTCGAGCGCGCGCGGCCGGTAGGCGTAGCGGCTGTCGGACAACAAACCGTAGACGAGTTTCGCCGCCGTGGTCTGGTCCGCGGTCGGCGCGCTCGGCAATGCCGTGGACGCCTTGGGAGCGCTGACTGCGTCGGGCCGCGCCAACAGCGCCAGCGGAGCGGTCAGCAGGAAGCCTGCTAGCAGGGTAACGGCACGCTTGTTCTTGAGGGTCATCGCGAAGTCTTCTCGGCCAAGAGGGCCGATGTCTAGGATGTAGCGGCTTTGGACAAGACCACAGTGCCGAAAGTTGCCGGCCCTGTCACGTCCGCAACGCGCGATTAGGCGTTACCGGCGTGAAAGCGGTTCAGTTTGAGCGTGATCGGCGTTAGCGAGTCGTTATCGCGGCCGGCAAACGCCTGTTTCGGCGTTCATGTCGGGCCGTCCCGGCCGTCGCGGCGGGACGAGACTGTGCCACTGGATCAGCGTTGCGCGAAGCAACGGCGCCGGTCGCTGCGACCGGATACCAGCCGCCGGCGAGGTCCGCCGGCCGGCTTTGCGCGGGCCGGCGTTCGAGGCGGCCCTGCGGCCGCCGCGCGGCTCGGGCGAGCCGCGAAGGCTTAGACCGCGGCGCGGTCGGTCCAGTCGTTCGAGGTCTCGGCGAAGCCGGCTTCGATCGCCTGGCGGTCGGCATGGTACGAGGAACGCACCAGCGGGCCCGAAGCGACGTGGGTGAAGCCCAGCGACAGACCGTAGACCTCGAGTTCCTTGAACTCTTCCGGGGTCCAGTAACGCAGCACCGGGTGGTGGTGCGCGGTCGGCTGCAGGTACTGGCCGATGGTGATCATGTCGACGTCGTGCGCGCGCAAGTCGCGCAGGGTCGCCTGCACCTGCTCCATGGTCTCGCCGAGGCCGAGCATGATCCCGGACTTGGTCGCGACCTGCGGATGCTGGGCCTTGAACTTCTGCAGCAGGGTCAGCGACCACTGGTAGTCGGCGCCGGGGCGGACGTTGGTATACAGGTCCGGCACCGTCTCGACGTTGTGGTTGAACACGTCCGGCGGATTGGTGTTGAGGATGTCCAGCGCGCGCTCCATGCGGCCCTTGCCGCGGAAGTCGGGCGTGAGGATCTCGATCTTGGTGCGCGGGCTCTCGCTGCGGACCGCGGCGATGCAGTCGACGAAATGCTGGGCGCCGCCGTCGCGCAGGTCGTCGCGGTCGACGCTGGTGATGACCACGTACTTCAGGCCCATGTCGGCGACGGTGCGCGCCAGGTTGGCCGGCTCGCTCGCATCCGGCGGCTTGGGCCGGCCGTGGGCGACGTCGCAGAACGAGCAGCGGCGCGTGCAGACCTCGCCGAGGATCATGAAGGTCGCGGTGCCGTGGCTGAAGCACTCGTGGATGTTCGGGCAGCTGGCTTCTTCGCACACGGTGACCAGGCGGTTCTCGCGCAGCTTCGCCTTGAGCTGGGCGACCGAATTGCCCGAGGGGATGCGCACCCGGATCCACGAAGGCTTGCGCAGCGCCGGCACGTCGGCGAACTGCACCGGCGAGCGGCTGATCTTGTCGCTGCCGATCTGCTTGGCGCCGGGCGTCATGGTGGTCGACTCCAGCACCGCCGGCACGAGCGCCTCGGGCGCGCCGCCGCTGACGACGGTGAGCGGGATGGACTTGGAGACGGGGTTGGTCATGACGTTGCTTCGACTCTTGGCGGTTGAATCCCTCGCCCGCGAGCGGGAGAAGGCTGGGGCGAGGGCATGGCTACCGCGAGTCGCGGCGGCTGGCGGATAGGCGCGCCCTCATCCGCCCTGCGGAAATCAAAAGCTCAACGGCGCCGCATCCTCGACCGTCAGTCCGAACTGGCGCGCAAGCTGCGCGACCAGCACCGGCTTGACCTGATCCAGGCCCGAGGGGCCGCCCAAGTCTACCACCGAGGTCACCTGCAACCCCTGGTAACCACAGGGATTGATACGCCGATACGGCTCCAGGTCCATGGCGATATTGAAGGCCAGGCCGTGGAAGGTGCAGCCGCGGCGGACCCGGATGCCCAGGGCCATGACCTTGGCCCCGGCCACGTAGACGCCGGGGGCGCCGTCGCGGCGGGCGCCCTCGATGTTCCACTCGGCCAGGGTGTCGATCACCGCCTGCTCGATGCGGTCGACGTACTCGCGTACGCCCACCTTGAGGCGGCGCAGGTCCAACAGCGGGTACAGCACGATCTGGCCGGGGCCGTGATAGGTCACCTGGCCGCCGCGATCGACGTGGATCACCGGGATATCGCCCGGCATCAGCACGTGTTCGTCCTTGCCGGCCTGGCCGAGGGTGAACACCGGGTCGTGCTCGACCAGCCACAGCTCGTCGGGCGTGTCGGCGTCGCGGGCGTCGGTGAAGGCTTGCATCGCGCGCCAGACCGGTTCGTAGGGCTGGCGGCCGAGGTCGCGCAACTGCGCGCGCGGCGGCGCGTTGACGCCGCCGAGCACGGCGGCGACGGCGTCGATTACAGCGTCCACTTCACTTCCGGATGCTCGCGCAGGACCTGGTGGGCCAGGTCGTACTGCTCGCGGTTCTCGGCGCGGAAGCTCAACCGTACCGACACGTATTTGCCGGTCGAGGAATGCTTCCACTGGATGGTTTCGGTTTCCACGCTGATCCCGGCCTGGAACAACAGCTGCGGCAGTTCGCGCTCCAGGCCGGCGTCGGCCGCTCCCATCGCGCTGAGCTCGAACGAGCCGGGGAACTGGAAGCCGTGGTCGGGGTTATCGGAATGAATGTCCATGAGCGCCATTATGGGTCCGCTGGCGGGGCAACCCAAGCGCAGGGATGGGACGGCGGCGTGCCGGGGGTGGAACGGACCGAGACGGCACGCAACCCTGTCCAAGTCGCAGCGGCGCGCACCATGACGACGGGCACCGCCGATGTCCCGTAAAGCGTGGTTTCCGTACCTGAACTCGTGCGACGCGGCAAGCGAAAGGCACACGGTCGCGGCTTGCGCCGCTCCTACCCTCGTACGAACGTGGCTTCGTGATGAAACATTGCGCCGTATCGATTCGGGGTTGGAGCGGCGCAAGCCGCGACTACGTCGATCCGCATTCCAGCGCTTCCGCCTAGACTCTTCGTGCCATTGAAATCTGAATCCGGCACTGTTTGCGCCTCGCGTATTCAGTGGCAAAGCTGGCCGCGCGCGCGCAACACTGCCGTTCTCAACGAATGAGTCGAACAGGCGGTAATTTACCCACGGACCAGCGCCCGCTCACAAGGAACGACCATGCCCGCCAGCCAATCCGTCGCCCTGCCCTTGCGGGGCCAGTTCCGCAGTCTTTACACCTCGCTCAAGCGCGCTCGTCTGTTGGAACGCACGCCGGTGATCTTCTGTGAAGGCGATTCGTGGTTCTCCACGCCGCTGGCGATGAACCTGCTCGACTGGATCGTCTCGCCGGCCCCGGAGGACGAGGAGCGCGGCATACCGCTGTTCGGCCAGGGCGGCCTGTTCTTCCGCGCCGAGCACAGCGGCGACCACGCCTCGCGCAACGAGGACCATCCCAAGCGCTCGATGTTCGTGCCCGAGAACATCGAGGACATCATCGGCTGGTACGGCAGGTTCGAGTTCGACCTGATCCTGCTCAGCGCAGGCGGCAACGACTTCGTCGACCAGTTCCTCAAGCGCACTTTCGCCGGCCAACAGAATCTCTCCGCCGAAGCCGCGTTCCAGCGCGTGCTCGACACCGGCAAATACGAAAAGGTCCGCCAGGCCTATGCGCTGTTCGTGCAGGCGGCGCTGGCGGCCCGGCCGAATGCGCCGATCCTCGCCCATAGCTACGACTATCCGCAGCTGGTCGGGCGGCCCGGTGCGCTGACGCCGGGCAATATCGGCGTCGCCGCGCTGCTCAAGAAGAGCGTCGGGCCCTGGATCGGGCCGCACATCAACGCCATCGTCCATGCCGACCCGGCCAAGACCCCGGACGAGCGCCGACGCTTCGGGCGCATGCTCATCGACGGCTTCGAGAAGCACGTGCTGCGCGAGCTCAAGCACGATGCGCGCTTCGCCGGGCGCTTCGATTACGTCGACCTGCGCGGCACGCTGTCCGCCGAAAGCCAGTGGTTCGACGAAATGCATCCCAGCGAAGCCGGCTTCCACGCCTTGGCGACGAAGTTCCGCAGCGCGATCATCGCCAAGCTGCCGCTCGCCAAGCGATAGCCTTCGATCCTGCGACGCCGCCTCCGTGCGCGCCCGGCGCGCGCCGACGCCTGACCTCGAGCCGGCGCGTGCCGCGACCCCGCGGCCCCGCCCGTCTTCACAAATCCCCCTGCGAAACGCTTAACACGGTGCCGCACCGGCATGGGCCGGTGCACGCGATCCCGTGTGGCGAGGGCCGGACGACTCGCCTCGACGTCACCCGCTATGTTCGCAGGAAGATTGCTCATGAAGAACGTGTTCTTTGGCCTCGGTCTCGAGTACGAAAAAGGCATCCATGCCCGTGTCGCCTTGGGCCGCGACGGTCGCATCATCGAAGTCCACGAATCGGCCGACGCCAGCGGCCTGAACTATTGCAGCGGCCGGCTCAGGCAGATGGCGATCGAATGGGACGACAGCGTGGCGTTCGGCGAAGGCGCCGAGCCGGGCATCGCCATCGAGGGCCGGGTTATGGTCGAGGTGCATCGCGCGGCCGGCGGATCGGACCTGTATTGCCGCATCGGCGTATGGGACGAGGACGGCATCGTCTTCGGCGAGAGCGTCAAATACGCCAGCGGCGAAGCCCCCTGCGTGGCGATGAACCGGCAGGCCATCGTCGAGGTTCACGAATCGTCCTGGAACGCCAAGATCTGGTGCAACCTGGGCCGGCTGGACGAGGACACCGACTCGATCGTCTGGCAGGGCAATACCTATCTGGATGCCGGCATCCAGCCCGGCATCGCGATCAACGCCCAGAACGACGTGGTGATGGTGCGCGGCAACACCTCGGACTCCGATCTGCACTACCGCGTCGGCAAACTCGGCCTCAACGGAATCAGCTGGGGGCCACCGACTCTCTATGGCGCCGGCAGCCACGCCTCGGTCGCGCTGACCCCGGAAGGCGAGGTCATCGTCGTCTACGAAAACACCGACCAGAAGACCGTGCTGCAGCGGTTCGGCAGGATCCGCGGCAAGAGCATCGACTGGGCCGGCGAAGCGGTGTACTTCGACGACGGCGCCCGGCCCAGCGTCGCCTGCAACGGCGGCATGGCGATCCAGGTGCACCAATCGGAAAACTTCAATGCGTTGTGGGCGTCGACCTCGCGCGTCGCCGACCGCTCGCGCTGGATGCAGGACAATCTGCGCGTGCTCGGCGATCTCACCCTGCCGTGGCTGACCACCGGCGCCTCGCACGACGCCGGCATGTACCAGCACGGCCTGCTGATGTCGCTCGGCAAGACCCAGAACCTCGATCTGTACCAACAGCTCAGCAACGGCATCCGCTACTTCGACCTGCGGCCCAAGTGGGACGGCAGCGCACTCTACGTCAGCCACGGACCGATCACCGGGCCGGCCTTGGCGGAAATCGTCGACGACGTCAGGCGCTTCATGAACGAAGGCAACCGCGAGCTGGTCATCCTGAAGTTCTCGCACTACGCCAAGTTCACCGACGGGATCTACGAGCAACTCGTCGAGATGCTGCAGGACAAGCTCGGCCGCTGGCTGTTCCAGAACCTCCCGCAGGGCGCACGCCTGTCGGATATCCCGCTGGGCGAGTACCTGCGCCAGTCCGGCGTGGTCCTGGTCGTCTGCGACGAGGACTATCCCGTCGACATTCCCGCCGCCGGTATCTGGGTGTATCGCGATTCCGACTCGCCCACGGCCGAGCTCGGCGATCTGCGCATGTACGACAAGTACTCGAACACGACCAGCTACGACACCATGAGCACCGACCAGATCGCCAAGTTCCAGGCCTACGACGGCACCTGCGTCGACCGCCCCGAACTGCCCTGCGATCAGTTCCTGTTGTCGTGGACGCTGACGCCGCCGACCGGCGTGTGGCTGCTGTCGAAGGAGGCCAACCGCAACCTGGGCGCGGCGATGGCCGCCCTGCCCCGCGAGAACGCCAGCGGCCGCGTGATCAATCAGCTCTACGTCGATTACGCCGAGTATTCGCGCGCCACCGACGTGGCGATGTCGATGAACAGGATCCCGTGATCGGCGCAACCGCGCGTCGCAGCACCAGGCCCCAAACGCGACGAGCCGGCAATGCCGGCTCGTCGTTTCAACTCGTGCGGGATCGCTGGAAGCGATCGGTCACTCCGACTCCCACCACATCCAGAACTCGTCCCACAGGCGCTTGAAGAAACCGCCTTCCTCGACCGCGGCGATGGCGACCAGCGGCCGCTGGGCGACGACCTTGCCGTCGAGCATGACCTTGACCGTGCCGAGGGCCTGGCCCTTCTTGATCGGCGCGACCAGCGTCTTGGGCACGTCGATACTCGGCTTGAGCTGGGCGTACTTGCCGCGCGGCACGCTGACCAGCATCGGCTCGGCGACGCCGAACTGCACCTCGTCGGCCTGGCCCTTCCAGACCTTCTGCTTGGCGATCACCTTGCCGGTGTCGTAAAGCTTGTGGGTTTCGTAGAAACGGAAGCCCCAGTTGAGCAGCGCCTGGCTGTCGGTTGCGCGCTGGGCTTCGGAGGTCGAACCCATCACCACCGAGATCAGGCGCTGGTCGCCGCGCTGGGCCGAGGCCATCAGGCAGTAACCGGCCTTGGAGTGGTGACCGGTCTTGATGCCGTCGACCGTGGAATCGCGCCACAGCAGCAGGTTGCGGTTGGGCTGGGTGATCGGCCCGACCTTGAGTTCCTTGATCTTGTTGTACGAGTACGCGACCGGGAAATCGTGGATCAGGGCGCGGCCGAGCAAGGCCAGGTCGTGCGCGGTCGAGTAATGGTTCGGATCCGACAGGCCGTGCGGATTGACGAAGTGCGAGCCCTTCAGGCCGATGCGCGCGGCGTACTGGTTCATCAGCGCGGCGAAGGCGTCTTCGCTGCCGGCGACGTGTTCGGCCAGGGCGATCGCGGCGTCGTTGCCGGACTGCACCACCATGCCCTTTTCCATGTCGACCAGCGCCGCGGTCTTGTTGACCTCGAAGCCGGAGTAGCTGCCGTCGGTGGCCGCGCCGCCCTTGCGCCAGGCGTTCTCGGTCATCATCACCTGGTCGGTGTCCTTGACCTTGCCGCCGGCCATTTCGGCGGCAATCACATAACTGGTCATGACCTTGGTGATGCTGGCCGGCTCGACCCGGACGTCGGCGTCCTTGCTGGCCAGGATGTTGCCGCTGGCGGCATCCATGAGCACCCAGGCGGTGCCCTGGATCGCCGGCGGCGGCGGCACCGGCAAGGCGTCGCTGGCCGGTCGCGCGGCAGCCGGCGCGGCGGTCGCGGCGGCGGGCGTCTGCGCCCAGGCCGAGGCGGCGCCGACGGCGGTGGTGACCAGGAAGGCCGAGGTCAGCGCGGCGAAGGCGGCGGCGCGCGGGGTGAAGCGGACTTTCATCGTTGAACTACTCCGGGAGCCGGCGCTGCGCCGGCCAAGGTGTTGGGTGGTCTCCGGCGCGGCCGTCCTGGCGCCCGCCGCTGAAATTGCCGGAACCGGGCGATCCTTCCGGTTCCGCGAAACCGTGCATCCTGCCTCAGATGCGCGGTCGCTGCAGCCGCCGGCGGCGCCGGGGCGGCATGAATCGATCAATCGCGCACGCGCTGCGGCTGTCCGAACCCCAGACCGACGATACGCGCCGCAAGTTCCGGCGCGGCCGAGGCCTGCAGCGGGCCGACCCGCAAGCGCCAGACTTTCTGGCCGTTGGAGGCGTTGCCGTC
Source organism: Lysobacter sp. ESA13C (assembly GCF_019970005.1). NCBI lineage: Bacteria > Pseudomonadati > Pseudomonadota > Gammaproteobacteria > Lysobacterales > Lysobacteraceae > Lysobacter > Lysobacter sp. ESA13C. The sequence goes on along the minus strand of NZ_JAHXYK010000015.1, from coordinate 35,972 downwards.
GAGCAGGCGGGCGGCACCGATGCCGGCCCCACGCAGCATCGACAGGGCCCGGTCGGCATTGCTGCGGGCCGAGAAACTGGCGACCTGCAGGGTCACGTCGCTGCCGCTGGGGGCGGCGTTGCCTTCGACCGCGGCGGCGACCACGGCGGCCGCCTTGGACGGGCTCGGCGGCGGCGGCGCGGCGGCGGGCGCCGGCAAAGTGGCCGCGGACGCGGCGGCGACGGCGGTCGCGGGCGGCAGCTTGCCGGCCTTCTTGGCCGCCTTCTGCGCGGCGGCCAGGGCACGGGCCTGCTCTTTCTGCTGCTTGGCCATGGCGCGTTGCTCGGCCCGGGTCAGCGGCTTCGGCGGGGCAATGTCGGCGCCCTTGCCGGTGGCGACCCGGACCTGGCGCGACTTCATCCAGGTGTCGAACTCGTCGGCCGTCATCGACTTGCCGTTCTGCATCATGTCGAAGCGGTAGTCGTTGCCCGGCAGCAGCTTGCCGCCGGAAGCGGCGGACGGCTTGGCCGCGGCGACCGTGGTCGCCGGCTTGGCTGCGACAGCCGATGCGGCGGGCTTGCCGGTCGCGACCGTGGTCTTGACCGCGGCGCTGGCGGGCGCGCTGGCGAGCGTGGCCGGCTTGCCGGTGGCGATGCGCACGCCCGGCGGCAGTTCGCCGGCATTGGCGCTGGCGATCGGCATGGCTGAGACCAGCCGGTCGATCGCCGACGGCGAGCTCGGCTTGGCCGCGGCCGGCGGTGGGTTGTTGGCGGCGCTGGCGTAGACCGGCGGCGCGGCATCGCCCGGGTGCAGCGCGCGCACCTCGACCCGGCCGGTGCCGCGCTGGGTGATGCCGAGCTTGACCGCGGCGGCGTAGCTGAGGTCGATCACGCGGCCGTCGTGGAACGGGCCGCGGTCGTTGACGCGCACGGTCACCGACTTGCCGTTGTCGAGGTTAGTGACGCGGGCGAAACTCGGCAGCGGCAGCGACTTGTGCGCGGCGGTGAAGGCGTACATGTCGTACACCTCCAGGTTGGAGGTGCGCCGGCCGTGGAATTTCTGGCCATAGTAAGAGGCCGTGCCGCGCTCGAGATAGTCCTCGTGCGAATCGAGCACCTTGTAGCTCTTGCCGAGCACCTTGTACGGCGAACGGTTGCCGAACTGCGAGCGCGCCTCGGCGACGACCTCGGGCTCGGGAATCGCGTCGACGTCGGGGATATAGGTCGGCGTGGTGTCGGACACGCCCGGCGCGTACAGGCCGCCGGCCTTGTAGTTGCCGCGCTTGCTCAGGTCTTCCTGGGCCGGCGCGTACGGCGACTTCTTGCGGCCGCCGTGCGACTGCGCCGACGGCAGGCCGCTGGCGTGGACGCGATCGCGCTCCGGCAGGGCCAGGGCCTCGGAGGAGCCTTTCTTCGGTGCGCTGGCGCAGGCGGCCAGGGCCAGCGGCAGGACGGCGGCGGCCAGTCGCCCGATCATCGCGATCGGCGGCCGCTTCGTGCCCGGCCCGCTCATGCCCCGCCTGTCCATGCATGCACCGCATTGGCCGCAGGAGCGTTGGCTGCGGGGGCCTTGCCGGCAGCGGCGTTGCCTGCCGGAGCGGCGGGCTGGGCCAGCGCGGCGGGCGGAGTGGCGATATCGGTGGCCAAGGGATTCTCCCGTCCGGCGATCGCCTCGGCCAGCTGGTACACCGCCATCGCGTAGTGCTTGGAGATGTTGTAGCGGGTGATCGCGTAGAAGTTGCGGAAACCGAGCCAATACTCGGGACCGTTGACGCCGTCGAGGTTCAGCAGCGTCGCGGTCTCGGTCGGCGCCACCGTGCCCAGCGGACGATAGCCGCGTGCGGCCAGGTCGCTGAGCGAATACACCGGGTCCATGCTCTCGGGTACGAAATCCTGCGCGGTCGCGTCGCGGTTGGCGCGCACCGTCACCGGCCCGCCGCGCACCCAGCCGCCCTTCTTGACGAAGTAGTTGGCGACCGAGAAGAACACGTCGTCCAGATCGGTGAACAGATTGCGCTTGCCGTCGGCGTTGCCGTCGACCGCGAACTCGCGATAGCTGGACGGCATGAACTGGCCCCAGCCCATCGCCCCGGCGTAGCTGCCGATCAGGGTGGTGATGTCGATCTGCTCTTCCTTGCCGAGCGCGAACAACTGCGCCAGCTCGCCGCGGAAGAAGGCCTCGCGGCGGTTCTCGCGGTCGGCCTTGGCCGGGTCGCCGCTGCGCGGATAGGCGAACGCCAGGGTATAGAGCGCATCGACCACCGAGTACTTGCCGGTGTTTTTGCCGAAGCTGGTTTCCACGCCGATGATCGAGACGATGATTTCGGCCGGAACGCCGGTCGCGGCCTCGACCCGCGCCAACTGGGCGCGGTGCTCGGCCAGGAAGGCCTGGCCGCCGTCGATGCGGGCCTGGGTGATGAAGATCGGGCGGTAGTCCCGCCACGGCTTGGCCTCGGCCGGGCGCGACATCGCCGCGACGATGCCCTCGCGGATCTGCGCCTTGGCCAGCACCGATTCGATGTAGACCGGATCGACGCCGTAGCGGCTGGCGGTATCGCGCACGAACTCGGCGCGCGCCTGCGCCAGCGGCATCGGCTTGACCGGCTCGGGCAGCGCGGGCGTGCCGACGACGGGCGTCGGCGCGGCGACCGGGGCCGGCGGTTTCGGCGCCGGGGCGGCCGCGAGGGTAGACGTCGGGATCGGCGGCGTCTGCGTGGCGCAGGCAGCCAGGGCGATCATGAGTGCGCAAAACAAGGCGCGACGGGCAGTTTGGCGTCGGGTCATCGCGGCGAGGTTAGCACGCGAAAGCGGGGCAAAAAACCTTGGGTTTGCGGGACTTAACCGATTTTATTCATGTCAGGTTGTCGAATCGGAAGCGGGCGGCGCGAGGCGACGGCGCCGCCCGCACCGTCATGCTCAACATGAATAGCGCTCGTCGAGACTGTCGTCTCGGCGCGGCTCATCCGAGCAAGGCGTTGCCGATGGTGAGGTGCAAGGCCGGTTGCGACTCGCGCGGCAGGCCGAGTTCCTCGCGCAGGTCGAGCAGCGCGGGACAGCGCACCTCGCACCAGACATAGCCCTGTGTTTCTTGTGGATACGGGTCGTAGTCGAAGGCTATCGTCGCCCCGTCCAAGCGTTTCCACGCCGCCGGTTTCGGCGGCGTTTCGCCGCGCACCACCGAGACATGCGTCCCCCACAACGGCGCCTGCAGGCTGCGCGTGCGGCGATGGCCGATCCAGAACTGCTGGCGCAGGTAGCGGCCGAGCTCGGGGTCGCCGTCCACGATCAGCCACCACAAGGTGCTGCCGCCGTCGCGGCGGGTGTGGCCGCCGCGGCCCAATGGCGGGCTGTAGCGCAGAGTGCCGCTGGAGGGAAGCCAGATGGACGACATGCGATGGCCCACGAAAACAGGCATCAAAAACGATACCCGGATATGCGCATGGTGATGCGCGCACTCAAACATCCGATGTGATCGAAGCCGTGCGCGACGGCCCGGGCCAGGACGCCGAGCGTACGCGCGTTGCTGGCGGAACCCGCGGCCACGACGACCGCCGGCGCTTGAGTGCAGTACGCGGCAGCTCACTTAGGCTCGTACCCACAGCGGACACGATCGCCGCCGGCATCAACCCCGATTGAAGAACGACGCCTGCAGGAACCGCATCCCCGCCAGCACCTGGGCCACGCGCTCCTCCGACAACGCCCCGATCCGCTCGCCCAATCGCGTTTTGTAGATCGACGACACCTGCGAAACGACCACCACGCTCTGCTTGAGCAGGCCGCCCTCGCCGGGTTCGAGCAAGACGTTGCCGGGCTCGCTGATACGCCCGATGTTGGAGCTGAGCGCGCACACGATCACGGTGCTGATGCGCGAGTGGTTGAACAGATCGTCCTGCACCACGACGTGCGGATGCGCGACGCCGGGCACCGAACCTCTCGACGGGTCCGGCGGCAGCCAGAACAGATCGCCGCGGTTCACGGTTCCACGGAAAACACTGCGGTGGGCCTCTTCTTCTCTATCCATCGGATGCATCGCTCGGCATGTCTGCGGTTCGCTTCGCTAACGGATCGGACTGGGAAGCAGCGAAGCCGGACGCCGCCCGATCAGGCAGATCACCTGGACTGCCTGACGAAACGCCAGCCAAGAATGCCGGTGCCGGCCGAGAATACGACGAACAGCCAGAAAGCGATCCTTCCGTTGCTCAAGCGCGCCTGATGGGCCGCTTGCGGCTGCACGACTATCTGCTCGTTGACGGTGAGGGCCCAGACCCCGGAGTGGTCGGCCGGCGAAAAACCGACCGTTGCCGTATTGCCTGGTTTGATCAGGCGGCGCGCAAGCGCCGCCTTCGGCAGGATGCTTGTGTAGCCGAATTCGCGCCCGGCGACGAAAAACTCGATGCGGTTGCGATGCACCTCCGTATTGGAGATCACGCCCGTCAGATACTCGAAATGAGTCGGCATCGGCTCCAGCGACGCTCGCCAGCCCCACAGCGCGGCCAGCGATACCGCGGCGCTCAGCGCAACGTGATACCAGGCAGTCCGCTCCGCCTTGCTACGAAATGCCGCTTTGTCAGTCCTGATGATCATCGAACTTGCCGACCCAACGAGCCCGGCAGTTTAACGGCTTCGCTACCGAAGCTCGTCCAAGCGAGATGGCAGCCATCGCCCCTGCCAATCGGCAAACGCCCGCTGCACTGCCGCCCTGCCCCGCATCCGCCATCGCTCCACGGATCTTCGTTGAAGATCCGGACAGCGCAGGACGCCATCTCATCGAGACTCGCCGGCCTGCTACTTCAGCGACCGAAACTGGCCTAGACTTTGAATCGACAGCGACGTCGTTCAGCTGCCGCGCGTTCGAGCCAAGACCTGCCGCTACCCACCGAGGAAGCAAGCGCATGATTGATGGCAACCGACTCGTCGATCTTCTCGGACACTCCTCGGCCCAGGCCAGCCTGGCCCGCTACCTCACCGATGCCGGCATGATCGAGCGGCCGCAAGGCCCGGACGTCGTCCAGTACCTCGACTTCGACGACCTCGGCCTCGCGCTGATCTTCACCGTGGCGAGCCTCTACCGGGAAGAGATCGGAGAGCCGCGCGACGACGGCTATTGGATCCTCAGCGGCATCCATTTCTACAACCGCCACCAGAACGGCCAGAACGACAAGTTCGCCGGCGTGCTGCCGTACGAGTTGAGCTTCGAATTCAACCGGGCCCGGACCGCGGCCGCCCTGGGCACGCCGATCGTCGACGAGGAAGACGACGGCTATGTCATGAACACCTTCCGGGCCGATAACGAAATCGTCGTCACCACCTCGACCGCCGTCGATCACGGCGAGGCGCTTTGGTTCAAGGTCGAGAAGATCGACAAATTCCACAAGGAACGGGGCGACGTCTGATCGTTCTTCCGGGGACGCGACTGCAGCAGCGGCAGCGTTGCCGGCGAGAACGCCGGTCCGCTCGGCGGTCTGGGCTTATCGCCCGAACTCCGAATCCAGAATCGGTTCCACCGCGAGCACATGCCAAGCCCCGAACACCACCAAGACGCGGTCGTGCTCGCGCATCGCCCGTTCGATGGAAGCGATCAGGCGACGATCCCTCACGGCATTGGTACTGCGCGCCAATTCGCTGAGCCGACCGTTGTCATGAATCGGGCTGGCCAGGTCCGGGTTCCAGCCCTTGCTCGTCAAAGGCTGGCCGACCAGGCGTCGATATTCGTGCAGAAAGCCTGACCATCGGTCCGAGCCCTCGCGCTTCGGCAGACCGTTTGCAACCAGATAGTCGGTGTAGAAGGCCGCGTATTGGGCCGCGGACGCCTTGAGGTCCGGATTGCGGCGGGTTCCTATCAGGCGCTGCGCCACCATGAATACGAGAATTTCTTCGGCGCTGTGGTGGGCCAGCAATGCCGCGATCTCTTCCCTTACCGATGCATCGCCGCTGCGGATCGGGACACCGCGCCGGTGCGCCAGATAGGCGATGAAGCCGAGATCGGCGCCACGCGCTATCGCCGCATCCTTCGACATGGTCTTGAGGTCGTCGGGGATTTGGCTTTCGTGCAGCACCAGCTGCGGGCGGACACGCTCGAACACGGCTTCGATGTCGCCGTACATTGGCGAGTGCGGATTACTGAGGTGCCTGGTACCGAGCACTACGAGGTGCTTGGCGCCGACCTTGCGCTCCCACACGTAGGGTCGCGTCGCCGACTTTCCGCCCTCCGGCAGTTTCAGGTAGCTACGCGCCGCGACGCGCCTTCCGCTTTCGCCGGCGAGCGCCTGCGGTAAGGCCGCAATGACGAGCAATAGAAGTACCAAGGGTACGGAACGAACGATCGCGAATCCTTTCATGCCGCCTCCTGCGAGAAAGAAATGCTCAGCCCAGCTCGGAACCGTTCCGCTACGCGCGCGCGATCAGACGCCGGCGCACCCCGTCGAACTCAACGCCCGCCATGCACCGGCCGGTGCGCGCGCACCGCCATCACCACGCCGAGGCCCGCCAACAGAGACACCGCCGAGGTGCCGCCGTAACTGAGCAGCGGCATTGGCACGCCGACCACCGGCAACAGGCCGGAGATCATGCCGCCGTTGACGATGACGTAGACGAAGAAAGCCAGGCCCAAGGCGCCTGCGATCAATCGCGAGTAGCCGTCGCGGGCGTCGGCGGCGATCCACAGGCAGCGGCCGACCACGAACAGGTACAAGGCCAGCACCACGATCACGCCGACCCAGCCGAACTCTTCGCTGAGCACGGCGAAAATGAAGTCGGTGGTGTGTTCGGGCAGGTAGTTGAGGTGCGACTGCGAGCCTTGCAGCCAGCCCTTGCCGGTCATGCCGCCGGCGCCGATCGCGATCTTCGACTGGATGATGTTCCAGCCGGTGCCGAGCGGGTCGGTTTCGGGGTTGAGGAAGGTCAGGATGCGGTCTTTCTGATACGGCCGCAGCAGCCAGAACCAGGCCACCGGCGCGGTCGCGGCGACGGCGCCGAACGCGGCGCCGAACCACCACCACGGCAAGCCCGCCAGGTACAGGGCGAAGGCGCCGCTGATGCCGACCAGCATCGCGGTGCCGAAGTCGGGCTGAAGCAGAATCAAGGCGGTCGGTGCGCCGATCAACACCGCGGCGATCAGCACGGTCTTGAGCTTCGGCGGCAAGGCCTCGCGATTGAGATACCACGCGACCATCATCGGCAGGCTCAGCTTTAGCAACTCGGCCGGCTGGAAATAAAACACCTTCAGGTCGATCCAGTGCCGACCGTGTTTGCCGGTGCCGACGATGAGCACCAGCAGCAAGGGAATCATCGACAGCGCGTAGACCAACGGGGTCCAGTTGCGCAGCTGCGACGGCGGCATGCGCGACAGCCCCCACATCGCCAGCAGGCCGACGCCGAAGCGCGAACCCTGCGCGATCACCATGCGCATGGAGTGTTCGCCGGCGCTGTACAGCACCGCCAGGCCGATCGCCATCAGCGCCAGCAAGGCGGCCAACATCATCAGGTCGAGGGTGCGGGTGAAGCGCTGCAGCAGATCCCACAGGTAGCGCAGGATCACTTTCATCGGCGCGGCTCCGCCGCCGGCGCGACGGTCGGCGCGGGCTCGGGTGCGACGGGCTCGTCCTCGGGTTCGCCGGAGGCGTCGTCGGCGGCATCGCTCGGCACGGCATCGGCCGGCGCTTCGGCGCCCGGCAATTGCGGGCGCAGCAGCGGCCGGCGTTCGAGCGCCTGCGGCGCACGGCCCGGTTGCGCGGCGACCACGGCGTTCGCCGCGGCCACGCTCTCGGCCCAGGCGCCGTTGACGGCGACCGGCACGATCCTGGGTTCGCTCTCTGCGGGCGCAGCCTCGTCGGCCTTGTTGGCGTCGGCCGCGGCCAGTTTCGGCACCGCCGGCGGCTCGTTCTTGCCCGGCAGGGGCTCGGGCATCTTGCCGAGCAACCAGGCGTCGAAGATCTTGCGCGCGATCGGCGCGGCGGTGCTGCCGCCGTAACCGCCGTGCTCGACCACCACCGCCACCGCGATGGTCGGGTTCTCGGCCGGCGCATAACCCACGAACAAGGCCTGATGGCGCAGATGCAGCGGCAGCGAATGCGGATTCATGCTGACGTTGCCCTTGCGGCTGATCTTCTGCGCGGTGCCGGTCTTGCCGGCCATGCGGTAGGGCGCGCCGCGCGCCATCACCTTCGCCGTGCCGCGCCCGCCGTGGATGGTCGAGACCATGCCTTCCTGCACCGCACGCAGGTGCGCGGGGTTGTCGGTGATCAAGGTCGGCGCGGCGACTTGCTTGGGCAGCCACGGCGCTTCGTAGCCGGTGCGGCTTTCACGCACCAGGTGCAGTTGCTGCAGATGGCCGCCGTTGGCGATCGCGGCGGTGCCGCGCGCGAGTTGCAGCGCGGTCACCACCCAATAGCCCTGGCCGATGCCGGCGATGACGGTTTCGCCCGGGTACCAGCCTTCCTTGCTGCGCTTGGCCTTCCACTGCGGCGACGGCAGGATGCCGATGTTCTCGCCGGCCAGGTCGATGCCGGTCTTCTGGCCGAAGCCATAGCGCGTCATGTACTGGTCGAAACGGGCGATGCCCATCTCCAGCGCGAGCTTGTAGTAGTAGGTGTTGACCGACTGGGCGATGGACTCGCGCAGGTCGACCCAGCCATGGCCGCCGCCGTGCGAATCGCGATAGCCGCGCTTCTGCCCGGGGATGTGGAACTCGCCGGTCGACAGGGTGCGGTCTTCGGCGCGGCGCAGGCCGCTGTCGAGGCCGGCCAGGGCGACGAAGGGCTTCATGGTCGAACCCGGCGGGCCGCCGCCGAGCACGTTGCGGTTGAACTGCGGCCGCGACGGATTGCCCGACAGCGCCTTGTAGTCGACCGAGGAAATGCCGTTGACGAACAGATTGGTGTCGTAGCTCGGCAGACTGACCATCGCCAGCACCTCGCCGGTGCGCGGATCGACCGCGACCGCCGAACCGTCCATGTCGCCGAACGCGGTGATCATGGCCTGCTGCAGGTCCATGTCGATGCTCAGGCGCAGGTCGGCGCCGGGCTTGGCCGGGACGTAGCCGACCTGGCGGATCGGCCGGCCGTCGACGTTGGTCTCGATCTGCTCGTAGCCGATCTGGCCGCGCAACTGCTCGTCGTAGAAACGCTCCAGGCCGGTCTTGCCGGTGTGGGTCAGCACGCCGGCGTTCTGGCCCATCGCCTCCTCGTCCTTGGTGTCGATGCGCCCGACGTAGCCGATCACGTGCGCGAACAGCGAACCATAGGGATAGCGGCGGTTGAGGTAGGACACCAGTTCGACGCCGGGGAAGCGCCAGCGGTCGACCGCGAACGCGGCGACCTCTTCGTCGCTGACCCGCATCTTCAGCACGATCGGCTTGAAGCCGCGCGTGGCCTTGCGCTCGCTCTCGAAGCGGGCGATCTCCTCGGGCGTCAGCGCAACGACCTGGGCCAGCTGCGGCAGCCAGTCCTTGCTGTCGCCGGCTTCGCTGGGGGTGACCTCGATGCGGAACGCCGGCACGTTGTCGGCGAGGATGCGGCCTTGGCGGTCGTAGATCAGCCCGCGCCCCGGCACCACCGGCCGCAGCTTGACCCGGTTGGCCTCCGAACGCATGGCGTAGTCGTCGTGCTGCCAGACCTGCAGGCGGAAGTACCAGAACCCCAGGCCGATCACCCCGAGCAGGACGAAGGCGAAGGCGATCGCGGCGCGGGCGCGGAACTGGTCCGCCTCGGCCGCGGCGTTCTTGAGGACGCGTTTCTTGATCGGGCTGCGGCGCGGGCCCATCTCAGCGCCTCCGCCAGCTGCCCAGACGCAGCGCGTCGAGCAACAGGAAAATCAGCGGCCACAGCAGCATGCCGGCCAGCGGCGACAGCCAGAACGTCGACGGCAACGCCGGCTCGCGCAGGACCACATGGATCGCCGAGGTGACGATGCGGTCGTTGAGCATCAGGCCGCCGACCGCGAGCGCTTGCTGCGACAGCGGGAAGAACCGCAGGCGGGCGCGGAAGCGCTGCAGGATGAAGGCCATGACCACCAGGCGCAGGGCCTGTTCGCCGAGCAGGCCGTCCGAGACCAGGTCGCCGGCCAGGCCGACCAGGAAGGCGAAGCCCAGGCCGACCCGGTCTGGGTCTTCGATCACCCAATAAGCCAGGACCAGACCGAGCCAGTACGGCCGCAAGGGCAGCAGGAACTGCGGCAACGGCAACAGGCTCAAGGTCAGCGCCGCGATCAGGCTGACCGGCAACACCCAATGGTGGCGGGCGCGGGTCATCGATCGTCTCCGGCGGCAGGCGCGGACGGGGCGGTGGACTTGGGCGCGGCCGGGATGCGGTCGCGCGCGACCGGCGTCTGGGCCGGCGCTCGGGTGGCCGAGGCGGTAGGCGTCGTGGGGGTGGCGTTGCGGCCGGCGCCATTGCCGCCAGCGCGGGCGTTTGCGACCGCAGGCACGGCCGCCGTGTTCGGCGTCGCCGCAGCGCCGCTGGCGGTCGCAGGCGCGGTAGCGGCAGCAGGACCCGGCGCCATCGCCGGCTGCGTGTCGAATTGCGTGGTATCGGCCGGCGGCGGCGGCAACGACAGCAGCACCAGCACTTCGCGGCCGCGATCGAGCTGGGCGGCCGGGCGCACCTCGCCGACCAGGAAGGCGCGGCTGTCGTCGGGACGCAGCGCGGTGATGGTGCCAACCGGGAAGCCCGACGGGAAGCGTCCGCCCAGGCCCGAAGTCACCAGTACGTCGCCGACCCGGACGTCGCTCGACAGCGGCACGCTGCGCAGGGTCAGGCTGTCGCTGCGGCCTTCGCCGTAAACGACCAGACGCACGCCGTTGCGCGCCACCGCGACCGGCACCGCATGCGAGGCGTCGGTGATCAGCAGCACGCTGGCGTGCAAAAGGGTAATGCCGGTGATCTGGCCGAGCAGGCCGCCGGCGTCGATCACGCTCTGGCCCACCCGGACCCGCTCGCGGCTGCCGGCGTCGAGCACCAGGCGCTGGCGGGTGGGGTCGAGGTCGATATCGAGAATCGGCGCCAGGACCACGTCCAGGTTGCCGCGCTCGGCCGCTTCGAGCAGGCCGCGCAGGCGCTGGTTGTCGGCGGCGACCGATTGCAACCGTGCCATGCGCGCCTGGTTGACCAGGGCTTCGTTGCGCAGGCGGCGGTTTTCGTCGGTGAGCTGGCTCATGGTGCCGGCGTCGTCGCTGACGCGCTCGACCAGGCGCCCGGGCCATCCGGCGACCGCCCACAGCGGCGCCACGAACAGCGCGGTCTGCTTGCGTGCCTGGTTGAGCCAACCGCCGCGATGATCGAGCACGATCAGCACGACCGCCAGAGCCAGGTACGCCAACAGGCGCAGCGTGTCGGCGACTTCGCCGCTACGGGCTGCGGTGGGTGGACCGGCGTAAGGGGGCATTAGAGCCGGAAATGGGCAATGGAGAGTGGGGGATCGGAAAAGCGCGACGCGGCGACCATCGGGCGCCGCGCACGAAACCTTACTTCAGTTTGCGGACCGCGTGGGCGAGAGGGAAACCGGGACGACGACGAAACGGCTTTCGACGATTTCCGAATCCCCATTCCCGCCTCTCCTGCTTACTCAGGCGCGAAGAACTCGTTGCCGTGCATGTCGACCAGTTCCAGGGCGCGGCCGCCGCCACGGGCGACGCAGGTCAGCGGATCGTCGGCGACCTGCACGTGCAGGCCGGTTTCCTCGCTGATCAGGCGGTCCAGGTCGCGCAGCAGCGCGCCGCCGCCGGTCAGGACGATGCCGCGCTCGGCGACGTCGGCGCACAGTTCCGGCGGGGTCTGCTCCAGCGCCAGGCGGATCGCCGAAACGATGCCGGCCAGCGGCTCGCGCAGCGCTTCCAGCACTTCGTTGGAGTTGATCTTGATCATCTTCGGCACGCCCTCGGCGAGGTTGCGGCCGGAGACCTCGATGGTGGTGGCGCGTTCCTGCGGGTAGGCGCAGCCGATCTCGAGCTTGATGCGCTCGGCGGTGGCTTCGCCGATCAGGGTGCCGTAGGTGCGGCGCACGTAGTTGATGATCGCCTCGTCGAAGCGGTCGCCGCCGATCCGGACCGAGGCCGAGTAGACGATACCGTTGAGCGCAATCACCGCCACTTCGGTGGTGCCGCCGCCCACGTCGACCACCATCGAGCCGCGCGCCTCGGTCACCGGCATGCCGGCGCCGATCGCCGCGGCCATCGGTTCCTCGATCAGGTAGACCTCGCGGGCGCCGGCCTCTTCGGCCGATTCCTTGATCGCGCGGCGCTCGACCTGGGTCGAGCCGCAGGGCACGCAGACCAGCACGCGCGGGCTCGGGCGCAGGAAGCGCGATTTGTGCACCTTGCGGATGAAATGCTTGAGCATTTCCTCGGTGTAGGTGAAGTCGGCGATGACGCCGTCCTTCATCGGCCGGATCGTGGTGATGTGCCCCGGGGTGCGGCCGAGCATCTGCTTGGCCTCGCCGCCGACCGCCGCCACCGTCCGGTTTCCGCCGATCAGCCGGTCCTGGCGCACTGCGACCACGGACGGCTCGTTCAGGACAATCCCTTGCCCGCGCACATAAATAAGTGTGTTGGCCGTGCCCAGGTCGATGGACAGGTCATTGGAGAACATGCCGCGAAACTTCTTGAACATCGGGGGATTGGGCCGTCAAAAGTAGGGGCGGAGTGGGGGCGTTAGCCTAGCAACCGCCCCCCCTGCGAGCAAGGAAAATCAACGGTTTCGAGCGAACTGGGCCGTTCAGGAGCGGCGGTGGATACCCTGGGGATAACCCTGGGTCGGGGTGCCGGCGGACCCTGCCGGCCACCCCGGACCGACCCGGTCGAGGCCCGATCCGCACCCTGCCCGACCCCGGACCCGGGTCACCGATCGAGTGGGTCGCAAGCCCGGCAAAGCACATTAGGAACTGGCCGCGAGAGGTCTCAGCCGCTACCCTACGCCGCCGGCCGGTGATGGACCGCCGCGCTTTTCTATTTCTTATTGGGGTGAACATGTCTGCGCTGATCTGCGGCTCACTGGCTTACGACACCATCATGGTGTTTCCGGACCAGTTCAAGAACCACATCCTGCCGGACAAGGTTCATATCTTGAATGTGTCGTTCCTGGTGCCGCGCATGCGCCGCGAGTTCGGCGGTTGCGCGGGCAACATCGCCTACAACCTCAAGCTGCTCGGCGGCGATCCGATTCCGATGGCCACCGTCGGCCAGGACTTCGGTCCGTATCGCGAGTGGTTCGTCGATCAGAAGATCCGCCTCGACCACGTCAAGGAAATCCCGGAGCTGTTCACGCCGCAGGCGTTCATCACCACCGATCACGACAACAACCAGATCACCGCCTTCCACCCCGGCGCGATGATGCGTTCCTACGAGAACCACGTGCGCGACGTGAAGGACGTGAGCTTCGGCATCGTCAGCCCCGACGGCCGCGAAGGCATGTTGCAGAACGCGACCGAATTCGCCGAAGCCAACATCCCCTTCATCTTCGATCCCGGCCAGGCGATGCCGTTGTTCAACGGCGAAGAACTGCGTCACTTCATCGAGCAGGCCGACTACGTCACCGTCAACGACTACGAGTCCAACCTGCTGCAGGAACGCACCGGCTGGAGCGAAAAAGACATCGTTTCCCGGGTCAAGGCCTACATCACCACGCGCGGCCCGCACGGCTCGCAGATCCACACGCCGGAGAAGAGCTACGACGTTCCGCCGGCGCACGAGCGCCGCGTGACCGACCCGACCGGCTGCGGCGATGCGTTCCGCGCCGGCCTGATCTTCGGCATCGAGAAGGGCTACGACTGGCTGACCATCGGCCGCATGAGCAACCTGATGGGCGCCCTGAAGGTCGAGCACCCGGGCACCCAGAACCAGCGCTTCGACTACGAAGAATTCGCCGAACAGTTCCGCCAGCAGTTCGGTTACGCGCTGTAAGGCTGGGAATCGGGAATCGGGAATCGAAATTATTCGAAACCGCCCACCGAAACCGCACCAGCGCCTGCCGCATGCGACAAACAAAAATCCCGGCCCCGGCCGGGATTTTTCGTTTCCGCGTACTCCCCCGCCTGTGTAGGAGCGACGTAAGTCGCGACCCAAGATCACCGCACACCCCACCGGGTAGGAGCGGCGCAAGCCGCGACACGCCATCGCAACAACGACGCAACCGCGATGTCGCGGTCGCGACTTACGTCGCTCCTACAGGGGGCAGCACGCGGGCACGGACATTCCGTTCCCCCTGCCTTCCCAAGGCTCGTGTAGGAGCGACGTAAGTCGCGACCCAAGATCGCCGCACCACACCAGGGTAGGAGCGGCGCAAGCCGCGACACGCCACCGCAACAACGACGCAACCGCGATGTCGCGGTCGCGACTGACGTCGCTCCTACAGGGGTCAGCACGCGGGCACGGACATTCCGTTCCTCCTGCCTTCCCACGGCTCGTGTAGGAGCGACGTCAGTCGCGACCCAAGATCGCCGCACCCCACCAGGGTAGGAGCGGCGCAAGCCGCGACATGCCACCGCAGCAACGACGCCATCGCGATGTCGCGGTCGCGACTTACGTCGCTCCTACAGGGGTCAGCACGCGGGCACGGACATTCCGTTCCCCTGCCCTCCCAAGGCTCGTGTAGGAGCGACATAAGTCGCGACCCAAGATCGCCGCACCCCACCAGGGTAGGAGCGGCACAAGCCGCGACATGCCACCGCAACAACGACGCTACCGCGATGTCGCGGTCGCGACTCGCGTCGCTCCTACCCTTAAGGCGGCGGCGCGATGGACTCGCCGCGCCAACGCTCGAACGCGGCCGCATCACCGGCATACACGTTCAGATCCACCGGCCCGACGATGCCGTCGACACGGGCGCGATTGTGGTACTGCCACAGCGCCCAGGCCGCACGCATATCCGGCGCATGCACGATCGAACGCCGCCACAGCGCGCGTGCCGGCAGCGACTCGCGATAGGCATCGAAGAATTCCGGAGTGACGTACAGCAGCGCCGGTTTCGCATAGGCGCTTTCGACCACAGCGAGGAAGGCGTCGAGCTCGACCCGCATCGCCGCGCCATCGGGGCGCGCCCCGCAGTTGCCGCCGAATTCCAGATCGACCGCGGGCGGCAGGGCGTCGGCCTCGACCGGCACGGCCGCGATGAAGTTGCGTGCCTGCTCGGCGCCGCTGCGGCAGAAGGTGAAGAAATGATAGGCACCGGTCGCGATCCCCGCCGCCCGCGCGCCACGCCAATTCTCGGCGAACAAGCGGTCGCGATGGTCGCCGCCTTCGCTGGCCTTGAGGTAGGCGAAAGCGACATCGTCGCGCGCCACCGCCGTCCAATCGATCGCGCCTTGGTGATGCGACACATCGATACCGCGCAAGGGATAGCGCTCGCGATCGGGCTGCCAATGCAGGAAACCCCACCATGCCAGCGCGGCTGTGGCAGCGGCGATCAATGCCAGAGCCAACACCCAGCCGAGCAGTTTCTTCAGGCGCGTCATGCGGGCGGTTGCGATGGGACCACTGATTACTTCCAGCCCGGCAACTTGTCCTGCTTCAATCCGCCCACGTCGAAGCTCGCCGTGCGGGTGCCGCCGGCCTTGACCGGGAATTCGATGGTCAGTTCCTTCGCCTGGCCGACGCCGCGCCACAACGCACGCTCGTCTTCGACGAACATGGCGATGGCTTCGTCGGTCTTGGGGCGGCTGCCGGCCATGACCTTGGTTTTGCCGTCGAAGCCGATCTTGAGCTTGCAGCCGCCATAGCAGTTGAAGTCGCCGACCTGCAGCACGAGGTAGCTGCTGCGGCCCCAGTCGGGGTGGTCGCGGAAGATCAGCTGCACCGGGCGCGGCGTCTTGCCGTCGGTCTCGACATTGGCACGGGCGTAGATCGAGGCCGACAACTGCGTACCGGCCTTGCCCTTCGCGGTCTTCACCGGCGTACTCATGTACGACCACAGCGATTCGACGCGGCGCTGCTCGCGCACTTCCTTGGCCTTGGCCTGCGCTTCTTCGTACAGGGGACGCACGCGGTCGGCGGTCGGCGTGCCCGGGTATTTCGAGGTCACTATCTCGCCGTGGGCCGCGGCCATTTCCCAGTTTTTCTGCCCGTAGGCGCTGTCGAATTCCTTGGCGGCGGTGGCGGCAGCCTGTTCCTGCTGCGCGGCCTTGGCGGCTTCGGCGATCTTCGGGTCGGGCTGTTTGCAGGCGGCCAGCGCGATCGCGGCGGCGAGCAGGATGGTGGCGTTGCGCAGTGTCATCGCGGCGTTCCCTTGGCTATCAGTTGATCCACGGCCTCGGCGACGGCGTCGGGCTGTTCCATCACCGACATGTGGCCGCAACCGTCCAGCAGTACCCGCTGCGCTTGCGGCAGACGCACCGCGAACAGCTCCAGGGCGCTGGCATCGATGACCGCGTCCTGGCGGCACCATAGCAGCAGCGCGGGCTGGCCGATGCGCTCGGCCTCGTCGCCGGGCAGGAAGCGCTCGTCGCCGCGGCCTATCTTGTCGAGCACGGATTGCTCGAACCCCGCCTCGCGCTTGCGCCGCTCGATGTAGATGCCGTCGGCCGGCCACGGAATGACCGGCTTGGCGCGCTCGTCGTAGAACAGGATGTCGAGGTAGTGCTTGAGGCTGGCGGCATCGCTGACCGCGAACGGGTTCTTGCCCTCAAGCACTTCGCGGCCGAACACGTTGTCCTTGAAGCGCACGCCGGCCGAGTTGAACAGGGCCACGCGATCGACGTCGCGGGGATGGCGCGCGGCGGTCAATGCGGCAATGCCGCCGCCCATCGAATGACCGAGCAGCACGACCGGGCTGCCTGGCTTGCGCGCGACCTGCTCGATGAAGCGCGCGACGCGGTCGTTCTGGGCGACGAAACCGTAATCGGCGCCGCGCTTGCGCTCGCTCTCGCCCCAGCCCGGCAGGTCGGGCACGAACACGCGATAGCGGCCGCGCAGCCGCTGCGCCAGCAAGTACCAGTTTTCCTTGCCGCCGGTGAAGCCGTGCACCATGACCACGGTCGGCGCGTTCGCCGGCGCTTCGTCGTTGTAGGCGTAAACCCAGCGGTGATCGTCGACCTGCGCGGCATTGCGGCCCAGCCCGGCGACGAGGCGCTGGCGCGCGTAATCGCCGAGCACCACACGATAGGGATCGCGCCACAGCCACCACAGCAGCGCGCACAGCAAGACGGCCGCCACCAGGGCGACCGTCTTAAGCAGGCGACGCAGGGTCATGCGCTCGCGCTTAGTTGGCCGCGGCCTGCGGCGCGGACTTGGCCTTGGCGATCACCGCCTCGACCGAAGCGGTCGTGATCGGGTGATAGCCGGGCTTGGCCTTGGCGAAAGTGTCCTCGGCCAGCTTCAGGCCTTCCGGCGTTTTCACCAGTTCGCCGTAGGTCGGCATGATCAGCTTGCGGCGGCCGATCTTCTGCAGGAACGCGGCGATGGCCTGGTCGGCCTGGCGATAGCCGCTGCGCACCGTCAACGGATACCAGCGCTGGGCGATCTCGCCGTTCGGGGTGCCGGTGAAGCGATAGGCGGCATCGAGCGCGCTGAGCTGCTCGACCTTGAGCGTTTCCGGCATGCCCTCGATGAAGTGCACCCATTCCTGCGTGCTCCACTTCGCGGTCAGGGCCTTGTCCGGCAGCGTGCCGGCTTCGGTCCAGGCCTTGCGCGCGGCGTCGACCGCGTCGAAGCGCGGCGACTGCGTGGCCGGCGCCGACTTCGGGATGCCCGGGCCGTAGATCCATTCCTCCAGCTCGGCCTCGCTGACCTTGCCCGGATGCTTGGCGAGCAGGTTGGCCTTGGCGTATTCGACGAACTTGGTGGTCGGGATGCTCTGGAACGCGAAGTGGTCGAAGTAGCTGCGCAGGAAGGGGTCGAACACCTCGCGGCCGTAACGCTGCTCGAGGAACTGCAGGAACCAGGCGCCCTTGGTGTAGACGGTGGCGCTGCTGGCCTCGTCCGGGTCCTTCAGCGTGCCCGGCTTCAGCGCCAGCGCCTGCAGCTTGGGATCGATGGTCTTGAACTCGGCGGCGAGTTCGTTGCGGCCGATCACGTTCTCCATGTCGGAACGCTCCTTGCCGTACAGCGCCTCGACGATGCGGTTTTCGACGTAACTGGTGAAGCCTTCGTTGAGCCAGCCGTCCTTGCTGCTGGAGAAGGTCACCAGGTTGCCGGACCAGCTGTGCGCGAGTTCGTGCGCGACCAGCGACACCAGCGACTTGTCGCCGACGATCACGGTCGGGGTGGCGAAGGTCAGGCGCGGATTTTCCATGCCGCCGTACGGGAACGACGGCGGCAGCACCAGGATGTCGTAGCGCTCCCAACGGTAGGGGCCGTACAACTGCTCGGTGGTCTCCATCATCTTTTCGGTGTCGGCGAATTCGGTCGCGGCCTTCTTCACCATCGAAGGCTCGGCCCACACGCCGGCGCGGTTGGAGATCGGCTGGAACACCAGGTCGCCGGCCGCGATCGCAAGCAGGTACGACGGAATCTTCTGCGGCATCTTGAAGCTGTAGTCGCCGTCGCGCGCCGCCTTGGGATCGTTGTCGGCGCTCATCAGCACCATCGCGTCCTTCGGCCCGGTGACGTGGGCGGTGTAGGTGAAGCGCACGCTCGGCGTGTCCTGCAGCGGCACCCACGAACGTGCGTGGATCTGCTGCGACTGGCTGAACATGAAGGGCGTCTTCTTGCCCTCGGTCATCGACGGCTCCAGCCACTGCAGGCCCGAGGCGTTCGGCGAAGTAACGTAGCTGACGCGCACGCGCTTGCTGCGCTCCGGCACCTCGATGGTGAGCTTGCTGCCGAGGGTCTTATCGGCATCGGCCAGGGCGAACTTGAGGTCGACCCACTTGCCGTCGGCGCGCTCGCCGACGACTTTTTCGATCGTCAGGTCGCGGCTGTCGAGGACGAGCTGGTTGGCCTTGGGATCGGCCCAGTCGAGGGTGTAGGTGGCGCTGCCGGTGAGGGTCTTGCTGGCGAAGTCGACCGCGAGCTGCAAGGCCAGATCGTCGATGCGGACCAGGTCGGGCTGGGCGTAGGAATGCTCGTCGCGGTCGGCCGCGGCAGCGGTGTCGTTCACTTTGGCCTCCGGCGTCGTCGCGGGCGGGGTGGAGTCGGCGGCAGGGGTCGCGGCATCGCGCGAGCAGCCGGCGGCGGCGGTCAGGGCCGCGACAAGGCAAACGGTCAGGATCGAAGAACGCATGAAAGGTCCACGGACGACGGGTCGAGCGCCCGAGTTTAGCGCCTCGCCCGCGGCCCGGCATGGTGCAGCGCGTCGCCGCGCTTGGCGCTTGGCGGTTGGCGGTGCCGCGACCGGCCGCAGCGGCGCAACGCTGCTTTCCGCGACCGGGCGCACGCAACGATGCTTCCCATCGCCGCCGTAGGCGCGCGCGGGGCCGCCTGCCACGATCGGCGCCATTCCCTCCCCTTCTTCAAGGAACACCGACATGACGCTTCTCGCAGGCAAAGTAGCCCTGGTCACCGGCGGCAGCCGCGGCATCGGCGCAGCCATCGCACGCCGCCTCGCCGCCGACGGCGCCGACGTGGTGTTGACCTATGCGCGCGCCGCCGAGCAGGCCCAGGCGGTCGTCGCCGAGATCCAGGCCGGCGGCCGCCGCGCCCTGGCCATCGCCGCCGACAGCGCCGACCCGCAGGCGGTGACCGCCGCGGTCGAGCGCACCGTCGCCGAATTCGGCCGCCTCGACATCGTCGTCAACAACGCCGGCGTGTTCGCCTACGGCCCGTTCGAGGACGAGAGCGCCGAATCCTACGAGCGGGTCATGGCGATCCACGTGCGTGCGCCGTTCGTGGCCGCGCAGGCCGCCTCCAAACACCTGCCGCGCGGCGGCCGCATCATCACCATCGGCAGTTGCCTGGGCGAACGCGTCGGCGCGCCGAACATGACCCTGTACTCGATGAGCAAGGCCGCGGTGATCGGCTTGAGCAAGGGCCTAGCGCAGGACCTCGGCGCGCGCGGCATCACCGTCAACGTGGTCCAGCCGGGCCCAGTCGACACCGACATGAACCCGGCCGACGGCGAAGGCGCCGACGCGCAGCGCGCCGGCCTGCCGCTCGGCGAATACGGCCGCCCCGAAGATGTCGCCGCGACCGTCGCTCACCTGGCCGGCCCCGGCGGCAACTTCATCACCGGCACGGCGATTTCGGTGGATGGCGGGTTTTCGGCTTGAGGTTGGATAGAGGCTCGAGGTTCCGGCCATCCTCCGGACGACGGTGAGCCTCGTTTCCAAGCAGCTACACCGAAGACTTCAGAACGCTGTTGCGGTGTAGCCCTGGGTCCCCGCCTGCGCGGGGACGACGGTTGGTGGGTTGCGCCTCGCCCTGCAGGTAGGTTGCGCCGTGCCCTGTCAGCCGTCATCTCCGCGAAGGCGGAGATCCAGAGACTTCAGCGCCATGCATCGATAAACCCCCGAGAAAGCGGAAGCGCCAATAAAAACGCCGGGAGTTTCGTCCCGGCGTTTTTCGTTACTCACGCTGCGCCGAGCGCTCGCCTCAGACCTTGTAACCGGTATGGATGGCGCAGATGCCGGCGCTGAGGTTCTTGTAGTCGACGCGGGCGAAGCCGGCTTCGACCATCATTTTCTTGAGCTCGTCCTGCGGCGGGTGCTTGCGGATGCTCTCGGCCAGATAGCGGTAGCTCTCGCTGTCGTTGGCGAACAGCTTGCCGAGTTTCGGCAGCACGTTGAACGAATGGAAATCGTAGATCGGCTTGAACCAGTCGGCCTTCACTTCCGAAAACTCGAGCACGCGCGCCTGGCCGCCGACCTTGAGCACGCGCAACATCTCGCGCAATGCCGCGTCCTTGTCGGTCACGTTACGCAGGCCGAAGGCGATGGTGACCAGGTCGAAGCTCGCATCCGGGAACGGCAGCGACTCGGCATTGCACTGCACATACTCGAAACCGGAGATGCGGCCCTGGTCGGTCATGCGGTCGCGGCCGACCCGCAGCATCTCGCGGTTGATGTCGCCGAGCACGATGGTGCCGCTGTCGCCGACGCGGTCGCGCAGCAATGCGGCGATGTCGCCGGTGCCGCCGGCCAGGTCGAGCACGCGGTCGCCGCGGCGGACCTGCGCGGTCGCGGTGAAATAGCGCTTCCAGACCCGATGGATGCCCAGGCTCATCAGGTCGTTCATCAGGTCGTAGCTGCCGGCGACCGAGGAAAACACTTCGCCGACCAGCTTGCGCTTCTCGCCCTTGGGGACGTCGCGGAAACCGAAGTGGGTGGTGTCGGGCTTGGGGGTCTGTTCGCTCATGCCGGGATTATCGCACGCCCGCCGGCCGGGCTCGGTTGCGGAACCGGCCTGCACGGTCGCGTCGGCCCGGCCCGCCAAAGGCCCGGCAAGGCTTCCACTCGGGCCTGAGACGAACGACCAGCCCGCCCCGCCCCACGCCCCACCGGGCTCTGCCAGAATCCGGCCATGAACACCCTGAGCTGGCATGCCAAACCCTTCCGCGAGCTGAGCGCCGACGAGCTCTACGAGCTGCTGCGCCTGCGCTCGGAGGTGTTCGTGGTCGAGCAGAACTGCGTCTATCTCGATCCCGACGGCAAGGATCGCGATCCGGACGCAATCCACCTGTTCGGCCGCTTGGCCGACGGCACGCTCGCCGCCTACCTGCGCATCCTGCCGGCCGGGCTGAGCTATCCGCAGGTCAGCTTCGGCCGCGTTCTCACCGCACCCGCGCACCGCGGGCAGGGCCATGGCGGGCCGATGATCGAGGCCGCGCTGATCGAAATCGAACGGCGCTGGCCCGGGGCCGACGTGCAGATCGGCGCGCAGGCGCATTTGCAGGGCTATTACGGCCGCTACGGATTCGAGCCCTCGTCCGAGCCCTATGTCGAAGACGGCATCCCGCACATCGATCTGCTGCGACGCGGGCGGGGCTGAGCGCTCCGCGCGCAGGGCGAATCGAAGGCAGCGGGCTCGACCGCGCCGCGCCGCCGCGCCAGACTGGGCGCCATCGAACCGGAGCCTTTCATGATCGCCACGCCCGACTACCGCGCCCTGCTCAAGACCGCCGTCGCCGAAGCCCGCCAGGGCCTGGCCGAAGGCGGCATCCCGATAGGCGCGGCGCTTTACCACAACGACGGCCGCCTGCTCGGCTGCGGCCACAACCGTCGCATCCAGGAAAACGACCCCTCGGTGCACGGCGAGACCGACGCTTTCCGCAAGGCCGGCCGCCAACGCCGTTACCGCGACACCATCATGGTCACCACCCTGGCGCCGTGCTGGTACTGCAGCGGCCTGGTGCGCCAGTTCAACATCGGCACCGTCGTGGTCGGCGAGTCGGTGAACTTCAGCGGCGGCGTCGATTGGCTGCGCGAGAACGGCGTCAACGTGATCGACCTGGCCGACCCGGAATGCATCGAGATGCTCGGCGGCTACATCGCCGCAAACCCGGACGTGTGGAACGAAGACATCGGCGAGGACTGAGTCGCGCGCAGCGTGTGCGGCCGTTCGCGTTGCCGCACACGGCCCCGTGCAAGCCCGCGGCGACGGGTGCAGAATCCTTCGCAATGCGCCTACCGCCGACCGACGCCAGCATCCGTCCTTACCTGCTGAGCGATTGGCCGCGCCTGTGCGCAATCCACGACCGCGCGCGCCTGGACGAACTGCGGCTCAGCGCCGATGTCGCCGCCTTTCGCAGCCTGGCGCGCACCGCGCACAGCGAGGGCCTGTTCGACGGCCGTCTCGACGTCGCCTCGATCGACACCGTCGTGCAGGGCTTCGTCGCCTACAAACGCAATTCCTTGAATTGGCTGTACGTGCACCCGGACTGCTACGGCCGCGGCGTCGGCCGCCGCCTGTTGCGGCACGCGCTGGCCGATGCCGGGCCGGTGGTGACCACGCTGGCGCTGGCCGGCAACGAACCGGCCCTGCAGTTATACCGCTCGGAAGGTTTCGTCGAGATCGAACGCCGCCCCGGCTGGCTCGCCGGCAGCGAACAGTTCCCTACCGTGGGCGTGCTGCTCGAATTGCGCCGCTGATCAAACCGGTTTCATCACCATCAGCCAGAAGATCGCCATGACGCTGAGGAAGGCCGGCCAGCCGAGCCAGAACCACCAACGCATGGTGCGCCGATAGGCCGCCGACAGGGGCGCGCCGAGCGCCGCGGCTTCGGCCGCCAGACGCCGTGCCCGCGCCTGCAGCCACAGCACCGGCAACCAGCAGGCGCCGACCACGAAGAACAACAGCAACGCGGTCTTGAGCCAGAACACCGAGAACGGGATGCCGAGCCGCCAGGTCAGCCACATGCCGCTGACGAACTGCACGATCACCGCCGGCGCGGTGAAGCAGGCATCGGCGATCACCACCGTGCGCGCGGTCTCGGCGATCACCTTGGGGTCGCCGCGCCGATGCGCGATCCAGAAGAAAAACGCGATGCCCAGGCCGGTGCCGAACAACAGGGTCGACGACAGGATGTGAATCCACTTCACCCACAGATAATCCATGCTTACCTCCTATCCGCCAGCACCCAGGCCACCGCGAGCGCCGGCAACACGAGCAGATTCTTCGCCAGCCCGCCGAGCGGGTCCAGCCATTGCGCCGGCAGCAGCACGCCGAACGCGAGCGTGTAGGCGAGCACGCTGAGTCCCATCAGCCCGAGCACCGGACGCGGGCGCCAATCGATCAGCAACAGCAAGGCGAGCACCGCATCCAGAGAGGCGGTCGCGCGTGCCAACAGCACCGGCTGCCAGGCCTGCATCGGCGAACCCGCGGCCAGCGCTTCGATCGTCGCTGCCGGGGTCAGCCATCCGGCCAACGCCGAAATCAGCCACAAGGCGACGATGGCGATGCGCAGGGTCGGCGCGAGGAAGTACAGCTGCGCCTGCCAACGGTCCTGGACCTGGCTCGGCGTCGCCGCAAGCGCCGTCTGCAGATCGCGCGGCACGTGGCCGAACTCGGCCTGCAGGCGCGCGGGCGCATCGGGGCCGGTGACGTTGCCGCGCCGGAGCATGCGCCACATGGTTTCGCCGACCGGGCCGCGGCCGAGCCGCTCGCCGACCCCGACCTGCAGCGACACCAGCGCTTCCGGCACCGCGATCGCGGCCTCGCCGTCGATGCGCAGCCAGCGCCGCCAGGTCGCCTGGTACTCGCGCAGCGTCATCGACTGCGGCGCGCCGATTTCGAAGATGCCGCGCTGCTCGCCTGCGGTGGCGAGCGCGGCGATGGTGCCGAGGTCTTCGGCCGACACCGGCTGGATCGCCCAGCGTCCGTCGCCGGGCAACAGATGCCAGCCCGGAAACGCCGCCAGCGCGCGCAGCAACGAAGTGCCGCCGTAGGAACCGGACGCGGCGTAGACGATCGACGGCCGCAGCACTACCGCACACAGCGGCAGGGCGAGCAAGGCCTCGTCGAAGCGGTGCTTGGAGGCAATGAAGGCGCCGTCCTCGGGCTCGCCGAGGGCGGAGATCTGTACGAAGCGGGCGACACCGGCGGACACGCAGGCCTGGGCGAGCGCGAGCGGCCCATCGACGTGGATGGCCTGGAAGGTTTGGACGCCGGTCTCGCGCAGGATGCCGGCAACGTTGATCACCGCATCGACCCCGCGCAAGGTGTCGCGCCAGGCTTCGGGTGTGGTCATCCGGGCCAAGTCGGCCTCGCGCTCGTCGGCGCGCAGCGCGCGGTCGCTCGCACGCACACCACGCACCACCCGCCATCCGCGCTGGCGCAGCGAGGCGATGATGTAGCCGGCGAGAAACCCGTTGGCGCCGAGCACCAGGGCGGTGCCTGGGTTAACGGCGCGCGATGCCTCGGTCCCTGATGCGGGTGCGATGTCGTCCATGGGGCGACACGTTAGCAGAGCGTGCGGGGCGACGAAGGGGCTGGATCGCGACGCGTCCGTCGGCCCTCACCCCCCCCCCTCTCCCGTTAACGGGAGAGGGGCTAAGAGCTTCAGAGAATGTAACGGCTCAGATCCGGGTCCTGCACCAACTCGCCCAGGTGCTGATCGACGTAGGCGCGGTCGATGCTCACCGCCTGGCCGTCGCGATCCGGCGCCTCGAAGCTCAGGGTATCGAGCAAGCGTTCGAGCACGGTATGCAGACGACGCGCGCCGATGTTTTCCTGGCGTTCGTTGACCTGCGCGGCGATCTCGGCCAGGCGATCCACCGCATCGACGGTGAACTGCAGCTCCACGCCTTCGGTCTTGAGCAGTTCGATGTACTGCGTGGTCAGCGAGGCCTTGGGTTCGGTGAGGATGCGGACGAAATCGTCCTTGCTCAGCGCGCCGAGTTCCACCCTGATCGGGAAGCGGCCCTGCAGCTCCGGAATCAGGTCGCTCGGCTTGGCCAGATGGAACGCGCCCGAGGCGATGAACAGGATGTGGTCGGTCTTGACCGAGCCGTACTTGGTGCTCACCGTCGAACCCTCGACCAGCGGCAGCAGGTCGCGCTGCACGCCTTCGCGGCTGACGTCGCCGCCGCTCATGCCGGCTTCGCTGCGCTTGGCGACCTTATCGATCTCGTCGATGAAGACGATGCCGTGTTGTTCGCAGGCTTCGATCGCGGCGGCGCGCACATCGTCTTCGTTGACCAGCTTGGCCGCTTCCTCTTCGATCAACTGCGGACGCGCGGCCTTGATCGTCAGATGCTTCTTGTGGGTCTTGCCGCCGGACACCTGCGAGAACATCTGCCGCAGCTGCTGGCCCATTTCTTCCATGCCCGGGGGCGCCATGATGTCGACACCCACGTTGACCGCGGTTTCGATCTCGATCTCGCGCTCGTCGAGTTCGCCGGCACGCAGTTGCTTGCGCAACTTGGCGCGGGTATCGCTGTCGGGCGAGCTGGTGTCCTGCGCCGGCGTTTCCGAACCGAAGCCGAAACCGCCCGGCACGCGCTTGGGCAGCAACGCATCGAGGATGCGGTCTTCGGCGCGGTCTTCGGCCTGGGTGCGCACGCGCACCTTGGCTTGTTCGCGGTACAGCTTGACCGCGGTGTCGGCGAGGTCGCGAACGATCTGCTCGACGTCCTTGCCGACATAGCCGACCTCGGTGAAGCGGGTGGCCTCGACCTTGACGAACGGCGCGTTCGCGAGCGTCGCCAGACGGCGCGCGATCTCGGTCTTGCCGACGCCGGTGGGGCCGATCATCAGGATGTTCTTGGGCATGACCTCATTGCGCAGATCGTCGTTGAGCTGCATGCGGCGCCAACGATTGCGCAACGCGATCGCGACCGCGCGCTTGGCTGCGTGCTGACCGATGATGTGACGGTCGAGCTCCTGCACGATTTCGCGCGGCGTCATGGTGGCGTGACTGTTGTCGGGTTTCATAGAAAGAAGAAGTGAGATGAGAGGAGTGAGGAGTGAGGAGTGAGCGGACATGCTGCGAATGGAAGAGATAATGAAGGAAGCCGGTTTTTACTCGCTCCTCACTTCTCCCCACTCACTTCTAAAGCTCTTCGACCACCACATTGCGATTGGTGTAGATGCACACGTCGCCGGCGATGTTGATCGCCTCGGTGGCGATGGTGCGGGCGTCGAGTTGGGTGTGCGCGATCAGAGCGCGCGCAGCCGACAGTGCGTACATGCCGCCGGAGCCGATCGCGATGATCCCGTCTTCGGGCTCGATGACGTCGCCGGTGCCGCTGATGATCAGCGAGGTTTCTTTATCGGCCACCGCGAGCAGCGCTTCTAGCTTGCCGAGGCGGCGCTCGGTGCGCCAATCCTTGGCCAATTCGACCGCGGCACGGGTCAGTTGCCCGTGCTTTTCGAGCTTGGCTTCGAACAGTTCGAACAAGGTGAACGCATCGGCGGCGGCACCGGCGAAACCGGCGAGCACCTGGCCATCGCGGCCGAGGCGGCGCACCTTGCGCGCGTTTGATTTCATGACGGTGTGACCGAGCGTCACCTGACCGTCGCCGGCCACGGCGACGCGACCGTCGCGGCGTACCGAGACGATGGTGGTGGCGTGAAAAACAGTGGGGTTCTGACTGGGGTCCATGCTGGCCTCCGGGGTAACCCTCACGAAGTGGGGCTGCGGCCGGCCGGTTCAAGTCCCAGACCGGGAGCGGCGGCGCCGCTCCCGGTTGCATTCACTCAGCGTAATCCCGCTCCCGGCACTCGGATGGGCCACCGGACTCGACTTCGTAATCGAACCAGAAATAGCCATGCCACAGACGCGCGCTGCGCAGCGGCTTGCCCTTCCAGGCTGTGAGGTGAATGCCCTCCATGCTGTTGCAGGCGCGCAGGGAGCCCGGGGCAGCGGCATCGAAAGCGACCATGCCGCTCCACGAACCCTCCTGCCACGATGCCATGTCCAGACGCACGGCGTAGGCCTTTGCCGCTGGCTCGTCGGGATCTACCGACGCGCTCGTCAGCGACTTGCACGGTTTGGACAAGGCCGAGACCACCTGACCCCGCAACGGCGGCGATGCGTCGTAACCGGGCTGCGGAGTGACGATGGTTATCGGCAGCGGAAAGCGGGTGATCTTGCGATGGGTCAAAACGCAGCCGACCTGTTCCCGGCCGCCGGCCAAGCCGTAACTTTCGCGGGCGGGCGCCTGCTTCGCCGCCGGCGCGCTCGCCGCTGCGCCCACCGCCAGAAAAATTGCCAGTACTGTCTGCATACACCGTTCCTTGGTTGGTTCTAGAGGAGCGCGATATTAGTGCCTTGGCAGGAGCCTTCCGGCGCGGCGTAATGGCGAATCGGTCACGCTTGTACACATGCTGCGAGATGTGGTGCGAGGCTCGGTCAGCGCAAAGCCAAGAGCAAATCCCCCCTGCCCCCCTTTTCCAAAGGGGGACTCTCCGGGTCGGCTCATTACGAATTCTCGCTGGTTCTTTCTGGCCAGTAAGGCCAGCGAATCGGGATGCGCCGACGAAGCAACGGCTTCATCCGCTCGCTCTTCGCTCTCTCATCTCACTCTTCCCACTCACTTCTCGCGATCGGGCTTGCGCTTGGCCCGCGGGTGCGCGGCGTCGTAGACCTTGGCCAGGTGCTGGAAGTCCAGGTGGGTATAGATCTGGGTGGTGGCGATGTCGGCATGGCCGAGCAACTCCTGCACGCCGCGCAGGTCGCCCGAGGATTCGAGGATGTGGCTGGCGAAGGAATGCCGCAGCAGATGCGGATGCACGCGTTTGAACAAGCCCTGGCGTTGCGCCAGTTGACGGATGCGCAACTGGATCGCGCGCGGGGTGATCGGGCCGCCGCCGCGCCCCGGAAATACTTGTGCTTCGTTCGCCGCGCCGGTCGATGCGCGCCATTCCTGCAAGGCCGCGCGCGCGTGCGAGCCCAGCGGCACGCTGCGTTGCTTGCTGCCCTTGCCGAGCACGGTCACCAGGCCGTCGTCGAGATCGAGATCGCGCCAACGCAAAGCGCACAACTCGCTCAAGCGCAGGCCAGAGGAATAGAACAACTCGAGCACGGCACGATCGCGCAGACCCAGCGGCACATCGGTCGGCACTTCGACCAAGGCCTTGGCTTCGTCCGGGTCGAGCACCTGCGGCAGTTTGCGCGGCGACTTCGGCGCGCGGATCGCCGCCGCCGGACTGGCCATCAGCACGCCTTGCTTGACCTGCCAAGCGTAGAAACTACGGCATGCCGACAAACGGCGTTGCAGGCTCTTGGGGGTCAGGCCGCGCCGATGCTCGGCGGCGATGAACGCGCGCAGGTCTTCCGCGTTCAGCCGCAGCGGATCGCCGCGGCCGTGGTGTTCGCACCATTGCGTCAAGGCATCGAGATCGCGCCGATAGGCGTCGAGGGTGTGCGCCGACATGCGGCGCTCGACGCGCAAATGATCGAGGAAGGCGTTAGTGGCGCTCATGGCGAAACCGCTGCGGCGTGTCGGCGCGGATCGCGCCGCGCGCCCGGCTCAGTCGAAACGCCTGAGCGCGACCGCCAGCGACTCGCCCATCATGCGCAGGAACAAGGTGCCCATGCCGGGGAAGAAGCGGTTCGCGTCGCGGCTGCCGACCGCGATCAGGCCGGTGCCCGGCAGCGGCAACAAGGCGGTCGACTGCACTTCCTCGGCGCGCTCGCCGTACAGCACGACGTGTTTCTCGGGCTGCAGGCGGCCGCACAGCGGTTCGCCGTCGCTCAGGGCATCGCGGAACGGCTGCAGACGCGCATCGCCTTCGGCGATGATCTGCAGCCAGTCGCTGTCGCCGAGGCCCTCGACCGGTTTGAACACGACCAGGCGCACGAGATCGCCGTTGAAATCCTCGGCCAGGCTCGCCGCCATCGCGCGCAAGGTGTCGGCGGCGCTGCCCTGGCGCAGCAGCGCCAAGGTCAACTGGTGGGTGCGCACCGCCAGGCGTTCGTTCTCCTGGGCGTTGCCGAACAGTTCCTGCAGGCGCCGCGACAGTTCGCGGTTCTTGTCGCGCAGCACTTCCAGTTGGTAGCTCGCCAGCGACGCCGCCGAGCCTTCCTCGCGCGGCACCACCAGGCTCATCGACAGGTCGGGAAACTGCTGCAGGAACCGCGGGTGACGACGCAGCCAGTTGGCGACTTCGTGGGCGCTGAACTTGTCGCTCGTTTGTTCGCTGAACTTGTCGGTCATCGGTTCCACTCTCCTTCGAACACGAAAGCCGCCGGGCCCGCCATCGACAGCGTCGCCGCGTCGTCGGGCCAGGCGATGCGCAATTCGCCGCCGGGCAGCCGCACGGCGACGTCGCGGTCGACCAGGCCGCGCCGGATCAACACCGCTACTGCGGCGCAGGCGCCGCTGCCGCAGGCCAGGGTCTCGCCGACGCCGCGCTCGTACACGCGCAGGCGGATGCGATCGCGAGCGATCACCTGGGCGAAGCCGACGTTGGCCGATTCCGGAAACGCATTGCTCGACTGCAACAGCGGGGCGATGCTGTCGAGCGGCGCGGCCTCGACGTCGTCGACCTCGATCACCGCATGCGGATTGCCCATCGACACCGCGCCGAAACCGATCACGGTGTCGTGGATGTCGACCACGTATTGATCCTGGTAGGCCGTGTAGCCGCGCATCGGGATGCGCGCGGGCTCGAAATCGGGGCGCCCCATGTCGATGCGGTAACCGCCGTCGCCGAGCGCCCACACCGCATGGCGGCCGGCCGGGCTGTCGACGGAGAAACTGCCGTCCTCGGCGCGGGCGCGGGCGGCGGCGCCGTCGCGGACCAGCCAGGCGGCGATGCAGCGCGCGCCGTTGCCGCATTGCTGCGAGCCCGAACCGTCGGCGTTCCAGATCCGGTAGGACGCGACCGCGCCCTCGCTGAGCGGGTCTTCGACGGTCAGGATCTGGTCGCATCCGACGCCGAAGTGGCGGTCGGCCAAGGCGCGGCACAGTTCAGCGTCGGGCTCGGGCGCGCCGCCACGCAGATCGAGCACGACGAAGTCGTTGCCGGCGCCGTGCATCTTGCTGAAGCGCAGCGGCGCGGCCTGCCCGGCCACGGCGGTCGCGGACTCAGCCATCGCCCTGCGGCACCGGCTCGGCAGGCTTGGCGTCGTCCTTGCCGTCGCCGTCCTTGTCTTGCGTGTCCGCATCCTTCGCGCCTTCGGCGGCCGGCTGCGAGCCGTCCAGCGGCGGCAGAGTCGGCAGCGACGTCTTGGCGTTCGGGTCGGTCGCGACCGGCGGATCGTTGGCGGTGGAAATGGTCACCGGCACTTCGCCCGGCTTGGCCACGGGCGCTTCCTGCGGCGCGGGCTCGGTCGGCAGGACCAGCGGGCCCTTGTTGCCGCAAGCGGTCAGGGCGAGGGTCAGCGCGGTCAAAACGAGAGGCGTTGCGATGCGTGCATTCATGGGCGAAGTGTAGCCCGCAGCCGGCGCCGAAACGAACCCGTCCGGGACCGCAGGGCGCGGCGCGGGTTCAGGCGGGCCGGGGCCGGCACCGCTGCGCTCAGGCCCGCGGCGGTTCGGGCCGCCGCCACAACCAGATCGCGACGACGGTCATGATTGCGGTGCCAGTCATCGCCATCCACAGCTTCGGCGAAGTCAGGAACATGATCGCCGCACAGACCGACATCATCGACACCGCCAGCCATTTGGAGCGCCGGCTGACCGCGCCGTGCTTTTCCCAGTCGCGGATGATCGGCCCGAACTGGCGGTGGCCGAGCAACCAGGCATGCAGTCGCTCGGAGCCGCGCCCCGCGGCGAAGGCCGACAACAGCACGAACGGCACGGTCGGCAGGCCCGGCACGACGATGCCGATCACGCCCAGGGCCAGGCTGGCATAGGCGAGCAGCTTCCAGGCCCAACGGAACCGCCCCTTGCGGGCCTTCGACGATGAGGCCCTGCCCTCGACCGCATCCGCGGCGGGCGCGGTCGGCGGCTCGGGGTCGGCAGGCGGTGGCGGAAACGGCATGGCGGAAGTATGCGGCGGTCGCAGGGGCTGTGGTCGAAATGCGGGTGCGGCCCTGGCTTTCAATCCGCTCCGCCGCCGCAAACGACGACGGCACCGGGGCGGGCGCCGCCGGTGCCGTCGAACGGGGACCGCGGGCACTTACTTCAGCGTGGGCCCGCTAACCTGCAGTTGGTCGAGCATGAACGCGTACATCTCCGACTGTTCGCGGAAGCGGCGGAAACGGCCCGACTTGCCGCCGTGGCCGGCCTCCATGTTGGTACGGAACAGCAACGGCTGCTTGCCGTCGCTCTTGTCGGACCGCTGGATATCGCGCAGACGGGCGACGTACTTGGCCGGCTCCCAGTACTGCACCTGCGAATCCCACAGGCCGGTGCCGACGAACATCGCCGGATAGGCCTGGGCCTTGAGGTTGTCGTAGGGCGAATAGCTGAGCATGTAGTCGTAGTAATCCTTCTTCTCAGGATTACCCCACTCGTCGTACTCGTTGGTCGTCAGCGGGATGCTCGGATCGAGCATGGTGGTGACCACGTCGACGAACGGCACCTGCGACAGGATCACCCGGTACTGCTGCGGCGCCATATTGGCGATCGCGCCCATCAACAGGCCGCCGGCGCTGCCGCCGTAGGCCGCGACGCGGTCGGGCGCGGCGTAGCCGGCCTTGACCAGTTCGGCGCTGACGTCGATGAAGTCGGTGAAGGTGTTCTTCTTGTTGAACAGCTTGCCGTCGTCGTACCACTTGCGGCCCAGTTCCTGGCCGCCGCGGATGTGGGCGATCGCATAGACCATGCCGCGGTCGAGCAGGCTCACCACGGTGCTGTTGAAGCCCGGGTCGGTCGAGGAACCGTAGCTGCCGTAGGCGTACTGCAGCAGCGCCGCCTTGCCGTTCTTCTCGAAGCCCTTCTTGTAGACCAGCGACACCGGCACCTTGACGCCGTCGCGCGCGGTCGCCCAGAAGCGCTCGGTCACATACTTGTCGGGGTCGTAGCCGATCACCGGCTGCTGCTTGAGCAGCTTGCGCTCGCCGGTTTGAGTGTTGAGCTCATAGGTCGTCGCCGGCGTGGTCATCGAGGTGTAGGTGTAGCGCAGCCACGGCGTGTCGTGCTCGGAGTTGGTCGCCAGGCCCATCGAGAACGCGGGCTCGTCGGCCTTGACGAATTCCTCCTTGCCGTCCTTGCCGATCAGGCGCAGGCGTTCGAGCGCATTGGAACGCTCGGCGACCGCGGTGAAGCCGTCGAACAGCTCGAAACCTTCGATGAAGACGTCGTCGCGGTGCGCCACCCAGTCCTGCCATTGCTTGCGCGAGCGGGCATCGTCGGCGGCGGTCACCAGGCGGAAGTTCGGCGCCGGCTTGCCGTCGGCGCCGGGCGCGTTGGTGCGGATCACCCAGCGGCCGTCGAGGTGGTCGGCGTCGTACTCGACGTCGCGCTCGCGCGGCGCCAGCACCACGAACTCCTTCGGATCGGCGGCCGGCGCGCAACGGGCCTCGCTCGACACGGTGCTGTGCAGGCTGATGCAGATGTAGGCATCGTCGCGGCTGCGGCCGATGCCCATGTAGAAGCTGTCGTCTTTTTCTTCGTAGACCAGCACGTCGGCCGAGGCCGGCGTGCCGAGCACGTGCTTCTTGACCCGCACGGTCAACAGGGTCTCGGGGTCGTTCTCGACGTAGAACAGGGTCTTGTTGTCGTCGGCCCAGACCAGGTTCGGCGAAACGTCGTCGATGACGTCGGGATAAATCTCGCCGGTCTCCAGGTTCTTGAAGCGGATCTTGTACTGGCGGCGGCCGACGGCGTCGTCGGCCCAGGCCAGGATCCGGTTGTCCTGGCTGACCTCGAAGTCGCCGACGTTGAAGTACTGCTTGTCCTTGGCCATCGCGTTGACGTCGAGCAGGATCTCCTCGGCGCCGTCCATGCTGCCCTTGCGGCGGGCCTGGATCGGATAGTCCTGGCCGGTCTCGAAGCGGGTGTAGTACCAGTAGCCGCGCTCGCGGTACGGCACCGAGCTGTCGTCCTGCTTGATGCGGCCGACGATCTCGTTGTACAGCGTGTCCTCGAGCGGCTTGAGCGGCGCCATGGCCGCATCGACATAGGCGTTCTCGGCCTTGAGATAGGCCAGCATCTCGGGGTTCTTGCGCTTGTCGTCGCGCAACCAGTAGTACTCGTCGCTGCGCTGGGCGCCGTGCGGGGCCCTGACCTCGTGCGGCTTCTTGGCGGCGTCGGGCGGCGTGGGCAGGCCGGCTGCGGTGGCGGAAAGGGTCGTGGTCATCAGGAGCGTCGCCGCAAGCGTGAGAAAGGTCGGTTTCATATTGGGTCCGATATCGGGATGCGCAACCGCGGGGCGGTGAGGATTCAGCCAGCCCAGTCGGGCAGGGCCGGGGCGCAGACGACGACGGGCGCCTGGGCGCCCGTCGGTTCACGCATCGGCCGGCCGGCCCGTCACTTGGCCAGCTGTTCCCACAGGAAGGTGAAGGCCAGCGCGTTCATGTGCGCCTGCTGGGCGTTGTTGGCCGCGCCGCCGTGTCCGCCTTCGATGTTCTCGTAGTAGCGCACGTTCTTGCCGGCATCGAGCATCTTCGCCGCCATCTTGCGCGCATGGCCCGGATGGACGCGGTCGTCCTTGGTCGAGGTCATGAAGATCACCGGCGGGTACTCGCGCTTGGCATCGAACAGGTGGTACGGCGAGAAGCCCTGGATGAACGACCAATCGGCGGTGTCCGGATCGCCGTACTCGGCCATCCACGAGGCGCCGGCCAGCAGGTGGCTGTAGCGCTTCATGTCGAGCAACGGCACCTGCACCACCACCGCACCGAACAGGTCCGGGTACTGGGTCAGCATGTTGCCGGTGAGCAGGCCGCCGTTGCTGCCGCCCTGCACGCCCAGGTGCGGGGTGCTGGTGATCTTGCGCGCGATCAGGTCCTGGCCGACCGCGGCGAAGTCCTCATAGGCCTTGTGGCGGTTGGCCTTGAGCGCGGCCTGGTGCCAACGCGGGCCGTACTCGCCGCCGCCGCGGATGTTGGCGACCGCATACACGCCGCCCTTCTCCAGCCAGCCCTTGCCGATGCCGCCGGAATAGCTCGGGGTCAGCGAGATCTCGAAACCGCCGTAGCCGTACAGCAGGGTCGGCGCGCTGCCGTCGAGTTTGAGATCCTTCGGCCGCACCAGGAAGTACGGCACGCGGGTGCCGTCCTTGCTCTTGGCGAAGTGCTGTTCGATCACGTTCTTGGACGCGTCGAAGAAGGTCGGCATGGTCTTCAGCACGTCCGGTGCCTTGGCGTTCTTGCCGACTTCGCCCATCGCCAGAGTGCTGGGGGTCAGGTAGTCGCTGGCGCTCAGCCAGACCGCGTCGCTTTCGTCGGAATCGACCGCGCCGACCATGACCGTGCCGAACGTCGGCGCGCCGGCCAGGGCCTCGCGCTTCCACTCGCCCTCGCCCGGGGTCAGCACGCTGAGCTTGTACTTGACGTCGTCGAGCACGTTGAGGATCAGGTGATTGCGCGTCCACACCGCGTTCGCCAGCGAGGTGGTCTCGGTCGGCGCGAACAAGGTGGTGAAGTCGCGCTTGCCGGCCTGGAAGTCGTCGAACTTGATCGCGATCAGGCTGCCGGAGGCGTACTTCTTGCCGCCGGCTTCATAGGGATCGCGCAGCTCGGCGATCAGCCATTCGCGATGGACGTACTTGTTGGCCGAGTTCGGCAGGTCGATCTTGCTCAGCTTGCCGTCGGCGCCGCGCAGGTACAGCTCGTCGTTATAGAAAGCGAGCGTGCGCTGGACGAAGTCGCGCTCGAAGCCCGGGGTGTGATCGTGCATGGCGCCGATCATCATGTCGGTCGGCTTGCCCTCGTAGACCAGGCTGGCCGAGGCCATCGGCGTGCCGCGCTTCCACAGCTTGACCACGCGCGCATAGCCCGAGGTGGTCATCGAGCCGGGGCCGAAATCGGTGGCGACGTAGACGTGGTCGCGGTCGATCCAGTTCAGGCTGCCCTTGGCCTCGGGGCGGACGAAGCCGTCCTTGACCCAGGCCTTGGTGGTCAGGTCGAACTCGCGGGTGACGTCGGCATCGGAGCCGCCGCGCGACAGCGCGACCAGGCAGCGCTGATAGTCCGGACGCAGGCAGTCGGCGCCGTGCCAGACCCACTGCTCGTTCTCTTCGCGGTTGAGCGCGTCGAGGTCGATCACGGTCTCCCACTTGGGCTGGTCCTTGCGGTACTCCTCGAGCGTGGTGCGGCGCCACAGGCCGCGCTGGTGCTGCGCGTCCTTCCAGAAGTTGTAGTAGTAGGCGCCGATTTTCTCGACGCCGGGGATCTTGGCGTTGGAATCGAGGATCGCCCGGATGTCGGACTCGAGCTGCTTGAACTGCGGCGTCGCGGCGAGTTCGGCCTCGGTCTTGGCGTTGCGCGCCTGGACCCATTCGAGCGAGCGCTTGCCCTCGACCTCTTCGAGCCAGGCGTAGGAATCGTTCATGGCGGCCTCCTTGGCGGGTGCGGCACCAGAGGCCGAGGCGGCGGCGATACCTGCTGCGAACAACAGGGATTGACAGGTCTGCGACATCGAGGACATGGCTCATCCGGTGCAAAGGAAGGCCGCCACGCTAGCACAGGGCCGCGCGGCCGCCGCCCTGCCCAAGGTCATGTAGGGAGTTGCCTGGTTTGGCGCGTTGAAGGGCCGGCGGCGGCCGCTCGGCCCGGCCCCGCGGCCCGCTCGTGCCGGCCCGCCCGAAGCACCGGGCGGGCCGATGGTTCAGGCGGCGCGCGGCAGCGGGCGCGCGACCAC
>NZ_JAHXYK010000014.1:0-186890 GCF_019970005.1 Lysobacter sp. ESA13C | reverse complement strand
CCTCGGACTACGCCCGCGACAGCAGCGCCGGCGCGGCCGATGCCGCGGCCGCGATCGCCGTGCCCGAACCGCCGGCGCCGCCGCAGGCTCCGCCACAAATGATCGCACCGCCCCCGCCCCCGCCCCCGCCTCCGCTGGAAGCCGCCAAACGCAGCGACGCGGCCGCCGAGGGGCGGCGCGCGGAGCAGCGCCAGCGCGTGCAGAAGCAGGCCTCGGAGCGCGCCGTGGCCGAACCCGTCGACGCATTCCCGGCGCCGCCCGCGCCGGTCATGGCCGCCCCGCCGGCGCCGCCCGCCCCGGCCTTGGCCCCGGTCCATACGCCGGCACCGGCCGCCGCG
Organism: Lysobacter sp. ESA13C; assembly: GCF_019970005.1. Lineage (NCBI taxonomy): Bacteria > Pseudomonadati > Pseudomonadota > Gammaproteobacteria > Lysobacterales > Lysobacteraceae > Lysobacter > Lysobacter sp. ESA13C. The sequence goes on along the minus strand of NZ_JAHXYK010000014.1, from coordinate 186,552 downwards.
CCCGCCGCCACCGCCCGCGATGCCGCCAAACCGCAGCTCGACCGCGAACGCCGCTACGAACTGCGCGAGGCCGCTCCGGCCGGCGCAGCCGCCACATCGGCTGCCCAAGCCGAGGGCAAGACCGCCGCCGATCGGCACAGCAAGCCGGCGCCCGTGCTGGGCCGCGCCGCCCGCTCGGTCGCCCCTGCCCCCGCCCCTGCCGTTGCCGCCCAGTCGGCCAACGCGCCGGCGGCAGAAGCGCAGGCCGTCCAGCCGGCGGCGGCCAACGACTCCAGCACGCTCGATCGGATCGAGGTCACCGGCAGCCGGATCATGCCGGATGCCGCCCAGGAAGCCCGCCTGACCCCGGCGCAATGGCTGGAGCTGATCCGCGGCTACCGCGACCGCGGCGACACCGAGCTCGCCCGCGACAGCCTGCGCCGCTTCCATCGCGCCCATCCGCAGACGCGGGTGCCGGACGACCTGCGCACCCTGCTGAAATGAGTCCGGGCCATCGGCCCGGCACCGGCGCGAGCGTCCGCCGATGACCCTCGCAACCCTGGCCGCGCGCGCCTCGTTGTCGATCGAGGTCAAGCACAGCCGCTTTCTGGCCCTCGCCGCTCCGGTGACCACGCCGGAAGCGGCGCTGGCCTTCATCGCCGAGGTCGGCGACCCGGCCGCGACCCACAACTGCTGGGCCTACCGCATCGGCGCGCAATATCGTTTCAACGACGACGGCGAACCGGCCGGCACCGCCGGGCGGCCGATCCTGGCCGCGATCGACGGCCAGGGCTACGACCAGGTCGTGGTCGTCGTCACCCGCTGGTACGGCGGCATCAAGCTCGGCGCCGGCGGCCTGGTCCGTGCCTACGGCGGTTGCGCGGCGGAGTGCCTGCGCTGCGCCGAACGCCACGAGTTGCTGCGCTACAGCGAGCTGGAGCTGGCGTTTCCGTTCGAGGACACCGGCGCCGTGCATGCCGCCTTGAGCGCCCACGGCGCCGAAAAAGACCAGGAACGCTACAGCGCCGAAGGCGTGCGCATGCTCATCCGCCTGCCCGAATCGCAGGTCGACGCCTTGAAAGCGCAGCTTCGCGACGCCACACGTAATCGCGTGCGCCTCGAAGAACCCGGCCGCGCCCCCTCCCCATGAACGCCTCCCGATGACAGATTCCAGCGCCGGCCGTCCGGTCGACTCACGCCGCGACGACCGCAAGGCCCCGATCGGCAGTCTGCGGACCTTGTGGCCGTTCGTGCGCAAGCACAGCCGCCTGTTCGTGGCTTGGCTGTTCGCCCTGGGCGCGTCCAGCGCCGCCACCCTGAGCCTGCCGGTCGCATTCAAGACCATGATCGACCAGGGCTTCGCCCAGAGCTCCGCGGGTGGCGGCAGCAGCGCGATCGACCGCGCCTTCCTGTTGCTGTTCCTGGTCGCCATCGCTCTGGCCTTCGCCACCGCGATCCGCTTCTATTTCGTCTCGGTGCTGGGCGAGCGCGTAGTCGCCGACTTGCGCGAGAAGCTCTACAGCCACCTGATCGCGCTCGATGCCGGTTTCCACGACCGCAACCGCAGCGGCGAGCTGGTCTCGCGCCTCACCGCCGACGCCGAACTGCTGCGCAGCGTGGTCGGTTCGAGCATGTCGGTCGCCTTGCGCAGCACGGTCACCGTGATCGGCAGCCTCGGCATGCTGTTCTGGACCAGCCCGCGCCTGGCCGTGTTCGCCCTGATCGGCATTCCGCTGGCGGTGCTGCCCATCGTCATCGGCGGACGCAAGCTGCAGAAAATCTCGCGCGCCAGCCAGGACCGCGTCGCCGACGCCAACACCCTGGCCAGCGAAACCCTCGGCGCCGTGCGCACGGTCCAGGCGCATGCGCGCGAGCCGTACGAGCAAGGCCGTTTCAGCCAGTCGCTGCAGATCGCGGTAAAAACCGCACGCCAGCGCATCAGCGCCCAGGCCTGGGTCACCGCGATCGCCATCACCCTGGTGTTCGGCGCGATCACCCTGGTGCTGTGGTCGGGCGCGCACGACGTCGTCGCCGGGCGCATGAGCGCCGGCACGCTCGGCCAGTTCGTGCTCTATGCCCTGATCGGCGGCGGTTCGATCGGCGCCCTCGCCGAGGTCTGGAACGACCTGCAGCGCGCCGCCGGCGGCATGGGCCGGATCAGCGAACTGCTCAACGAATCCAGCGCGGTGCGCGCGCCGGCGCATCCGAAAGTGCTGCCGAAGCCGCTGCACGGCGAACTGGTCTTCGAGCATGTCGGCTTCCACTACCCGCTGCGCCCCGACCTGCCCGCGCTGGAGGATTTCAGCCTGCGCGTGCGTCCGGGCGAGACCGTGGCCCTGGTCGGCCCCTCCGGCGCCGGCAAGAGCACCGTGTTCTCGATCCTGTTGCGCTTCCACGACCCGCAGCAGGGTGCGGTCAAAGTCGACGGCGTCGACGTGCGCGAGCTCGACCCGGCCGCGTTGCGCGAGGCCATCGCCTTGGTGCCGCAGCAGCCGACCATCTTCGCCACCACCGCGCGCGACAACATCCGCTACGGCCGCCTCGAAGCCAGCGACGAGGACGTCGCCCAGGCCGTGCGCGCCGCGCATGCCGCCGATTTCATCGAGGCCCTGCCCGACAAGCTGGCGACCGAACTCGGCGAACGCGGCGCGCGCCTGTCCGGCGGCCAACAGCAACGCATCGCCATCGCCCGCGCCCTGCTCAAGGACGCGCCGATCCTGCTGCTCGACGAAGCCACCAGCGCGCTCGATGCGCAGAGCGAACGCGCCGTGCAGCAGGCCTTGGAAACGCTGATGGAAGGCCGCACCACCCTGGTCATCGCCCATCGCCTGGCGACCGTGCTCAAGGCCGACCGCATCGTGGTCATGGACCGCGGCCGCATCGTCGCCGAAGGCACCCACGCGCAGTTGCTCGCCGAAGGCGGCCTGTACGCCGAGCTGGCGAAACTGCAGTTCCTGGATTGAGCGAGGAGCGAGTGCAGAAAAGTGAGAAGTGAGGAGCGAGCGAAGGCAGATACCGCCGACGCCCGTGCTCTCCTCACTCCTCGTTTCTAACTCCCCGTTCCTAGCTACTCGTCCCCGGTCAGCTGCGCACCAGGGTCAGGCCGTACTGGCTGAGGATCGGGCCGAGCCGCTCGAACAGGCTGCTGCGCTGCGAGGCCGGAATGCCGCAGTTGTTGCCGTTGGCCTGCACGTTGCCGCCCGACATCACGCCCTGCGCCTGGCCGGCGCTGGTGATCCAGGAGCCGCCCGAATCGCCGCGGCCCATGCAGGCGTTGCCCTGGGTCAGGCCGCGCACCGCGCCTTCGGCGTAGTTGGCGGTGACGTTTTTGGCGGTGATGGTGCCGCAGCGATAACCGGTAGTACGGCCGGAACGGCACACCGCCGCGCCGATCGCCGCTTCGGTGCTGCCGCGCACCGCAACGGTGCCGCCGCTGTAGTTGCTGACCGCCCCCTGCAAGCTGTGGGTGCTGCCGACGCTGACCCAGGCGCGGTCGTTGCCCGGGAACACGCGAGCGGCGAAGGAGCCGACCTGCACGCCGCCGACGCGGGCGATGGCGCCGACCGTGCCGCAATGGCCGGCGGTCACATAGCCCTTGGTGGTGCCGCGCGTGACCGAGAAACCGACCGAACACAGCGAGGCGTTGTTGATCGAATACTCGATGCCGCCGAGGATGGTCGCGGTGGTCTGCAACGTGCCCGGCATTTCCTCGATGCGCACCATGCCGCTGTCGGCGCCGCTGAGGGCGACGAAATCGACGCCGCGCTCGGTCGCGCCCTGGTCGACCTTGACCACCACGCTGTTGCTGGTCTGGTCGACGTACCAGCTCTGGACGCCGCTCAGCGGCTTGCTGATGCCCTTCACTCGCGCCTGCGAACCGGCGTCGAGCAGATCCATCGAGTTCTGCAACTGCTTCAGGCTATGGCGCACGGTGCGCACTTCGACGCCGGGAATGCGCGAGGCTTTGCGTGCGCCCGAAGTCGCGGCGACGTACTTGAAGCTGCCGTCCTCGTTGCGCTCGATCCAACTGCCGGCGAAGTTGCCGCCGAGCTCGCGTTCGACCGCGGCCGCCTGGGTCTGCGCTAGGCGTTCGGTGGCCAGGTACTGACCGAGCTGCGACGGGAACACGCCGAGGTCGCGCTGCATCGCGAATTTCAGCTCGGGACTCACTTCGTCGGCCGCCAGCGCCGCGCCGCAGGACAATGCGGCCACCGCCGTCATCATCGAGAACAAAGACACACGCGCCAGGCCGGCGCGCTTGCCGGATTTCGATACGGACATGTTGAAGAACTCCTTAGGGATGGAATCTGACATGGCTCGGATGAGGTCAGTCGTGAGGACCTCGTGTCGCCATCGCATGGACGGCGGACCCACCATCGGGACAACACTCGCGTGGCGTTCGATGCGTATCGGGACGACGGGAGCAGACAGATAAGGAGATGCCGGGCGCGCGCACAAGCCGCCGGCGAGGCCCCGTCACATCGGTATTCCGAGGCGCGTCACAAGAACGCGCATGCGATGTTGAGGCTGAACGAATCCACGCCTGATCACGCCGGACGATGCGCATACGAATGTTGCCGCACATCCTTGCGACGCTGCAGTGCAACAGGGGTATCGCGAGAGCGCTGCTGCGATTATGTCCGGCGATGCGCGAACCTCGATGCGCATCGCGAGCGACGCGCTCGCATTCATCGAGCGCTCGACGATCGACGCTTACCGATGCGTCAACCGGCGCGTCTGGCCTCGCCGATCAACCAAAGCGTAAACAGGCACAAGACGACCAGTGTCGCCCCGCGTCCGAGCCAGAACAGCGCAAACGAAAAATCCGAACCGTGGGCCGGCGGCGGTACCGCGGCCAGCGCCAGCAGCGCCAGCGCCTGGGATTTACGTGAACCACGCATGGTTGCACCTCCCGCTGCGGCCTGGAATGGCCGACCGGGCGACCATACACCCATCCGGGGAAAACCGCCGTCATCGCCGGTTCGCTGCGACGGACGGCGCATTCAGGGATGTCGTCGCGCAGGCTAGGGATCGATCCGTATCGGCGTGCCGTTCGGCACCAGGCTCCAGACCTCCTCGATCTGCTCGTTGCTCAGTGCGATGCAACCGTCGGTCCAATCGCGCCGGTATCCGGGCGGCGTGCCGCCATGAATCATGATGTCGCCGCCCGGATCGACGCCGCGCGCACGCGCCTGCTTGCGATCGGCCTCGTTCGGATACGACACGCGCAGGGACAGATGAAAGCGGCTGTTCGGATTGCGCCCACTGATGCGGTAAGCGCCTTCGGGCGTGCGCTCGTCGCCCTGCTGGCGCTTGTGCCCGCTCGGCGCATCGCCGAGCAGAATCGAATAGGTGCGGATGAGCTTGCCGTCGCGCAGCAAGCGCATGCGCCGCTCCGACTTGTCGACGACGATGCTGTCGGCGCGTTGCGAAGCCGGGGCCATCGCCGGCGGCGTGCGCGCCCAGGCCGGCGCGCAAAGCACGGCGGCGGCGAACAGACCGATGCGCATCGCCCTCATGCCGGCAGCACTCGCTGCAGGACGAGGTCGAAGTCCAATCCTTCAGGCAAGGTGCCGAAAGCCAGGCCATGCTGCCCGCCAAGCCGGCTCGCGCAGAATGCCGGCGCCAGCGGACTGCCGGCGCGCAACAAGGTGGCCGCCTGCAGCGCAAGAGCGAGGCGCTCGGTCCAAACCCGCGCCTGCGCCTCCGCCACTGGCGTTTGCCCGCTCAGAACCGCGCGCAATGGGTCGAGCTGGGCGTCGAATGCGACGTCGCGGCCGACGGCCGATTCGAGCTCGGCCAGCAAGGCCGCAGCGGTCTGCGGCTCGCGTGCGAGCGCACGCAGCACGTCGAGGCATTGGATGTTGCCGCTGCCCTCCCAGATCGAATTCAACGGTGCCTGCCGGTACAGACGCGGCAAGACCGATTCCTCGACATAGCCCGCGCCGCCCAGGCACTCCTGTGCTTCGTTGACGAAGGCCGGCGCGCGCTTGCAGATCCAGTACTTACCGATCGCGGTGGCGATGCGCGCGAACGCCTGCTCGCGGGCATCGCCGCCAGCACGGTCGACCGCGCCGGCGACCCGGATCGCGAACTGGATCGCGGCCTCGGCCTCGAGCGCGAGATCGGCCAGGACGTTGCGCATCAACGCGTGATCGAGCAGCGGCTTGCCGAAGCTGCGCCGATGGCGGGCGTGATGCATAGCCTGCGCCAGGGCCATGCGCATTTCGCCGGCCGAGCCGAGCATGCAGTCCAGGCGGGTCAGCATCACCATCTCGATGATCGTCGCCACGCCGCGGCCTTCATCGCCGATGCGTTGCGCCCAGGCGCCCTGGAATTCGACTTCGGACGATGCGTTCGACCAGTCGCCGAGCTTGTCCTTGAGCCGCATCAGCCGCAGCGCGTTCTTGCCGCCGTGCGGATGCCAGCGCGGCATCAGGAAGCAACTCAGCCCACCCGGCGCCTGCGCCAGCACGAGGAAGCCGTCGGACATCGGCGCCGAGAAAAACCATTTGTGGCCGACCAGTTCGTACTCGTCCCCCGACACGGACGTAGCGACAGTCTGGTTGGCGCGCACGTCCGAGCCCCCCTGTTTCTCGGTCATGCCCATGCCGAGGGTCAGGCCGGCCTTGTCGCCGAAACCGACATCGCGCCCGTCGTAGCTAGGCGCGGCGGCCTTGCGCGCCCACTCGGCCAGCGCCGGCGCGTGACGCAGCACCGGCGCGGCGGCGTGGGTCATGGTCAGCGGACAACTGGTGCCCGGTTCGACCTGGTGATGCAGATAACTCAGTGCCGCGCGCGCGACATGCGAGCCCGGACGCGGATCGTGCCAGGACAGGCCCGCCACCCCGTGTTCGATCGCGGCGCGCATGATCGCGTGGTAATTCGGATGGAACTCGACCAGATCGATGCGATGGCCCAGGGCATCGTGGCTGCGCAGACGCGGCTTGTCGCGGTGCGCATCGAAACTGAGGCGGTAGATCTCGTCGCCGGCGAGCGCGCCGTAGCGTGCCAGCGCCTCGGCATGGCTGTCGCCGCCTTCGCGGCTTACCGCTTCGCGCAGGGCGACGTCGTCGCGCCACAGATCGCGCGGAGCGAACGGCGGCGGTTGATTCTCGACCCGATGGGTCGCGAACGGGGGCAGCGTGTCCATGGCGGCGACTCTCCCTTGGGTTTGTCTGGATTCTAGTGGGGTCTGGCCTGCGTGGCTCGCCGGGTCCAGGAAATGGGGGCGGGCCGATCTGCGGCACGGTGGCCGCAACCGGAGGCCCTCGCTCGCTCTGGAGCTGCAGTACGCCAGCGCTCCGACGCACTTGGCGCTTCGCGCTTTCAGGGTAGGAGCGGCGCCCTACTGGATTTCCTTCGGTCACAAGCCGCGACCGCGGGCTTCCAAGCTGGCGCGGTCCCTTACCTTGTGCCGTAACGCCTGCCGTTGCTGTTGCTGTGCGCCGCTTCGCATTCGCGAAGGCCATCGAAGACCCGAAGGGCGGCCTGCATGGATGCGGGCCGTTTTTCATCGGGACAGGGATGTCCCGTATGAAAAATCCCCGCGGATGCACCGCTCGTGCGGGCCGGTGATTCAAAACAAAGCATTTTTCTTTGGTTACCTTTCTTTTGTTGCTTTAGACAAAAGAAAGTAACCCGCCGCTTTAGTGGCGGAAGCTTTTGGCGTTTGATCTTGCTTGAGAAAAGCGCCGCGAGACCATCGCAGCGCGGTCGCGGCTCGCGCCGCTCCTACCCCTGACGGGCTGCGGCTCGTCTCAGCGCGAGATTGAGAGATCGCGGTCGCGACTTGCGTCGCTCCTACCCTGGAGCTAGCGCACCGGCGTGCTACCTCGAATCCATCCCTGTAGGAGCGACGTGAGTCGCGACCGCGGGACGCGTAAAGGCAGCAGGGCCGAGGCCATCCATCGAAGCGGCGTGTCGTCGCCGGGGTAGGAGCGACGCAAGTCGCGACCACGTCCTGCCGGGCCCCGGCGTTTACTTCAATCAAGAGCAAAGCTTCCGTCCGCTCACGCGGCCGGGTTACTTTCTTTTGCTAAGCCCAAAAGAAAAGTAACCAAAGAAAAGGGCTCTCCTTGCAAGGGCACAAGCCACGAGTGCAATGCTGTCGCCGGGATTTTCCGATAAGACATCCTTGTCTTATCGGAAAACGGCGCACGTCCTGTGCGCCGCCCTCCGGGTCTCCGCTTGACCGGCAAAGCGGCAAAGCAGATCAAAATCTCGGCAACGGCAACAGCAACAGCAACAGCAACAGCAACTGTTACAGCCACAACCGAACGCGACGGCCGCACAAAGAAAAAAGGCCCCGCCGGAGCGAGGCCTTGGAAACTGTCCGATTCGATCGGGCCAGCCATTGCCCTCGAGGGGCAACGCAATCAAACCACCGGAGCCACTTCGGACGCTTGCGCGCCCTTCGGACCCTGGGTCAGCTGGTAGCTGACGCGCTGACCTTCCTGCAGACTGCGAAAGCCTTTTGCGTTGATCGCGGAGAAGTGCACGAATACATCCGCGCTGCCATCTTCGGGAGAAATGAAACCGAAGCCCTTGGCGTCGTTGAACCACTTCACGGTGCCGTACTGCATATCCTTATTGACCTCATGCTGGATGCGTTGACGTGCGTCGTCGCCATGTGTGCCACGAGACGCATTGCGAGTATGCAAACTGTGCCGGTGGATGACAACGGCTCAGCGTGACCACATCCATCACGTAGTCCGCAGGGAAAACCGGCCACGCCCTATCGGCGGGATTCGGTTTATGCGACTCCTATCACCTATCGAGCACGGCGCTCAGCAGCGCCGGCAACCCGGCGGAGGCCGCCGCGACGTTGTCGAGCACATCCTGCAGGGTGATCACTTCGTCCGGATCGGGCCCCGCGCCGGCGGCCCAGTTGGCGACGATGGCCAGGCAGGCGTAGTCGAGGCCGAGTTCGCGCGCGAGGCCGGCTTCGGGCATGCCGGTCATGCCGACCAGGTCGCAGCCGTCGCGGCGCATGCGCACGATTTCGGCGCGAGTCTCCAGGCGCGGGCCCTGGGTGGCGCCGTAACAACCGCCGTCGACCAAGGCCACGCCGGCGCTCTGCGCGGCGGCGATGACGGCCTGGCGCAAGCTGCGGGTGTAGGGCTCGCCGAAATCGACGTGCAGCACTTCGGTGCCCGGTTCTTCGCAGATCGTCGAAATGCGGCCCCAGGTGTAGTCGATCAGCTGATCCGGGCAAGCCAGCACGCGCGGCCCGAACCGTTCGGTAATGCCGCCGACCGTATTGAGCGCAAGCACGCGCTGCGCGCCGAGGGCCTGCAACGCGGCGAGATTGGCGCGGTAATTGACCTGGTGCGGCGGCAGCGAATGGCCTTCGCCATGGCGCGCCAGAAAGGCCACACGGCGGCCGCCGAGCAGGCCTACCCGGATCGGACCCGACGGCGCGCCGTAGCGCGTCACCGGCTGGTGCGACTCGACATCCTGCAGCTCGGCGATGCGGTACAGGCCGGTGCCGCCGATGACCGCCAGGTCGATTGCCAGATCGCTCATCTCAATCCTTCAGTGCGTAGATCGCGGGCAGGTTGCGGCCCTGCTCGTGGAAATCCATGCCGTAGCCGAACACGTAGCGGTCCGGCACTTCCACCCCTACGTAATCCGCGCGCAGGCCCTCGACGCAACGGTCGTGCGCCTTGACCGCGAGCGCGGCGATGCGCACTTCCACCGCCCCCTGTTGCAGGCACCACTCGCGGATCGCATGCAGGGTGTGGCCTTCGTCGACGATGTCGTCGGCGAGCAGCACGCGACGGCCGCGCAACGGCGTCGCCGGACGATGCTTCCAGACCAGTTCGCCGCCGGAGGTCGCGCCGCGATAGCGCGTCGCATGCAGGTAATCGAATTCCAGATCGAGCCCGCGTGCGCCGATCTCCATCGCCAACTGCGCGGCGAACGGCAGGCCGCCGTGCATGATCGTCAGGTACACCGGCACGCTGCCGGCATAGTCGTTGCGGATCTTGCCGGCCATGCGGGCAATTTCGCGCTCCAGGGTGCCGCGATCGAAAATCAGCTCGGCATCGGCGAGCGCCGCGGCCAGGTCGTGCGAGGTCATCAAGCCAATCCTTCCAGACGGTGGCGGGTTTCGCCGTAGCGGGCATCGGCGATCAGGCCGTCCCAGCCCATGGCGCCGCGACCGATCAGGCCGGTCAGCGCCGCGGTGTTGAGGCGACGGCCTGCGACCGCCGCCAGCGATTCTTCGACCAGTTGCGGGTGGCAGACCAGGACCACGTCGCAACCGGCGTCCAAGTGCGCATCGATGCGCGCCTTGATGCCGCCGACCGAGAACGCGGCGGCCATGCCGATGTCGTCGCTGAAGACGACGCCGCGGAACTGCATCTCGCCGCGCAGGATCTCCTCGATCCAGCGCCGCGAATAGCCGGCCGGTTCCGGCGCGACCGCCGGATACGACACATGCGCCATCATCACCGCATCGGCCTTGGCCTCGATGCCGGCGACGAACGGAATCAGGTCGGTCGCACGCAGTTCCTCGAGGGTGCGCGGATCGATCGCCTCGTCGAAATGGGTATCGGCCAGCACCGAGCCGTGGCCGGGGAAATGCTTGAGCGTCGCGGCCATGCCGCGCGCGTGCATGCCGCGGACGTAGGCGGCGGTGAATTCGGACACGACCTGCGGGTCGGCGTCGAAGGCGCGATTGCCGATCGCCAGATTGCCGCGGCCCAGGTCGACCACCGGAGCGAAGCTCAGGTCGACGCCGCTAGCCTGCACCTCGCTGGCCATCAGCTGGGCATGCTCCTCGGCCAACTTGAGCGCCGCCTCGCGGTCGCTGACATAGAGCCGGCCGAACACGTCGAGCGGCGGCAGCGCGCTATAGCCCTCGCGGAAGCGCTGCACGCGCCCGCCTTCCTGGTCGACGCAGATCAGCTGCGGACGCGGCGCGGCCTCGCGGATCGCCGCCGATAGCTCGGCGACCTGGGCCCGGGAGGCGAAGTTGCGGCTGAACAGGATGACGCCGGCGCAGGCATCGTGCTGCAACCAGTCGCGCTCCTGCGCGGTGAGTTCGGTACCGGCGACGCCGATCACGAGCATGCGGAACTCCAGGATAGAAGGCGGCGCTGGCTGCGCCGCGGCCATTGTCTCGCAGATGGCGCGACAGGCGTACCCCGCCCGTCCCCGGCCTTCAGGCGGCGCCAGGCGCGGGGCTCAGGCGGCGCTGCCGTCGCGCTCGGCCGGGCTCCAGCGCACGTACGGCCGGGTCGCCAGGGCCAGGTTGTAGTAGCGCGCCGAATCGGTGACCTCGGCGCCGGCCCAGTCGGGCCGGGCGAAGTCGGCCTCGGCGTGCTCCAGCTCGATCTCGGCCACGACCAGGCCGGCGTTGTCGCCGAGGAACTCGTCGACTTCCCACAGGTGCCCCTGGTGTTCGACGTAGTGACGGCGCTTGTCGATCATGCCGCCGACGCAGAGCGCAAGCAGGCAGCGTGCGTCCTCGACCGGGATCGGATAGTCGAACTCCTGCCGCGTGTGGCCGAGCTCGCGCGACTTGAGGTTCAAGAACGCCTCGTCGCCGGCGATGCGCACGCGCACCGAGGCCTTCATCGCTGCGGCGCCCGCGACCGGCGCATCCATCGCCGCCAGATCGTTGAGATAGCCCTGCGCCATCGGCACGACTTTGTGCGCAGCCGTGCGCCAAGCGTCGCCGACCACCAGGAATTTGCGTTCGATTTCTATAGCCATGCGCCATTATGACGCAGCCGCTGGATGCGGTCGCGCGCTTGCGTACACTGCGCGGTCCGCGGGCGCCGCCCGCCACTCCCGAGTTCCGCACGGATGCCTATCATCGCGCTCACGTCCCGCCTGTTGTGTCTCGCCCTGCTGTCCGCTCCCGGCGCTGCGTTCGCCGCCGACGCCGCGCTCAGCCTGGATGAAGCCAAAGCCGCCTTCCGCCTCGCCATCGATGCCGAAATCAGTAAGCAAGCGAGCAAGCCATCGCCTTCGCTGCTGGTCGCGACCATGCTGGAATCGATGAAGATCGCCGCGGTGCAAGGCTGCCAGCCCTTGGACGCGGCCCAGACCACCTGCATCCTCAGGATGGAAGGCAGCATCGGCGACAACTACACGGCCCTTCGTTTCCGCCGCGACGGCGCGCAGTGGCGCGTGGTCGAAGAGAAGGACATCGATGCGCCACAACCGACGCTGGCGCGGGCGCAGGAACTGGTGCGCGAGCACCTGGCCCATCTCGGCGGCCAGGAACAGGACCCGAAGACCGCGGCGCAATTCAAGGAATTCGCCGCCACTCTTACCGTCACCGCGTTGGAGTCGTGCAAGCTCGAGCGCGATAACGATGCGGTGGAGTGCCATGCCGAGCTGGATACGCCGAGCCAGGGCAAAGGCTCCAAGCCGCTGCGCTTCCGCCTGCAGAGTGCCGATTGGTCGCTGCTGCCGGAGTGATCCGGCGAGTGCGCGCGGCACCGGCCTCAATCGCAGTGCGCAGATTCTTGAGAGATGGCGGCCGCAGCTTGCGCCGCTCCTACCCTTAGGACAGCGGCGCAGTCTCGCAGATGCCGGGCAAGCCGGGCTTCGCGCTCAGCGCGGCTCGAACATCGCGATCGATTCGACGTGGGCAGTGTGCGGGAACATGTCCATCACGCCCGCGGCACGCAGTTTCCAACCCTTCTCGCGCACCAGATAGCCGGCGTCGCGGGCGAGCGAAGCCGGGTGGCAGCTCACGTAGACGATGCGCTTGAACTGCTTCAGCGGCAGCTGGGTCAGGACGAAATCGGCGCCCGAACGCGGCGGATCGAGCAACAGACGGTCGAAGCCTTCGCGCATCCAAGATTCGCCGCTGAGGTCTTTGCTCAGATCGGCGGCATGGAATTGCGCATTGGCCAGGCCGTTGTGTTCGGCATTCTCGCGAGCGCGACGCACCAGACCGGCTTCGCCTTCGACGCCGACCACTTCGCGCACCGTGCGCGCCAAAGGCAGGGTGAAATTGCCCAGGCCCGCGAACAGATCGAGCACGCGATCCTGCGGCTGCGGTTCGAGCAGGTCGATCGCGTGCTGGATCATGTGGCCGTTGAGGCCGGCATTGACCTGGATGAAATCGAGCGGACGGAACTTGAGTTCGAGGTTCCACTGCGGCAGCGAGAACGCGAGCTTCGGCTCGGCCGGCCACAGCGCGTGCACGCTGTCGATGCCGCCGGGCTGCAGGAACACGGCGAAACCGTGGGCCTGGGCGAAGGCGACGATGGCCTCGCGATCGGGTTCGGACAGCGGCGCAAGATGGCGGAAGGTCAGCGCCACACCGGTGTAGTCGGGCGTGGGATCGCCGGCGATGAACTCGACCTGCGGAATCTCGCGACGCGCCTGCAGGCCGTCGATGAGATTCGCCAAGGCCGAGATCCTGTCGCCGATCAGCGGAATCACGGTCTCGCAGCGGGCGATGTCGGCGACGAAGCGCGGGTCGTTCTCGCGGAAGCCGACCAGCGTCTTGTCCTTCTTCTCGACCCGACGCACCGAGAACCGGCCCTTGCGGCGATAACCCCAGGCCGCATCGGTCAGCGCCGGCAGCACGCGCTCGGGCACGACGTGGCCGATGCGTTCCAGGTTGTCCATCAGCACACGCTGCTTGGCGAGGATCTGCTTGTCTTCGGCCAGGTGCTGCAAGGCGCAACCGCCGCAGACGCCGAAATGAGCGCAACGCGGCGCGACCCGGTCGGGCGCGGCTTCCAGCACTTCCAGCGTCACCGCCTCGTCGAAGCTGCGCGAACGCGCGGTCTGCTTGGCCATGACGCGTTCGCCCGGCAAGGCGCCGGCGACGAACACGGCTTTGCCGTCGGGACGCCGGGCGACGCCGCGGCCGTCATGAGTGAAGTCGGTGATCGCGACTTCGAAGGGGGTTTGATCGATGCGGGCCACAGCTGCTGGCAGGAATCAAGGCCGGCTATTGTCGCAGATTCGGGATTGGGGAGCCGGGATTCGGGATTCGTCGAGAGCAAGACCCCTTCCCCGAGAAAGCAAAAAGCCCGCCTGACGGCGGGCCTTTTGCTCTAAACCGAATCCCGAATCCCTATTCCCGAATCCCGGCCTTTAAAGCTACTTCTGCTTCCAGCCGCCGCCGGCGTCCTGGTACCACCAGCCGCCTTTGGCGCTGTCGATCCACTGACGGGCGAACACCTGGCGGATCTGCGCTTCCCATTCCGGGTGGCCGTTGGCGACGGCGATTTCGCGATACACCGCGGCCGAATCGCGGCCCTGGTCGGCCACCGCCTGATTGACGGCGACGCGCTCGGCGAGCGGGATCTTGGAGGCGTCGCGCACGCTGACGGTGCCGCTGTTGGTGAAGCCCAGCGCGCCGGAGTCGAAATGCGCGCGCAACTGGCCGTCGAAACGCGAGGCCATGCGCGACTGGATCGCCTGGATCGCCGGGGTCTTGATCGAGATATCCGGCGACTGCGCCTGGGCGCTGCCGATGCCGACCAGCGACCACCAATCGACCCGGCCGGCCAGCCGGTCCAGTTGCAAGGCCGGACGCTCGAGCGAAGCGCTGCCGCCGGGCTTGCCGGGCTCGGCCTTGGGTTCGGCCGGCATCTCGCCGATCACCTTCTCGACGAATTCCTTGGCGGCTTCCTTGGCCTCGGCGGCCGGGAAGTAAACGTTGATCGTGACGCAAGCCGTCAACATCACGGCGGCGACCGGTATTCCCATCCAACGGCGCATGAGCGGGTCCTTTCGGTTATGCGCGTCCTGCGCGGCGTCCCGCGCATCCGGCGCGGGCTGAACGATTGGCGCCTATTGAAGCACGACGCCGTGATAGGACAAGGCTGGCATGGCTTCACTGAACGACGGGTTTGACCTCGCCCTTGCTCACCGCCTCCAGGCGTTCGAGCAGGGTCGGCCAGTCGACCCGGCGGTTGTAGCCGACCACGTCCAGGTGCGGCACGCCCGCCCCCTGGACGATGGTGAAGCCCTGATTCTTGGCCGGCCCCAGGCCGCCCATGTTGCAGACCTCGTCGGCGAGGCGGCAGGAAATGCCGATCCGGGCATAGCCGAAGTCGTCGAAGAACCCGATCAGGCGGTCCTGCAGGCTGCCGACGAATGACGAATCGCCGACGCTGGACAGGTCCTGGACCGCGCGCTGGCTGATGCGCTGGCGCACACCGCGGGCCTTGCGCGTATGCAACTCGGCGTCGAACGCCACCGGCTGCCAGTCGACCAGACGCAGGTGGTCGATGCGCCCGTGGAGCCGGCCGGTGATGCTGCCGAAACCGAATACGCCCGTCAGCGATTCCAGGTCGAGGTTCTCCAGGGCAAGGTCGGAACTCAAGGTCGGCGCGACGCCGAACGGGCGTTCCATCGCCAAGGAGGACACCGCGACGGTGCCGCCGAACAATTGCATGGTCAGGCCGCCGGCGAGTTCGAGCCGGTCGTCGGCATAGTGCGCTTCGGGCAGGCGACCGCTCAGCTCGCCGGTGAACGCGGGCCAATCCAGGGCCTTGGACAGTTGGGCGACATCGAGCCGGTCCAGGGTGAGGCCGAAACGCACGTCCAGGCCCTTGCCGCCGGACGGCGGGCGCAGGCGCAGGCCGTCGAAACCGGCGCGGCCGCCGAGCATCGGCAACGACACCGCTCGGTTCAGGCGCAACTCGCCGTCGCCGCTGGAAAACGGCAACCGCACCGCGCCGAAATCCAGCCCGTACAGCTCGCCGCTGCGCCAACCCAATTCGCTGTCGACCGCGGCGTCGGCGGAGTAACTGACCGTGCCGTCGAGGCCGTCGAAACGGAATCGCCCCTGGGCATCGTTCATCGACGCGTCGATCAGGGTCGCTTCGGCCATCCGCAACTCCTCGCCGCTCATGCGCAAGCGCACCTGCGCCGCACCGCTCAGTTCGAGTTTGGCCAGGCCGGCAAGACCGAGGAAACCGGACAGATAACCGTCGCGCAGCGGCGCGAGGTCGGCGCTGCGCAGGTTCAGATCGAGTTCGGCCAGCCCCGCGTCCGGTGTCAGCGCGGCGCTGCCGTCGAGCGCGAGGATGCCGTCGTCGCGCCACGACAAACGCGGCAGGCGCCAGCCCTCCCCGGCTTGTTGCGTCGCTTCGATGTGCAGCGCGACCGGCCGGCGCTGCAAAGAAACATAGGCATTGCCGAACAGCAGCTCGCCGCCTTCCAGATGACCGTCGACGAGGACGCGGTCGCGGCTGTCGAGTTCACTGTCGATCCGCAGTCGCGCGCCGAGATTCTCGGCGGCGATCGAGCCGTCCGGCGTATCCAGCGCCCCACCGCTCAATTGCAGAGGACCGGCGATGCGCAGCGGTTGCCGCGCCGGCGCGTCGATGTCGAGACGACCGTCGAGGCGGCCGCCCTTGATCCGCCCATCCGGCCAGGCCTGGGCCACCAGGGCCTGGGCCCAGATCAGCGGCACGCGGGCGAGATCGATCCGGGTCAGGTCGGGCGCCGCCGCGTCGCGGTGCAGCGACAGCAAGCTCGCGCCCTGCCTCAAGCGCGCATCGGTCGTGGCGACACCGAGGTCCAGCGCCAACCGCAGGGGTTTGCCCGTGCCGCCGCGCAGCTCGCCGTCGCAGCGCCAACCGCCATGGCCGTCGCGCTGCAGCGGACATCGCCAGACCACATCGCGGAAGCGGTAGCCCAGGTCCGGCGCCACGACCCGCCCGGCCTGCAATTGCAGCTCGCCCTGTCGGGCTTGCGCCGGCCAGGACAAGCGCACCCGCACGTCTTCGAGCGTGGCCACGGCGGTGCCGACCCGCGCGATCCTGGCGTTCAGTGTCGCCGCCCCAACATCGGCCGACACCGCCCAGCAAGCGGGCAGCGACAAACCGATCAGGAGGCGTAACATGGTCCGCAGCATGGAAGCAGGATAGCGGGCGGAAGCGAACCGGCAATGAAGACATCCCAAGTCCCACGCATCTTGCTGGTCGAGGACGACCCGACCAGCCGCGCCTTCCTGACCGCCGCGGTCGAGGCCGTGCCGGCCGAAGTCGACGGCGTCGACAGCCTTGCCGCGGCGATGGCGCTCGGCAATGCCGAGGACTACCAACTCTGGCTGTTCGATGCCCACCTGCCCGACGGCAGCGGCATCGATCTGCTCAAGCGTCTGCGCGAGCGTCATCCGAGCACGCTCGCGGTCGCTCATACCGCAACCGGCGAAACCGAAGTCCGCGACCGGCTGATCGCCTCGGGCTTCGCCGAAGTGCTGGTCAAACCATTGCCCGCGTCCGCGGTGCGCGCCGCGGTCCGTCGCTTGCTCGGCCTGCCCGAGCACGATGTCGCGATCGCGCTGTCGTCGATCGACGACGCCGATGCGCCGATCTGGGACGACGAGGTCGCCGCGCGCGCACTCAACGGCAATCGCGCCCATATCGCGACCCTGCGCGAGCTGTTCACCCAGGAACTGCCGAACGCACGGCGCTCGATCTCCAGCGCAGCCGAACTGGGCAACCTCGACGCCTTGCGCGGCGAGCTGCACAAGCTGCGTGCGAGCTGCGGCTTCGTCGGCGCCGCACGCCTGGCGCAGGCAGTGCAGGAGCTGCAGGCGCGACCGGATTCGTCCTTGCTGCTGACGCGTTTCGATCAGGCCGCGCAGGACACCATCGCCCAGCCGATGCTGGGCTGAATCCTTCGCTTCGGGTTTGCGGCTGGTTCCAGCGGCAGATGGGGCGAGCCACTGCATATGCGCAGCCGCCTGTTCCGGCCAAACCGATACGCTCAGCTGCCGTCGTCGTCGCGCCGGATCTCGCGCTTCGGCGCCACCCGCGCCAGATCGGCCAACAACTCCCAGGACTTCAAGCCGCGTGGCCCCAGATGGTGCGCGAGCACCGAACGCATGGCCTGACGCAGGCCCGGCAGATCGGCCGCCTCCGGCGCGCTGTCGTCAGCGAGCGCGAGCAAGGCCCGTCCAGTCGCCGCTGCGCTGCGCTCGCCGTGGCCGCGATCGCTGAGCATGCGCCGCGGCCCCTGCTCGGGGTCGAGGCGATAGCGCGCGGCGGGGTCGATCGCGACGCCCTCGGCGTCGACGCTCCAATCGAAGCCCGAGCCGAGCGCATCGAGCAGATCGCGCTCGAAACAGCGCAAGGTCCAGGCCAGTCCCTCGTCCTGCAGACGCGCGCGGGTGCGGCCGTACAGCTCGTACAGCTCCGGGAACGGGTCGTTGCGCTGCAGCAGGCGCAGCAGCAGTTCGTTGATGTAGAAACCGGCCAGCGCGACTTCGCCGTCGAAGCGCGGGGCCGCGTCGAGGGCTTCGGCCGAGATCAGCCGGGCCAGTTCGCCGCGCGCCAAGGCATCCAGGCGGATGTGCTGGAACGGCTGCAAGGCCGCGCGCAGCACCTGCCGTTTCGGTCCCTGCACCCCGCGTGCGACCAGACCGATGCGCCCGTGATGCTCGCTGAGTACCTCGACCAACAGGCTGGTCTCGCGCCAGGGGCGCGTGTGCAGCACATAGGCGGATTCGGCGACGAGGTGCATACGATTCGGGAATCGAAAATGGGGAGTCGGGAATCGGAATTGGAGCAGAAAGCAAAAGCGGACGCCCGCAAACTTCGGGACTGATCAAGCAGCGTAAATCGAGCAACAGAAATCCCGCCCTTACGAATCCCGATTCCCCATTCCCGATTCCCGTCCCTTATTCGTATCCCAACTGGCGCAAGGCTGCTTCGTTGTCGGACCAGCCTTCGCGCACGCGCACCCAGGTTTCCAGGAACACCTTGGAACCGAACAGGCGCTCCATCTGCACGCGCGACTTGGCGCCGATCTCGCGCAGGCGCGAACCGGCCTTGCCGATCACGATCGCTTTCTGGCCTTCGCGTTCGACCCAGATCACCGCGCCGATGCGCAGCAATTCGCCGTCGACGACGAAACGCTCGATCTCGACCGTGGTCGCGTACGGCAGCTCTTCGCCGAGCTGGCGCATGAGCTGTTCGCGGACCATTTCGCCGGCGAGAAAGCGCTGGCTCTTGTCGGTGATCTCGTCTTCGCCGTACAGCGCTTCCTGCTCGGGCAGCAGCGACAGCACCGTCTTGACCAGGGCGTCCAGACCCTTGCCCTTAAGCGCGGAGATCGGATGCACGCTGGCGAAATCGCGGCCTTCGCTGACTTTCGCCAGATACGGCAGCAGCACGGTCTTGTCGGTGATGCGGTCGACCTGGTTGACGACCAGCACCACCGGCAGGCCGGCGCCGCGCAGGGCGTCGAACGCGAGGGTGTCCTCGTCGTCCCACTGCCCGGCGCGCACGACCAGCAGGGCCGCATCGACGCCTTCGAGGGCGCCGCGGGCGGCGCGGTTCATCATCCGGTTCATCGCCCGCTTTTGTTCGCGGTGGATACCGGGGGTGTCGACCAGCAGCAGCTGGCCTTCGGGAAAGGTGGCGATGCCGAGCAGGCGATGGCGCGTGGTCTGCGGGCGCGGCGAGACGATGCTGACCTTGGCCCCGACCAGGGCGTTGACGAGGGTGGATTTGCCGACGTTGGGACGGCCGATGACGGCGACGTGGCCGGCGCGATGCGAAGAGGAAGTCATGGGGGAATTGTCCGCCTGGGCGGCGGGAACAGCAAATCGGGCCGGAAAGCTTGGGAATCGGGAATCGGGAATCGGGAATCGGCGAGCATTGCATCGCAAGCGGTAGCGGTCGCCCCGAAGCCGACAGCTCCGGCTTCTACGATTCCCGATTCCCCATTCCTGATTCCCGCCTCAAGCCCTCAATCCGCCTTGAGTTGGCGCAGCACGTCCTCGGCGGCGATCTGCTCGGCGGCGCGGCGCGAGCCGGCTTCGCCCACCGCGCTGAGCGGCGGCTGGGTCAATACACAGCTGACCTGGAAGGTCTTGGCGTGGTCTTCGCCGCTTTCGGCGATCAGGGTGTACACCGGCAGCGGCTTCTGCCGCCCCTGCAGCCATTCCTGCAGGCGGGTCTTGGCGTCCTTACCGACCTTGTGCGGCGGCGGCAGGGCTTCCATCGCCGCGGCGAACCAGGGCAGGACCTGGGTGCGGCAGGCCTCGAAGCCTGCATCCAGGTAGATCGCCGCGACCACTGCTTCGAGGGCATCGGCGAGGATCGAGTCGCGGCGGTGTCCGCCGGACTTCATTTCGCCGGGGCCGAGGGTCAGTTTCGCGCCGAGTTCGAGCGTGCGCGCGATCGGCGCCAGCGCCGACTCGCGCACCAACTCGGCGCGGGCTCGGGTCAGCGCCCCCTCGTCGGCCTGCGGCCAGCGCTGGTACAGCGCTTCCGCCACCATCAGGTTTACCAATGCATCGCCGAGGAACTCTAGACGCTCGTTATGCGGGGCCCCGGCGCTTCGATGCGTCAGGGCCTGCTCCAGCAATCCCGGGTTCGCGAAACGATGCGTGAACGAATCAGTCACCGTCTTTCGTGCGCAACTGCTGCACCGCATTGAAGTGACCGACGACGTCGAGATTGGCGATCAGCGGACGGCGCACTTCGTAGTCCACGGTGATTTCCATGCCCTGGTCGTTGCGCACGATCTTGAAGTCGGCCGGCTTCACGCTCTCGACATAACTCATGTCCATGCGGCGGAAGAACAGACTACGGGCCTTGGCGCTGTCCATCTTCCCGGCACCCGGCTCCTTCGCCAGGTCCGCCAACGAACGCTTGACCGAATAGAACTCCGAGTACATCGGCACCAGCTTCATGCCCATGTAAGCGAATACGCCGACCACGGCCAGCAGGAGAATGAACCCGATCAGGGTGATGCCGCTCTGGTTACGCTTCATACCTTCGATCCCCAATTGATCAATGTGCCGGGTTAGCGCGTGCCCGATGCACTCGCAAACCTCGTCCCCATCCGCAACGGCGTAGCGCCGTTACGGAATGCTGCTGCCGATGCGCGAGAAATCCACGCCCCCATCGAAGTTCATCCAGATCAGGAACGCCTTGCCGCGCAGGTTCTGTTCCGGCAGGAAGCCCCAGTATCGGCTGTCCTCGCTATTGTCGCGATTGTCGCCCATCACAAAATACTCGCCCTGCGGCACGACCCACTCGCCCTCGCCCTGGTCCAGCAGCGGCGACTCGGCGCGCAGCAGGATGCGATGGACGTGGTTGCCGACCTGCTCGCGCAGCTCCTGGGCGCCGGTCATCTCGGTGCCGTTGCCGCGGCCCTGGTAGGTCCCGATCGGGGCGTAGAGGATCGGCTCGCCGTTCACGGTCAGGCGGCCGTCGCGGTAGCTGATCTTGTCGCCCGGCAGGCCGATGACGCGCTTGATCCAGTCCTGCTCGGGATGGTGCGGCGGGCGGAACACGACCACGTCGCCGCGCGCCGGCTCGCCCATCGCCAGGATCTTGCGATTGGTGATCGGCAGGCGCAGGCCGTAGGTGAACTTGTTGACCAGGATGAAGTCGCCGGTCAACAGGGTCGGCATCATCGAGTTCGAGGGGATCCGGAACGGCTCGGCGATGAAGCTGCGCAGGATCAGCACCACGAACAGCACCGGGAAGAACGCCTTCGAATAGTCGACGACGATAGGCTCCTTGCCGTCGTCGAGCAGGCCCTCGCGCGCGGCGCGGCGCTTGGCCAGGACCAGCTTGTCGAGCAGCCAGACGACGCCGGTGAATATCGTCAGCGACACCAGTGCGATTTCGAACCAACGCATTGCCGTTTCCTTGCGGTGTTGTGAGCCGGAGCCGAGAAACGCAGCCAGCGGGCCGAACGTCGTGCGCGACCGGCCATGACGGCTCGATTGCGTTGCGCCTGCCCCACCCCCTGCCTACCCTCGCCGTCCGATGATGTTACGGAAACTCCTGGGCGATCATCGCAACCGCCTTGCGCCGGATCGGGCGCAGCCGCGGTTCCTCAACCTCCCATCCCTATTTCCGCCGTTCGCTTACTTGTCGCCGGTGGAGAGCACCGCGAGGAAGGCTTCCTGCGGAATCTCCACCCGACCGACCTGCTTCATCCGCTTCTTGCCCTCTTTCTGCTTTTCGAGGAGCTTCTTCTTGCGGCTGATGTCGCCACCATAACATTTGGCCAAAACGTTCTTGCGCATGGCCTTGACCGTGCTGCGGGCGATGATCTGCGAGCCGATCGCGGCCTGGATCGCGACGTCGAACATCTGCCGCGGGATCAGCTCCTTCATCTTCTCGCACAAGTCGCGGCCGCGCCGGTCGGCATGGCTGCGGTGGACGATGATCGACAGCGCATCGACCTTGTCGCCGTTGATCAACGTGTCCACGCGCACGAACGGGCCATCCTGGAAACGCAGGAAGTGATAGTCCAGCGAGGCATAGCCGCGCGAGACCGACTTGAGCTTGTCGAAGAAGTCCAGCACCACTTCGGCCATCGGCAGCTCGTAGCTGATCTGCACCTGGCTGGCCATGTAGGTGATGCCGATCTGCACGCCGCGCTTTTCCTCGCACAGCTTGATCACGTTGCCGATGTAATCGGGCGGCGTGAGGATGTTGGCGCGGATCACCGGCTCGCGGATTTCCTGCACCAGGTTCAACTGCGGCAGCTTGGCCGGGTTGTCCATCGGGATCACGGTGCCGTCGGTCTTGAGCACTTCGTAGATCACCGTCGGCGCGGTACTGATCAGGTTGAGATCGTATTCGCGCTCCAGGCGCTCCTGCACGATCTCCATGTGCAGCATGCCGAGGAAGCCGCAGCGGAAGCCGAAGCCCATGGCCTCGGAGCTTTCCGGCTCGAAACGCAGGGCGGCGTCGTTGAGGCGCAGCTTTTCCAGGGCTTCGCGCAACGCCGGATAGTCCTCGGCATCGACCGGGAACAGGCCGGCGAACACGCGCGGCTGCATTTCCTGGAAGCCCGGCAGCGGCTTGGGCGCGGGGTCGCTGGCCAGGGTCAGGGTGTCGCCGACCGGCGCGCCGTGGACGTCCTTGATGCTGGCGTTGATCCAGCCCACTTCGCCGGCGCCGAGCTTGGCCAGGTCTTTGCGCTTGGGCGTGAACACGCCGACCTTGTCGACCAGGTGGGTGCGGCCGGTCGACATGACCAGGATCTTGCTGCCCGGGACGATCTCGCCCTGCATGACCCGCACCAGCGAGACCACGCCGAGGTAGTTGTCGAACCACGAGTCGATGATCAACGCCTGCAACTTGTCGGTATCGCGCGGCTTCGGCGGCGGGATGCGCTTGACGATCGCCTCCAGCACCAGGTCGACGTTGAGGCCGGTCTTGGCGCTGATCGCGACCGCGTCCTCGGCGTCGATGCCGATCACCGCTTCGATTTCGGCCTTGGCGCGCTCGATATCGGCGGTCGGCAGGTCGATCTTGTTGAGCACCGGCACGACTTCCAGGCCCTGCTCCACCGCGGTGTAGCAGTTGGCCACCGACTGCGCTTCCACGCCCTGGGCCGCGTCGACGACCAGCAGGGCGCCTTCGCAGGCGGCCAGCGAACGGCTGACCTCATAGCTGAAGTCGACGTGCCCGGGGGTGTCGATGAAATTGAGCTGGTAGACCTGCCCGTCCTTGGCCTTGTAGGGCAAGGACACGGACTGGGCCTTGATGGTGATGCCGCGTTCGCGCTCGATCGGATTGGAATCGAGCACCTGCGCTTCCATCTCGCGCGCTTCGAGACCTCCGCACAGCTGGATGATGCGGTCGGCGAGCGTCGACTTGCCATGGTCGACGTGGGCGATGATCGAGAAGTTTCTGATGTGTTGCATGCGGGGCGACGCGGAGCTCGCCGGTTCCAGGAAAATTAACGGGAGATTATCGCATAGGCCCCGGCACTGACGGCAGTTCCCGCGCTGCCCCGGCGGACGCCGCTCAGAAAGCCCGCCGGAGGCACACCGGGACCGTGCAGCCGGCCCAAACCAATGCGGAGTCCGCCGTAGACAGGCGGGCGCTCATCGGCTGGCCCGGCACGGTTACAGCCCGGCGACGCCGGCAGGCACCTCGGGCTGGAACGCGGGCCGAGGCTTATTTTTCCTCGCTGACCTGGACCGCAATGAACTGGGTCGCGGCGCCGCGGCGAATCAGCAGCATTACCGTCTGGCCCGGCTTGGTGCCGGCCAGAGCGCGATCCAGGGCCGCGGCGCTGCCGACCTGGACTCGGCCGACCGAGAGGACGACATCGCCAGGACGCACCCCGGCTTCGCCGGCGGCGTCGCCCGGATCGCGGATCACTACGCCCTCGCCGGCCTTGATGCCGAGACGCTGGCGGGTCGCCGCATCGACCTCCTGGGTGACCAGGCCGAGCGGGTTGCCGTTGCTGCGCGGGGCGGCCGAGTCGCCCGGTCGGGCCGGCTTGTCGCCGCTGAGGCCGGCAGAGGCATCGGCATCGAGCTCGCTGACGGCGACATTGAGTTCGACATTCTTGCCGTCGCGGAACACCCCCAGCTTGGCGCGCGAGCCCGGGGCAAGATTGCCGATCAAGGGCGGCAGGTCGCTGGACTCGCGGATCTGGGTGCCATTGACCGAACGGATCACGTCGCCGGGCTGGATACCGGCCTTGTCGGCCGGGCCGCCCGGCAACACCTGCGACACCAGGGCGCCGTTACTGTCGGGCAGACCGAATCCCTTGGCGCCTTCGTTGGTGAGCACCTGCACGACCACGCCCAGCTGGCCGCGGCTGACCTTGCCGGTCGCACGCAGCTGCTCGGCCGAATTCATCGCCACGTCGATCGGGATCGCGAAGCTCACGCCCATGTAGCCGCCGGAGTTCGAGAAGATCTGCGAATTGATGCCGACCACTTCGCCGCTGGTGTTGAGCAGCGGGCCGCCCGAGTTGCCCTGGTTGATCGCGACGTCGGTCTGGATGAAGGGCACGTAGCGCTGGTCGGCATAGGGGTTGCTGCGCCCGACCGCGCTGACGATGCCGGCGGTAACCGAATGGTCCAGGCCGAACGGCGAACCGATCGCGACCACCCACTGCCCGGCCTTGGTCTGGCCGGCGCCGGCGGCGCGCAGGAACGGCAGGCCCTTGGCGTCGATCTTGAGCAAGGCCACGTCGGACTGCTCATCGCTGCCGATCACCTTGGCCTTGAGCTCGCGACGGTCGGTCAGCTTGACCGTGACCGTGTCGGCGCCGTCGACGACGTGATGGTTGGTCAGCACATAGCCGTCCTGCGAAATCAGGAAGCCGCTGCCGATCGAACGACCGCCGCCGCGCGGCTGGCGCGGGCCCTGCTGGCCCGGCCCGGGCATGCCCGGCATGCCTTCCGGGCCGAAGAAGCGGCGGAAGAACTCGGGAATCTGCTCCTCGTCCGGCATGCCGTTATTACGCGCCACCCGCTTGGGGGTGACCTCGGCACTGATGTTGACCACCGCCGGGCCGACCCGCTGCACCAGATTGGTGAAATCGGGCAGACCGGCGACCAGGGGAGCCGCGGGTGTCGCCGACGGCGGCGGCGCGATCGGGGTGGTCGGCGCCTGCGCCGTGCAGGCCACCGGCAGCGCGGCGATGATCGCGCCGACCAGGGCCAGGGAATGCAGCGGGCGGCTGCCGGCTGCGGTGCTCTTCGGAAGGCTGTTCATCAGGGGACGGATCATGGGGAGCGGCCTCGAAACGACGTGGATTTTCCGGAAAAAAGACAACAGGTCGCCTGGCGCGGCGGAGCCGCGCATTCGACGAAGGGGGACTGCCCGGCCGGCGGCCGCGGCAGGCAAGGAGGGATCAGGGCTGCGGCTGCGGCCGTTGCGTGGCTTGCGACCGTGCCCTGGCCTCTTCGGCCTGGGTTGCGGGCTCGAAGGGGTAGAACGATTGCGAGGCGCTGCCGCCGTTGCCGACGCTGCCGTAACCGGCGGTATAGCTGCTGCCGCCAGAATAATTGGGCAGGACCGCGCGCGGCCACGGGCGCGCCGCGGGCGATTCGCTCGGCTGCGGCCGGAACGGGTTGGCGTGGACGGCATCGGCCGGCAGCGGGGAGGCGCTGGCGACCGCGACGACTTGCACCGGTGCCTCGGCCGCACGCTCGGAGGCGCGCAGGGCGGCACGCTGGCTTTGGCCGCGCGAACGGCGTTCGGCCAGACGGCGCGGGATTTCGGCCACCGCGACCGCACCGGCCAGCGCCGAGGCGTCGCCGGAGGTCAGCGCGGCCTCGGGCTGGGCGGGGTCGGACCGGACCGGCGCCGCAGCCAGGGCTGCCAGTGCCTGCTCGGCCGGTGCCGGAACGGGCGTCGGTGCCTGGCTGGCCGGAGCGCTCTGCGCCGCGACCTGGGCCGGGTCGGCCGCAACGCCGGTCGAATCGTCGGAGAACGGACGCGCCACGAACAAGGCCGCCACTGCGACCGAAGCCGCCAGGGCGCCGCCGATCCAGCCGCGACGCGAGCCGCCAGCCCGACGCGGGGTGATACCGACCTCGGCCTTGCCCGCCAGCGAGGCTTCCTGTGAACGCAGCATCGCCGCTTCGGCGGCGACCGCCGCGGCCACGCGCCCGGCGAAATCGTGCCCGGCAGCGCCGCTGACCTTGCCGCGCAGCACGTCGCCGCACAGCTGCCAGCGGCCGCAGGTGTCGCGCCACTGCACATCGTGACCGAGCCGCTTCAGCGCGAAGCGCGCGGCGTCGCCATCGAGCTCGCCGTCGAACAGCGCGCTCAGGTTCTCGCGATCATCGCCATGGAGAGTAGTAGACGTCATCAGTGGGCGCGCTCCCGGGTGTCTTGATTGTCCAGCAAAGGCCGAAGCTCGGTGTCGATGGCCTCGCGGGCGCGGAAAATCCGCGAACGCACGGTGCCGATCGGGCAAGCCATCTTCTGCGCGATTTCCTCGTAGCTCAGACCGTCCACCTCGCGCAAGGTGATGGCGGCCCGCAATTCTTCCGGCAACGAATCCACCACCCGCATTACCGTGCGCTCGATCTCCTGGCGCAGCAGCTCGTGCTCCGGGGTATCGGTGTCGCGCAGGCGGATGCCCGTATCGAACTGCTCGGCGTCGCCGGCGTCGATGTCGTCGGTGGGCGGCCTGCGGTTCTGGGCAACCAGATAGTTTTTGGCGGTATTCACGGCGATCCGGTGCAACCACGTATAGAACTGGGCGTCGCCGCGGAAATTCGCCATCGCGCGGTAAGCGCGGATGAAGGTTTCCTGGGCCACGTCCTGGCATTCGCTCCAGTCGGGGATGTAGCGCCCGATCAGCGCGGTGATCCGATGCTGGTACTTGCGCACCAAGGCATCGAACGCTGCGCTGTCGCCACGCTGGACACGCCTGACCAGCTCCTGGTCCAACTCATTCTCGGCCATGCCGCGCCGGCACTCCTGTCAGCTCGGCAATAGCCGAACAATGGGACAACCCTGTCGGGGGAAAAGTTCAATCGCGGCATTAATGGGGCCGCCGGCGGTCGCCCGCAACCGCCAAGTGTCACATGAGGGCCCGGGGGCCTGTCGACACGGGCGATTTGACGGCAGTGAAACAAGATCGGGATGATAGCGGCTTCCCATACCTGAACGGATGGTGCGGCATGACTGCAGCCCTCGACGGACTCCCCGCTTTTGACGGGCTCCGCGCCCGCCATTGGCACACCGAATTGCGCGAGGACGGCGTACTGGTGCTCTCGTTCGACCGCGAAGGATCGCCGGTCAACACCTTCGCCCAGGAAGTGCTGATCGAACTCGACGGCCTGCTGGAGCGCCTCGCCCTGGACCCACCCAAGGGCCTGGTGCTGCGCTCGGCCAAGAGCAGCGGCTTCGTCGCCGGTGCCGACATCAAGGAATTCCAGAGCTTCGACGAGAAAGGCACGGTCGGCGACGCCATCCGTCGCGGCCAGCAGGTGTTCCAGCGCCTGGCGGAACTGCCCTGCCCTACGGTCGCGGCCATCCACGGCTTCTGCATGGGCGGCGGCACCGAGATCGCCCTGGCTTGCCGTTACCGCGTCGCCAGCAGCGACGCCTCGACCCGCATCGGCCTGCCCGAAGTGAAGCTCGGCATCTACCCGGGCTGGGGCGGCAGCGTGCGCCTGCCGCCGCTGGTCGGCGCACCGGCCGCGTTCGACATGATGCTGACCGGCCGCACCCTGTCGGCCTCGGCCGCGCGCGCGATCGGCCTGGTCGATAAGATCGCCGAGCCCGCGGTGCTGGTCGACACCGCCGCCGGCATCGCCCTGCGCGGCGCCGAACGTCCGTTCAAACAACGCTTCATGGGCTGGGCCAGCAACACCTGGCCGGCGCGCAAGATCCTCGCGCCGATGCTGGTCAAGCAGGTCGCCCGCAAAGCGCGCAAGGAGCACTACCCGGCGCCCTACGCCCTGATCTCGACCTGGGAGCGGACCGGCGGCGGCGTACAGGCCAAGCTCGCCGCCGAACGCAAGTCCGTGGTCAAGCTGTCCTCCACCCCGACCGCGCGCAACCTGATCCGCGTGTTCTTCCTGCAGGAACGGCTCAAGGGCCAGGGCGGCAAGGAGCACGGCATCAAGCACGTGCACGTGGTCGGCGCCGGCGTGATGGGCGGCGACATCGCGGCGTGGTCGGCCTACAAGGGCTTCGAGGTCACGCTGTCCGATCGCGAACAACGCTTCATCGACGGCGCGCTCGAACGCGCCCAGGAGCTGTTCGCCAAGAAGGTCAAGGACGAGGCCAAGCGCCCGGCCGTGGCCGCGCGCCTCAAGGGCGACCTGGGCGGGGAAGGCGCCGACCTCGCCGACCTCGTGATCGAGGCGATCATCGAGAAGCCCGAAGCCAAGCGCGAGTTGTACGACCAGGTCGAACCGCGCATGAAACCCGATGCGCTGCTGACCACCAACACCTCGTCGATTCCGCTCGACGAACTGCGCGAACACATCCGCCGCCCGGCCCAGTTCGGCGGCCTGCACTACTTCAACCCGGTCGCCTTGATGCCGTTGGTGGAGATCATCCGCCACGACCGCATGGCGCCGGGGACCGAACAACGCCTGGCCGCGTTCTGCAAGGCCATCGACAAACTGCCGGTGCCGGTCGCCGGCACGCCCGGCTTCCTGGTCAACCGCGTGCTGTTCCCGTACATGCTCGAAGCCGGCACCGCCTTCGCCGAAGGTATCCCGGGCCCGACGATCGACAAGGCCGCGGTCAAGTTCGGCATGCCGATGGGCCCGATCGAACTGATCGACACCGTCGGCCTGGACGTCGCCGCCGGCGTCGGCGCCGAACTCGCGCCCTTCCTCGGCCTGAGCGTGCCGCCGGCCCTGAGCAACGTCGAGCCGGGCAAGCGCGGCAAGAAGGACGGCCAGGGCCTGTACAAGTGGGAGAACGGCCGCGCCCAGAAGCCGGAGCTGTCGAAAGACTACAAAGCGCCGAACGATCTCGAAGACCGCCTGATCCTGCCCTTGATCAACGAAGCCGTGGCCTGCCTGCACGACGGCGTGGTCAGCGACGGCGACCTGCTCGACGCCGGCGTCATCTTCGGCACCGGCTTCGCCCCGTTCCGCGGCGGCCCGATCCAGTACGTTCGCGAAAACGGCCCCGACGCCGTGCTCGCGCGCCTCAAGCAATTGCAGGCCCGCTACGGCGACCGTTTCGCGCCCCGCCCCGGTTGGGATTCGCCGCTGTTGCGCAAGTAAGCGCAAGCGATCCTAGAAACGAAGAAGCCGCGCACCGCGCGGCTTCTTCGTTTCTGCGTCCCGCCGTTGCCGTTGCCGTTGCCGTTGCCAAGATTTTGCTGTGGCTGTGCGCAGCTTGGCGCTAGCGAAGGCAAACGAAGACCCGGAGGGCGGCCCGCAGGGATGCGGGCCGTTTTTCATCGGGACAGGGATGTCCCGTATGAAAAATCCCCGCGTCTGCGGCGCGCGTGCGGGCCTGTGATTCAAAGAGAAGCATTTTTCTTTGGTTACCTTTCTTTTGTTGCTTATGACAAAAGAAAGTAACCCGCCGCTTTAGTGGCGGAAGCTCTTAGCGTTTGATCCTGATCTTGAGCTTGCTTGACCGATGCGTCACAAGCCCATCGCAGCGCGGTCGCGGCTCGCGCCGCTCCTACCCGGCGACGGTGCACTCCTTCGATCGACCACTAAGGCGTTGCGGACTCCGCGCGCCCCTTGGTCCCGGCTTGCGCCACTCCTACCCTGACGGGCCACGGCCGGCATTGATGCGAGATTGATGCGCCGCGGTCGCGGCTCGCGCCGCTCCTACCCCTGCGACGGCGCCCTCCTTCGATCGATCACCAAAGCGTTGCGGACTCGGCGCGTCCCGCAGTCGCGGCTCACGCCGCTCCTACAGGGGGTGGAGTCCGAGCACTCGCTACTCATCAAGCTGATGCAAAACGATCGCCCCGATTACATCGTATGCGTCGGCCGCTCCGAATTGAGCGTACCCGCCAACAATGCCTCGATCTTGCCCTTGACCGCATCGCCCTCGGCGGTCTCGGCGAACTGGATGCCGATGCCGGCGGCGCGATGGCCCTGGGCGCCGGTCGGGGTCACCCACACCACTTTGCCGGCGACCGGCATGCGTTCGCTGGATTCGGGCAGGGTCAACAACAGGAACACTTCGTCGCCGAGGAAATAACGCTTGGGCGTGGCGACGAAGATGCCGCCGAACTTCAGGAACGGCATGTAGGCGCTGTACAGCGCCGCCTTGTCCTTGATCGTCAACGACAGGATGCCCTGTCGCGCTGCGCCTGCCGTTGCATTCATGCCTTGCTTCCTCCTGCGGCGCGACGGGCTTCGTCGTTGCGCCACGCCATCAACAATTCGATCACGGCCAGATCGGCGCGGACCGTGGTCCGCAACAGGTCGCGGGTGCGGTTGGCGCGATCGAACCAAGCCGCAAGACTGCGCGCGCGGGCGGGGTCGGTCAAGCCGTTGGCGGCCTCGGCAAGCGCGATGTCGGACGCGTGTCGCAGACGCAACACCGCCTGTTCGTCGCCGACCCAGCGTTGCGCGACTTCCTGCGCCGAGGTCTCGCCGCGGCCGAGCTTGGCCAGATCGGCGGCGACTTCGCGGCGCAACTTGAGCCCGTCGCCGGTCAGCCACTCATGGGCCAGGCCGGGATGGCCGCGCGCGGCATCGAAGGCTTCGCGTGCGGCCGCCTCGCCGTGCCCCTGCGCCTTCAACCAGGCCAACGATTCGTCCTGCGGCGGCAGGCGGAACTCCAGGCGCTGGCAGCGACTGCGGATGGTCGCCGGCAAACGCGCCGGATGCGAACTGACCAGCCACAGATAACGCCCCGGCACCGGCTCTTCCAAGGTCTTCAGCAAGGCGTTGCAGGCAGCGGTGTTGATGGCGTCGGCGGGGTCGAGCAGGATGATCTGGGCGCCGCCGTACTGCGGGGTCAGCGCGAGGCGCTCGGACAGATTGCGGATCTGCTCGATGACGATCTCGGTGCGCAGCCGGGTGCCTTCCTTGTTCGGGATGAAGCTGACGAACTGGTAGTCGGGATGAGTGCCGGCCGCCAGCAACAGGCAACTGCGGCAGGTGCCGCAGGGCTCGCCGTCGGCATCGCGTTCGCGGCACAGCAAGCCGTGCGCGAGGCGTTCGGCGACGGCGCGCTTGCCGAGTTGGGCCGGGCCGCAAAACAACAGTCCATGCCCCAGGCGCCCGGCGTCGATCGAGGCCTTGGCCTGGTCGTAGATGCGGCGCTGCCAGGGGGCGAAGGTGGCGACGCTCATCGTGCCGCCTCGAACGCCGGCGCCGCCGCGATGGTGCGGCGCAGACGCTCCACCGCCTGTGCGGCGACCGTGTCGGCGGGCTGGCTGGCGTCGATCAAGCCGAAGCGCTCCGGCTCGGCGGCGGCGCGCTCGCGATAGGCCTGGCGCACGCGCTCGAAGAAATCGTTGCGCTCGCTCTCGATGCGGTCGGCCGCGCCGCGTCCGCGTACGCGCTGCAGACCGATCTCGACCGGCACGTCGAGCAGCAGAGTCAGGGCCGGACGAATGCCGACCACGCGCCGCTCCAGCTCGGCGATGAACGCCGGGTCGAGCCCGCGTCCGGCGCCCTGGTAGGCATAGCTGGCATCGGTGAAGCGATCGCTGACCACCCAGGCGCCGCGTTCGAGCGCCGGCAGGATCGCGGTCGCGACATGCTGGGCGCGCGCGGCGAAGGCGAGCAACAACTCGGTCGCCGGCGCCGCGGGTTCGTGATGGGTATCGAGCATCAGCCCGCGGATCTGTTCGGCCAGCGGGGTGCCGCCGGGTTCGCGCGTGTATACCGCCTCGATGCCGGCGGCCTCGAAGGCGCCGCGCAGGGCCGCGAGCACGGTCGACTTGCCGGCGCCCTCGCCGCCCTCGAGGGTGACGAAACGCGCGTGCGTGGGCAGGCTCATCGCGCGCTCCCCGGGGCCGGCGGCGTCGCCTGCCCGGCCTCTTCCTGGCGCGCTTCCTCGAGCACGGCCTTGCCTTCCTCGGGCTGGTCGCTGCGGCGTTGCTGGCGATAACGCTGCAGGTACAGACGCACGTTGGCCTGGTGCTCGGCGTAGGTCGCCGCGAACAGGCTGCCGCCGCTGCCGTCGCCGGACGCGACGAAGAACAGCGCATTGCCCGGCGCCGGGTTCGCGCTGGCCTTGAGCGCGCCGACGCCCGGCATCGCGATCGGGGTCGGCGGCAGACCGGCGCGGGTATAGGTGTTGTAGGGCGTGTCGGTCAGCAGATCGCGCTTGCGGATGTTGCCGTCGTAGCTCGGGCCGATGCCGTAGATCACGGTCGGGTCGGTCTCCAGTTTCATGCCGAGCTTGAGCCGGCGCTCGAACAGCCCGGCGATCTGCGGCCGTTCCGAGGCGATCCCGGTTTCCTTCTCGACGATCGAGGCCATGATCAGCAGCTCGGCCGGCGTCTTCAGCACGCTGTCCTTGTCGCGGCCCTTCCAGGCTGCGGCGACGGCGCGGTCCATCGCCTCGTAGGCGCGCTTGAGCACGTCGAGATCGCTGTCGCCGCCGGTGTAGAGGTAGGTCTCGGGCAGGAAGCGCCCTTCCGGATGCTGGCCGGGGTGGCCGATCGCTTTCATCAGGGCGGCATCGTCGAGTTGCGCGGCGTCCTGCTTGAGCAAGGCGGCACGCGCCAGCGCGGCGCGCACGTCGCGCATGTTCCAACCTTCGACGATGGTGAAACGATGGCTGATGACCTTGCCGTCGCGCATCGCGATCAACAGATCGCGCGGCGTGGTGCCAGGCTCCAGCGCGTATTCGCCGACCTGCAGGCGCCCGGCCGCGCCGAGCTGCTTGGCCAGCAAACGCCATTCGAGTTGCTGGCCCTCGACGACACCGGCCTGGCGCAGCTTGCGCACCACCGCGGGCAAGGAATCGCCGCGTTCGACGACCAGGCTTTCGCCTTTCTCCAGCCCGCTCATCGGCGAGGCGGCGAAGCCGTCGTAGCGCTGCCACAGCCAGGCGCCGGCCGCGGCCAGGGAGGCCAACAGCAGCAGGATCACGATCAGGCAACCGCAGCCGCGCTTGCGTTTCTTTTCAGCCACGAAACCTCCGTTGTTCGATCCGACCCGCCGCGCGCCGCCACGACCGCGCGGCCGCGGGTGCGGCGGCTCAGCCCTGGGACGGAACGAAGGCGGGATGCGTCGCGCCGAGCCGGTGCCGCAGCCCGGCCACGGCCGGATGCGGCGCCCAATGCCGCTCGCCGAGCCGCGCCACGGGCAGGATACCGCGCGCGGCGTTGCACAGGAAAACCGCGTCGGCGCCCAGCACGTCATCGGCGTTCAGGCGTTGCACCCGAACCTCGGCCAGTTCCATCAGCGCCTGCCGGCACACGCCGGCGACCCCGCTGCGATCCACCGGCGGGGTCAGCCAGGCATCGCCCTGCAACACGAAGAGATTGGCGGCGGTAGCGCAGACCACCGCGCCGGAGGCATCGCGCAGCAGGCCTTCGTCGATCGCCGGATCGTCCCATTCGGCGCGTGCCAGCACCTGTTCGAGCCGGTTGCAGTGCTTCAGGCCGGCCAGGGCCGGCTGTTCGGACAGTTGCAGATCGCACCAGCGCAGGGTCAAACCGCCGGTCGGCGGCGCGGGCGGCAGCGGATGGCGCGAGATCGTCCAGACCGGCTCGGCCTGCGCCGATGGCGCGTAACCGCGGCCGCCTTCGCCGCGGGTCAGGATCAGCTTGAGCACCGCGTCCAGGCCTTCGAGCAGTTGCGCGGCTTCCGAACGGACCTGCGCCGGATCGGGCAAGGGCAGCCGCAAACGCTGCGCACCGCGCGCCAGCCGCGCCCAATGCGCGTCCCACCACGGCAGTTCGCCGCGATGCGCCAGCAGGGTTTCGAACAGGCCGTCGCCATAGGCATGTCCGCGGTCGTACGGCGAGAGCGCATCGACCCGTCGCGTGCCGAGGAATACCCGGGCATCGTTATTTGGCGCAGCGGATGCAGTGGTCGTCATGCCGGCATCGTACGCGCGGCGAATGTCCGGCGCAGCCCTGATGGGAACGGTGCGATCGCGATCGCGACTCCCGGAAAAACAGAAAGCCCGCGACCACCGAAGTCGTCGCGGGCCTTCGCTTGCATCGCCGCAATCAGATGCGCTTGAACACCAGGGTGCCGTTGGTGCCGCCGAAGCCGAAACCGTTCGACACGGCGATGTCGACCTTGGCGTCGCGGGCGGTGTTCGGCACGTAGTCCAGATCGCACCCCTCGCCCGGCTCGTCGAGATTGATCGTCGGCGGGATGATGTTGTGATGCAGGGCGAGCACCGAGAAGATCGCCTCGGCGCCGCCGGCCGCGCCGAGCAGGTGCCCGGTCATCGACTTGGTCGAGCTGACCATGGTCTTGTAGGCGTGGTCGCCGAGCGCGCGCTTGATCGCCAAGGTCTCGGCCAGGTCGCCGAGCGGCGTCGAGGTGCCGTGGGCGTTGAGGTAACCGACCTGGTCGGGGTTGATGCCGGCGTCCTTGAACGCGGCGGCCATGCAGCGGGCCGGGCCTTCGCCGTTCTCGCTCGGTGCGGTCATGTGGAAGGCGTCCGAGCTGGCGCCAAAACCGGCCAGTTCGCAATAGATGCGGGCACCACGCGCCTTGGCGCGTTCGTACTCTTCCAGCACCAGGATGCCGGCGCCGTCGCCGAGGACGAAGCCGTCGCGGTCCTTGTCCCACGGCCGCGAGGCATGGATCGGATCGTCGTTGCGGGTCGACATCGCCTTCATCGAGCAGAAACCGCCGACCGAGGTCGGCGAGGAACCGCGCTCGGCGCCGCCGGCGAGAATCACGTCGGCATCGCCGTACTGGATCATGCGCATCGCCATGCCGATCGAATGGTTCGAAGTCGCGCAGGCCGACACGGCAGAGAAATTCGGGCCCTTGATGCCGGTCAGCAGCGAGACCTGGCCGGGCAGCATGTTGATGATGGTGCTGGGCACGTAGAACGGCGAGATCTTGCGCGGACCGCCCTCGTGGTACTTGATGGTCTGCTCTTCGATGCCGAGCAGGCCGCCGATGCCCGAACCGATCAGCGCGCCGATGCGCTCGGCGTTGGAGTCGTCGACGACGATGCCGGCGTCTTCCAGCGCCATGAACGACGCGGCGACCCCGTAATGGATGAACTCTTCCATCTTCTTCGCGTCCTTCGGCCCCACCCATTTGGTGATGTCGAAGTCGCGCACCTCGCCGGCGATGCGGGTGGTGAACAAAGCGGGATCGAAATGAGTGATCGGGCCGATGCCCGAGCGGCCGTTGACGATGCCGTCCCAGCTGCTGGCGACGTCGTTGCCGAGCGGGGAGACGAGACCGAGGCCGGTGACGACCACACGGCGGTTGAAGGAACGGTTGGACATGCAACGCTACCTCTGTGGAATCCGTCTTCGGACCTACGCCGGCGTATCCACCGGCCTGAAAAGCACGGGGCCGCAATGCGGCCCCGAGTTGTCACCTGATTCGCGTACTGCACGCATGCCGCAAGCGCCGAAGCACGGGCGGCATGCCTCAGGCGCCTTACGACTTGACGTGCGCCTTGACGTAATCGATCGCCTGCTGCACCGAGGTGATCTTCTCGGCTTCTTCGTCCGGAATCTCGCACTCGAACTCTTCTTCGAGCGCCATCACCAGCTCGACGGTGTCGAGCGAATCAGCGCCGAGATCGTCGACGAACGAAGCGTTGTTGGTGACTTCTTCTTCCTTGACGCCAAGCTGTTCGACGACGATTTTCTTGACGCGTTCTTCGATGCTGCTCATGGATGCTGCTCCTCCCGTGAGGGGTTTTTCGATGGAATAGTCTAATGGAATCGGGAGGTTTCGCGAGGGCCGCCGGCCTTTCGACGAAACTCCTTTGGGTTCAATCGCTTACAGCCTACGCCAAAGGCTCAGGGCATGTACATGCCGCCATTGACGTGCAGTGTTTCGCCGGTGATGTAGGCCGCGCCGGGGCCGGCCAGGAACGCCACCGCACGGGCGATGTCGGCCGGTTCGCCGAAGCGGCCCAGCGCGATCTGGTCGAGCATGCCCTTCTTCGCCTCTTCGGGCAGCTCGCGGGTCATGTCGGTATCGATGAAACCGGGGGCGACCACGTTCACGGTGATGCCGCGGCTGCCGATCTCGCGCGCCATCGACTTGCTGAACGCGATGATGCCGGCCTTGGCCGCCGCGTAGTTGGCCTGGCCGGCGTTGCCGGTCACGCCGATCACCGAGGCGATGTTGATGATGCGGCCCTTGCGCGCCTTCATCATCGAGCGCATCACCGCCTTGCTGGTGCGGAACACGCTGGTGAGGTTGGTGTCGAGGATGGCCTGCCAGTCCTCGTCCTTCATGCGCATCAGCAGGTTGTCGCGGGTGATGCCGGCGTTGTTGACCAGGATCGAGATCGCGCCGACCTCCTTGGACACGCCGTCGATCAGGGCCTCGATCGAGGCCGCATCGGCGACATCGACGACGCGGCCGTGACCGCCGCTGGCGGCCAGGCGCGCGGCGATGGCCTGGGCGCCGGCTTCGCTGGTCGCGGTGCCGACGACGGTGGCGCCCTGGGCGGCCAGTTCGTCGGCGATGGCCGCACCGATGCCGCGGCTGGCGCCGGTGACCAGGGCGATCTCGCCCGAAAGCGGGGACGTGCTCATGCTTGCTTCACTCCGTATTGCCGCTGGCTCATGGGGTGCTGGCGGGTGGGTTGCGACGCATCCGATGCCGCGGCCGTCTCGCTGCACGACCCCGCCGCCTCGCGCTCGCACCGCGATTTTGCGCGGCCAAGCCTACAGGCTGGGGTCGAGGTTGAGTAGCGCGAATCGGTGACAGTCGGGACGCGGTCGTGGGTTCAGCGCCAGTCGGCCAGGGCGGTCGCGAAATCCGCCGGCGTGCCGATGGCGCGACCCTCGAGGGACTTGTCGATGCGCTTGACCAGGCCGGCGAGGACCTTGCCGGGGCCGCATTCGGCGATGCGGACCACGCCGCGCGCGGCCAGCGCCTGCACGCAACCGGTCCAACGCACCGGCAGGTACAGCTGCTGCACCAGGGCGTCGCGGATCGCATCGACGCCTTCGTGGACCTGCGCATCGACGTTCTGCACCACCGGCAGCGACGGCGCCCGCCACTGGATGCCGGTCATCGCCTCGGCGAGACGGTTGGCCGCCTCGCGCATCAGCGGCGTATGCGAAGGCACACTGACCGCGAGCTTGACCGCCTTGCGCACACCGGCTTCGGCCAGGCGCGTGAGCGCCTTGTCGACCGCGTCGGCATGACCGCCGATGACGATCTGGCCCGGCGAGTTGTAATTGGCCGGCACCACGACCTGGGCGCCCGACACTGCCGCGCAGATCTCTTCGACCAAGGCGTCTTCGGCGCCGAGCACGGCCGCCATCGCGCCGGTGCCGGCGGGTGCGGCGTCCTGCATGAATTGTCCGCGCAGACGGACCAGATGCGCGCCGTCGTGCAGCGACAAAGCGCCGGCTGCGACCAGCGCGCTGTACTCGCCGAGGCTGTGCCCGGCCAACACCGCCGGCTGCGCTCCGCCCTGCGTCTGCCATACCCGCCACACCGCCACGCCCGCGGCCAACAGCGCCGGCTGGGTGTATTCGGTGCGGTTGAGCATTTCCTCGGGGCCGGCCTGGCTCATGGCCCAAAGATCGACGCCGGCGCCCTCGCTGGCCTCGGCGAAGGTCTCGCGGACCTGCGCATGCAGTTCCGACAACTCGGCGAGCATGCCGAGCGATTGCGAGCCCTGGCCCGGGAAGACGAAAGAAAGCTGCTGATCGGTCACGCGTGCTGCCGGATCGGTAAGGATGCGGAATGATACGGGCGAACCGCCGGGATCGTCTGTACTCGGCGGTACGGCGTCACATCGCGTCGCAGAAGGTCGCGATCCGAAGGGAAACGCGGCGCGGCCGCACCGGGCGCCCTGGGACGCCTGGCTTGACCGTTCTTCGCCTTCGCCTTCGCCTTCGCCTTTGCCTTTGCCTTTGCCTTTGCCTTTGCCGTTGCCGTTGCCGTTGCCGTTGCCGTTGCCGTGAAAGCTTGGCGCAGTAGCGAACTCGCGAGAACGCCTGGAGACCCAGAGGGCGCCGCACAGGACGTGCGGCGTTTTCCGATAAGACAGGGACGTCTTATCGGAAAATCCCGGCGCGCGCATCGCACTCGTGGCCTGTGCCCTTGCAAGGAGAGCCCTTTTCTTTGGTTACCTTTGACCGAAGGGAATCCAGACGGACTTTTGGGCTCCGCAAAAGAAAGTAACCCGGCCGCTTTAGCGGACGGAAGCTCTGCTCTTGCTTCAAGGGAACGCCGTAGGCCGGCAGGACGTGGTCGCGGCTCGCGCCGCTCCTACCCTCGCGACGGCACGCCGCTTCGATGAATAGTATCGGCGGTGCGGCTCCTGCACGTCCCTAGGTCGCGACTCACGTCGCTCCTACAGGTATGACAGCTCTGAACTTGCTTGGGATTTTCAGAAGCAAGATCAAACGATAAGAGCTTCCGCCACTAAAGCGGCGGGTTACTTTCTTTTGTCTAAAGCAACAAAAGAAAGCTAACCAAAGAAAAATGCTTTTCTTTGAATCACAGGCCCGCACGAGCGGTGCATACGCAGGGATTTTTCATACGGGACATCCATGTCCCGATGAAAAACGGCGCGCATCCCTGCGCGCCGCCCTCCGGGTCTTCGATTGCCTTCGCGAGTGTCAAGCCGCGCACAGCAACAGCACCAGCAAGGGCAACGGCAACGGCTGAGCCTTTACGGCAACCGCCGTCGCCGCTCTTGGGTAGGAGCGGCGCAAGCCGCGACCACGACAATGATGAGCCTGCGTCGCCACATGAAAGAGGTCGCGGCTCACGCCGCTCCTACAGGCCGGTCACGAAAAAACCGAACCCCGGAAACACGAAGGCCGGCCTACGACGAAGTCGTGGCCGGCCCAGTGGTCGCGAATGCGCCGCCGATGACTCAGTAGCGCAGCAGCGCCGAACCCCAGGTGAAACCACCACCGAAGGCTTCGAGCAGCAGCAGCTGACCGCGCTGCACCTTGCCCGAACGCACCGCCTCGTCCAGCGCCAACGGCACCGAACCCGAGGAAGTGTTGCCGTGACGGTCGACGGTCACAATCACGCGATCCATCGGCATGTCCAGGCGCTTGGCCGTGGCTTCGATGATGCGCAGGTTGGCCTGGTGCGGAATCAGCCAGTCGATCTCGTGGCGATCCAGGCCGTTGGCTTCGAGGGTCTCCTCGACCACCGAGTCCAGCGCCTTGACCGCGTACTTGAACACTTCGTTGCCGGTCATCAGCACCTTGACGCCGGCGTTGTGCTCTTCGGGCTTGAAGCCGACCGAAACGCCGACCGGGTTCCACAGCAGTTCCTTCTTGCCGCCGTCGGCGTGCATGTGGGTGCTGAGGATGCCGGTCTCGCTGTCGGCCTTCAGCACCACCGCGCCGGCGCCGTCGCCGAACAGCACGCAGGTGCCGCGATCGTTCCAGTCGAGCATCCGGGTCAGGGTTTCCGAACCGACCACGAGCACGGTCTTGGCCGCGCCCGACTGCACGAACTTGTCGGCGATGGTCAGCGCATAGACGAAGCCCGAGCAGGCGGCATTGACGTCGAACGCCGCGCAGCCGTTGGCGCCGAGACGGTGCTGCAACAGGCAGGCGGTGGACGGGAAGATGAGGTCCGGCGTGGTCGTGCCGACCACGATCAGGTCGATCTCCTGGGCCGATACGCCGGCAGCTTCGAGCGCGCGCACGGAAGCGTGATAGGCCAGGTCGCAGGTCGTCTCACCTTCGGCGGCGATATGGCGCTCGCGGATGCCGGTGCGGCTGACGATCCATTCGTCGCTGGTATCGACCAGCTTGGCCAGGTCCTGATTGGTCAGCACCTTTTCCGGCAGGTAGCTGCCGGTACCCGCGATGCGGGCGTAAATCCGATCTGTCATCACCACTCCGCGGCGTTGCCGTATACGTACCGGAGGACCGATGACGCTCCGAACGCCGCGATAGCGTTATGGAACGCAGGCCGCCGGAATGTGCTTCATAAAAGCTAATGTGCTTTTTGGAAGCATGGCCTCTTGGAAGCATGGCTTCTCAGAAGCAAGGACCGCCAGCACGGGCTGGCGGTAGAACGATAGCGCGATGACCGTCGGCGTGCCGACGGCAGCGCGCGCCTTCATCCAGGCGCGCGGCGCGGCATGCGGACGAAGCTTATTCTTCGTCGGCGATGCGGGTCTTGGTCTCGATC
Organism: Lysobacter sp. ESA13C; assembly: GCF_019970005.1. NCBI lineage: Bacteria > Pseudomonadati > Pseudomonadota > Gammaproteobacteria > Lysobacterales > Lysobacteraceae > Lysobacter > Lysobacter sp. ESA13C. Next base: position 146,147 of record NZ_JAHXYK010000014.1, on the reverse strand, counting down.
ACCTTCTTGCCACGGTAGTAACCGTCGGCGGTGACGTGGTGGCGGATGTGGGTCTCGCCGGTGGTCGGGTCGGTGGCCAGCTGCTTGCTGGTCAGCGCGTCGTGGGCGCGGCGCTGGCCGCGGCGGGACGGGGAAACGCGGGACTTCTGAACAGCCATGGTCTTGCTCCGGAAAAGCGGTGGAAACCTGAGGTGGATAGCGTAAGCCCGATTAGCAGGAGCGGCTTGCGATTCGCCTGCAGGTCGGAGTGGATCTGAATGGTGGTGCTAAGGGTAAAACCGGGTCTTGCTCAATTCTTCTTCAGCGCCGACAGCGAGGAAAACGGGTTCGCGCTGTCGAGCTCTTCCTGCGGGGCCGGCCAGTCGCGCTCGACCGACTCGCTGCCGGGCGCGATCGGCACCACCGGTACGGCGAGGATCAGTTCGTCCTCGACCAGCTCGGAGGCGCGCAACATGCCGTCTTCGGGCATCAGCAGCGGCTCGTAACCCGGCGGCAGCGCGGCTTCGTCCGCCTCTTCGCGGATCAGGCCGAGCCGTTGGACCATCTGCACCGGCAGCAGGAAACGCTCCAGGGTGCGCTGGCACAACAGCGGCAACTGCGTGTCGATCTTCAACTCGACATAGGGCACCTGCAGTTCGTCGGTGTCGAAATCCAGGGAAAACCGGACTTCGCCCTCGGTATCGAGCAGACTGCCCTGCAACCGGGTCAGCGCCGACAACGGCAAACGACCTTCCACGCCGCGCCGTGCCGCCACCAGGCGCCAGGCATCCAGAACTTCGGGCACCCGCCCAGATGGCACATCGGCTGACATAAGCCGCGGAATGTTAGAGACGCAGCCCCCCGCTGTCAAACCGTAACCCCAGGCCGGCGCAGGGATTTGCCGTTAGCCGGCCCGGGCGTGCAGACTGCCGGCCCCGCCCGTGCACCGAGCCCGACCTTGACGACCCTCCTGCTGCTGAGCCTGGCCGCACTGGCGGCCTTGGCGGTTTCGCTGGGCCTGCGCTACTTCCCGAGCCGCCGCGAGCGCGCGGTGCGCGAACTGCTGGACGCCGCCGACGCCCTGGAAGCCAGGCTGCGCCTGGCCCGGGCCGAAATCGAAGCGGTCGCCGGCGACGAGGGCCGCGACCCGGTCGCCGATGCCATGCGCGAGATGCTGCGCCAGCGCCTGTGGCTGCGCGACCACGGCCGCCAGGCCAGCGTCGCCCAGTTGGCCGAGGTGCGGACCTCGATCGACGAGGCCCGCAGCCGGATCGATCAGCAGCTGAACCAGATCGAACAGGCGCGCGCGCCGCTGGCCTGAACCGGCCGGCCGTCGCCTCTGCCCGGCCCGCCAGCCCGGCTCGATCCGGGCCGCCTAATCTCTCCTTCTTTCGGGTCTCCGATGTCCGCGCGACTGATCCTGGCCTCCACCTCCGTCTATCGCCGCGAGCTGCTGACCCGGCTCGGCCTGCCTTTCGACAGCGCCCGTCCCGAGACCGACGAGACCCCGCAGCCCGGCGAGGCTCCGCTCGCCCTGGCCGGCCGACTGGCGGTGGCCAAGGCCGCCGCGGTCGCCGCGCTGCAGCCCGGGGCCTGGGTGATCGGCTCGGACCAGGTCGCCGAGTTCGACGGCCGTCCGATCGGCAAGCCCGGCGGCCGCGACGGCGCCCTCGCCCAGCTCGGGGCGATGTCCGGCCGCGAGGTGCGTTTCCTGACCGGGCTGTGCCTGCTGCGCCACGGCGAGGCACCGAAGACCGCGCTCGACGTGACTACGGTGCGCTTCCGCGAACTGAGCGCGGAGGAGATCGCGCGCTACGTCGACGCCGAGCAACCCTACGATTGCGCCGGCAGCTTCAAGTCCGAAGGCCTCGGCATCGCCCTGTTCGACGCGATCGAATCGCAGGACCCGACCGCGCTGATCGGGCTGCCGCTGATCGCCACCGCGCGCCTGCTGCGCGAAGCGGGCTATCGGCTGCCCTGAGATCGCTGCGCTCGCCGGCCACGGCTCGCGAGCGCATCGGATCCGCTAAAGACCGGCGCCGACTCAGCGGCGCACCTCGATCGGCTGCTCGGCCCAATCCTCGACGCTGCCGTCGCGCCCGTGCAGGCGCAGGCCCAGCCAATGCCGGCCGGGCGGTTCGGCGTCGAGGCGCACCTTGGCATCGAAGCCGACCCGCGGATGCTGCGGATCGTTCGACACCTGCCAGTAACTGCGCACGCCGGGCAATTCGCGGCCGTAACTCGCCTGAGCGACGACGCGGCCGTCGAGCATGATGTCCACGCGCGCCAGGCCGACGCCGTCCTTGAACGCCCAACCGCTGACGTCGAACTCGCGACCGACCTTGCGACCCGGCAACGGTGCATCGACCCACGCCATCGCCGGCGTCGTGCAATCGCCTTCGCGCTTGGCGCCGTCGAGCGCGAACAGGGCGAAACGCTGGCGGCCGTGATCGACATTGAGCATCTGCGGCGGCGGCAAGGGGCCGACCATCGCGCACAGTTGGTGATAGCGGCGCAACAGGTTCTTGTATTCGACCTCGGTGGCGCCGACCACGAGCAGCACCGGCGCGGTGCCCCACTCGGCGCGTCCGGCGCTTTGCAAGCCCCACAACCTCAGCTGCGGCGCGCGCCCGTGCTTGTGGTTGATCGGGTGGTCGAGCACGGCGATGCGCGGATCGCCGAGCGCGAAACCGAGTTCGGCGCCGACCTTGAAGTTGTCGGCGACGATGCGCGTGCCCGGCGGCATCGAGCGCTGGCGTTGCCGCACCGCATCGGCGAGTTCGCCCCAACCGGCGAAATTCGACGGATACCACTTCTCGCCGGCGCTGCGCGCGCGCAGGCCGGGCACCGAAACGACCAGGTAGTAGGCGAGTATCGCCAGCAGCGCCACGCCGGCGACCGCCGCAGTGAGCCGGCGCGCCCATCGCGGCCATCCCGCCAGTACGCCCGGCAGCAACGGCAACAAGGCCATGAAGCCCGGCAACGGCCAGTGGAAACTGACTCGCTCGGTATCGGCGAAGAAACCCAGGACGAAGAAGCCGAGCACGATCAAGCTGCCGAACAAGGCGAAGTAGCGGGTGATCGGCGACGCCGCGCGCGCGCCCCGGGCGCCGGCGAGGGCCAAGGCGATCAGCAACGGCGGGGTGACCAACAAGGCCTGGATCGCGACGAACCACAGGCCTTCGGCATGAAACGACCAGGGATGCCGGTCGACCAACTGGAAGCGCAGGCCGGCATCGGCGTTGTCCATGTTCCAGGCGACCAAAGGCGCCCAGGCCGAAGCGCCGATCGCCGCGGCGATCACCACGCGCACGTCGCGCAGGGCGCGGCGGCCTTCGGGCAGGCACAGCAGGACCACGCCCCCGACCGCGATCACGGCGATGAAACGGTAGTGACTCAAGGCGCCGAGGGCGAGGCCGGCGGCCAGCTCGACCGCGGCCCGCGCATCGACCTCGCGCAGCAGACGCGCACCGGCGTCCAGGCACAGCAAGGTCGCCAGGGCCATCATCGCGTCGGGCAGCGCCAGCAAGCCCAGGCTGCCCGACAGCGGCAGCAAGACGCCGAAACAACCGGCCACCCAGCCTTGGCGTTCGCCGAATTCGCGCGCGGTGATCCGCGCCAACAACCACGGCACCAGCGCCGACATCGCCAGGAACGGTGCGCGCAGCGCCCAGGCATGCTCGCCGCCGAGTTCGACGCCGAGTCGCGCCAACCAGGCGGTCAGGCCGGGCAGATCGGAATAAGCGGCGGCCGGATGTCGGCCTTCCTGCCAGTAGAACGCTTCGTCGACGAACAGCGGCAATTGGGCGACCACGCCGAACTTGAGCAACAGCACCGCCGCCCACAACACCCAGAACAGGCGCCGTATCGGCTGGGCTTCATCCTTATCCCGCATCGGCACGCGACCTCGCTACACTCTGGATGGGGTTGGACACGCTGCGGCGTCGCCGGTTCATTCGCGACGCTCGCACAACAAGGGGCTGGAGGCCGCAACGGGCGAACCGATCCTATTCGCCGCGGTTTGTTGACGCCGATCCCAGATACTCCGAACGCCTTCGAGACCGCTGCTGCAAAAACGGGGTTCGCACGCGATGATGCGAACCCGCGCTCGGCGCCCGCACTCCGGCGCGATCCGCGCTCGTGCGATGCCTGCGACCGCAAGGGTCGACGGCGGACACGACGCTACAGACACAGGACAGACGCACGATGACGGCAGGCAAGATCACAGCAGCAGGCACGACGGCTGTCCATAACGCGACCATCCTAACCGATGCCCTGCGCCTGGCCCTCGAACAGGCACAGGCCCAGGTCAATGCCCTCGTGCTCGGCAAGGCGCAAGCGGTGCGCCTGGCCTTCGTCGCCCTGCTCTCCGACGGCCATCTGCTGATCGAGGATTTGCCCGGACTCGGCAAGACCACGCTCGCCCATGCGCTGGCCGCGACCCTTGGTCTGGAATTCCAGCGCGTGCAGTTCACCTCCGACCTGTTGCCGGCCGACGTGGTCGGCGTGTCGGTGTTCGACCCGCAATCGCGCCAGTTCCAATTCCATCCCGGCCCGGTATTCACCCAGGTCCTGCTCGCCGACGAAATCAATCGCGCACCGCCGCGCACCCAGAGCGCATTGCTCGAAGCGATGGCCGAACACCAGGTCACCGTCGACGGCCGTACCCATCCGCTGCCCGACCCGTTCTTCGTCATCGCCACCCAGAACCCGGTCGATCTGTCGGGCACCTATCCCTTGCCGGATTCGCAGCTCGATCGCTTCCTGCTGCGCCTGCAACTCGGCTATCCCGACGAGGCCGCCGAACGCGACCTGCTCGCCGGCGCCGATCGCCGCAACCTGATCGCCCAGACCAAGCCGGTGTTGAGCACCGACGACGTGCTGGCGATCCGGCGCGCAGTCGACGCGGTCTACGTCAGCGACAGCCTGATCAACTATGTGCAGGCCCTGCTCGCACGCAGCCGCAAGCACCCCGGCGTGCGCGTAGGCCTGTCGCCGCGCGCCGGACTGGCCCTGCTGCGCGCCTCGCGCGCCTACGCCCTGCTGCTGGGCCGCGCCCACGTCGTGCCCGAGGACGTGCAGGCGTTGTTCGCCGCGGTCGCCTCGCACCGCCTGGTCGCCGAGGCCGACGCCGCGCCCGACATCGCCAAGTCCATCCTCTACGCCGTGACGGTGGATTGAACGCAGCGATGGCGGCGACGCAGGCGCAGGACGATCTCGACCACGGCCCGGTCCGGCCCGCGACACGGCGCTGGAACGCATGGCGCCTGCGCATGATGTCGCTGACGCGTCCGCGCCGGCCCGAGCCCTTGCCGGCGCGCTTCGACCGCCGCCGCATCTACGTGCTACCGACCGGTTTCGGCCTGTTCTACGGCGCCCTGCTCGCGACCATGACCCTGGGCGCGTTGAACTACAACAACAACCCGGCCTTTCTGCTCGCCCTGTTGCTCGGCGGCGCCGGGCTCGCCAGCCTGATCGCGGCGCAGTTGCAACTGACGGGTTTGAGCATCGTCGCGATCGACGCCGAACCGGTGCCGGCCGGCCTGCCCCTGGCCGTGCGTGTGCATGCGCGCGCCGCCCCCGACCGGGTGCGCCGCGGCCTGCGCGTCGACGATCACGGCGCGCTCGGCATCGACGCGGTCGTGCTCGATCTCGAGCAGGGTGCCGGCGAAGCCGAACTGCGCATCGCTACCGAGCGACGCGGTTGGCTCGACCTGCCGCGCTTGCGCATATCGACGACCCGGCCGCTCGGCCTGGCCCGCGCCTGGGCGCACGTCTGGCCGGAAGCGCCGCTGCTGGTCTATCCGACCCCGGAAGCGCATGGCCCGCCGCTGCCGGTCGGCGGCGGCGATCAGGCGGTGACGCGATTGCATCCGAGCGGCGACGACGTCCATCACTTGCGCGCCTACCGTTTCGGCGATGCCCGGCGCGCCATCGCATGGAAGCATTCGGCACGGCGCGACACCCTGCTGGTGCGCGAATACGAACAACCGCTCGGCGCCGACGTCGAACTGGAATGGCATCGTCTGACCGGTCTCGGCCAGGAGGCAAGGATTTCGCGCCTGGCGCGCTGGGTCGACGAGGCCGAACGCGACGGCTGCCGTTATCGGCTGAGCCTGCCGAACCAACCCTCGCTCGGCCCCGGCACCGGGCCGGCGCATCGCCACGCCTGCCTGCGCGCACTGGCGCTGATGCCTCATGGCTAAGCCCGCCGCTCCGGCGCTGGAGCCAGTCACCCGCCGTTGGGCCTTGCTGGCCGGCGCCAGTTGTCTGTTGCCGTTGCTGCTGCAATTGCCGCTGCAGATCGCCGCGGTGATCGCCGCGGCCGGCGTCGGCATCGGCGTGTTGTCGTGGCGCCGCCCCTTGCCGAGCGCGTTGCGCCTGGTGCTGTTGTTGGCGCTGATCGGCACCGTGCTGATCATGACCGGCTTCGCCCTCGGCCGCGACACCGGTTGCGCCCTGCTCGCGGCGATGTTCGCGCTGAAACCGTCCGAAACCCATACCCTGCGCGACGCGCGCAGCCTGATCGGCTTCGCCCTGTTCGGTCCGTTCGCGACCTTCCTGCTCGACCAGGGGCCGCTGTCGCTCACCCTCGGCCTGGCCGCGGCGATGTTCGCCTTGTCCACCCTGCAACGCCTGGCCGAAATCGAATCGCGCCCGGACCCGCTGCGCGCGGTCGAGCCGGCGCAAACGCATTGGCAACGCCTGCTCGCGATCGGCCGCCTGGTGGCGATCGGATTGCCGCTGGCGCTGGCGGTGTTCTGGTTGTTCCCGCGCCTGAGCTCGCCGTTATGGGGTGTGCCCGAGCGCGCCCTCGCCCGCCCCGGCCTGTCCGACCGAATGAGCCCGGGCGAGATGGTCGACCTGATGAACGACGAGACCGTGACGCTGCGCGCACGCTTTCGCGGCACGGCGCCGCCGACCTCGCAGATGTACTGGCGCGGGCCGGTGCTGTGGAATTTCGACGGCCGCGAGTGGACCCAGCCGCGCTGGTTCCAGGGCCTGCCGGCGGCCCCGATGCGCGCGGGGCGCACCCGTTGGGATTACGAACTCGAAGTCGAACCCACCGACACGCGCCAGTTCGTCTCGCTCGATCTGCCGCGCGAAGCGCCGCCCGGCACGCGCTTGTCGATCGATCACGGCATCTACGCCGACCGTGCGCTGACCTCGTTGAGCCGCTGGCGCCTGCAATCGGCGCCGCCGGCGTCGTACGAACCGCAGTTGCGCGAAACCCTGCGCCGCGCCGCTCTGTCCCTGCCCAGCGGCTACAACCCGCGCACCCTCGCCCTGGCGCAGCGCTGGCGCGCCGAAGCCGGCAACAACGATGCCGTCATCGTCGACCGCGCCCTGGCGATGATCCGCCGCGAATTCGTCTACACCCTGGCCACGCCCTTGCTCGGCCGGCACTCGGTCGACGAGTTCCTGTTCGATCACAAGGCCGGTTTCTGCGAACACTTCAGTTCTTCGTTCGTGGTCCTGATGCGCGCCGCCGGCATTCCGGCCCGCGTGGTCACAGGCTACGCCGGCGGCTATTTCAACCCGGTCGGCAACTACTGGCTGGTGCGCCGCTCCGACGCCCACGCCTGGGCCGAGGTCTGGCTGCAGGGGCGCGGCTGGGTGCGGGTGGACCCGACCGCCGCGGTTGCGCCGGAACGCATCTACGACACCCTCGCCGACCGCCGCCCCGGCGCCGGCGGGCTGTTCGGCGGCATCGCCGGGGCGACGCCGTTGTTCAACCTCAGCGACTGGCTGCGCCGCGGCTGGAACGATTTCGTGCTCGGTTTCGATGCCACCCGCCAGCAGCGCATGCTGCAGCCGTTCGGCGTCGACAACCTCGATAGCGGCAAACTGATCGCCCTGTTCGTGCTGTTCGCCAGCCTCACCCTGCTGTGGATGGTCTGGCTCAGCAGCCGCGGCGAGCGCGAGCGCGACCCGGTCCTGCGCGCCTGGCACCGGCTGTCGCGCCGCTATCGCCGCCTCGGCCTGGAGCGCGAGGCGCACGAGCCGGCGCTTGCCTGGGCTGAACGTGTGACCAAGGCCCGCCCGGATTTGGGCGAAAGCCTGCTCCGGCTCAGCCAACATTTCAGCGATTGGCGGTACGCTGATGGCCAACCCGGGCGGCGCGAGGCCCGAGAACTGCGCAATGAACTGGTCCGGGCGCTACGCGCACACCGCCCCGGCCCCACTGGAGAACGTCGATGAAGCTCCGACTTGCCTTACTCGCTGCCGGCGTCGCGCTAATCAGCGCCTGCGCCTCGCAGCCCAAACCGTTGCAGGGGGCATTCACCGCCCTGACCCCGTCCGACGCCGCGGCCCAGGACAGCACCGGCGCCGTCGTGCGCTGGGGCGGCCGCATCGTCAACGTCGAACCGCAGGCCAACCGCACCTGTTTCGAGATGATCTCGACCCGCCTGGGCGATTCCGGCCGGCCGTACTGGGCCACCGACGACACCGGCGGCCGCTTCCTCGCCTGCCGCGCCGGCTTCTACGACCCGGCCCTGTTCGAGCGCAACCGCGAAGTGACCTTCACCGGCCGCATCTCCGGTTACGAGTCGCGCCGCATCGGCGAATACGACTACCGGTTCCCGAAGCTCGATGCCGACGTGGTCTATCTGTGGCCGGTGCGCGAGCGCGTCGACGTAATCGAACGCCCGGCGCCGTGGCCGTGGTGGGGCTGGTGGTAAGGCACCGCGCAATCGTTTCGCGATTGCGGTAACGAACGAAGGCGCCTGTGGGCGCCTTCGTTGGTTTTGGGACGTGGTTTTTGGGACTTGGGATCGCGATGGGATGGCTGTGCCATACGCGATGAAGCAGAAGCAAATCCCCCCTTCCCCCCTTTTTCAAAGGGGGAAATGCGTAGGCGTTCGCGACACGATGCGCTCGGCGACTTGCTGCCGGCAAAACTCGGTGAACGACCTCGGCACCCACTAATGTGAGCAGCAGTACCTGCCGCGTCGAATCAGCGCGGGGTGCCGAAACGGCCGAGTTGGGCGCCGGCGAGCAGGTGCAGGTGGATCTGGAACACGGTCTGGCCGCCGTCGCCGTTGCAGTTCATGACCAGGCGATAGCCGTCCTCGGCGAAACCTTCGCGCTGCGCGAACGCCGCGGCAGCATGAGCCAGGCGGCCGACGATCACGGCCTGCTCGGCCTGTAGGTCGTTGAGCGTGGCGATCGGTGTCTTCGGCACGAACAGCACATGCACCGGCGCCTGCGGCGCGATGTCGCGAAACGCGATCAGATCGTCGTCCTCGTAGACGACGTCGGCGGGAATCTCGCGACGGATGATCTTGCCGAAGATGGTGGTGTCGGTCATGAGAGCCGGGATTCAAGATTGGGGAGTCGGGAATCGTACCGCGCCGCCGACGACGAAACTTGGGCAGTCGCGTGTTTCCCGGCCTCTCGCCGTCCACCTTCGCAGGCCATCGAATCGACCAAGTCGCCAGGCTTCGCTTCAACCGATTCCCAATTCCCGACTCCCAATTCCCGCCCTACTGCGGCACTTCGCTGCGGCTGCCGAAGGCATGCGAGAGGGTGCCGCGGTCGACGTATTCGAGTTCGCCGCCGAGCGGTACGCCATGGGCGAGCCGGCTCGGCCGCACCTGGTGCTGACGCGCAAGCTGGGCGAGGTAGTGCGCGGTGGCCTCGCCTTCGACGGTGGGGTTGGTGGCGATGATGAGTTCCTGCACCTCGCCCTCGGCCAGGCGCGTGGCCAAGGTGTCCAGGCCGAGCTCGCGCGGGCCGATGCCGTCGAGTGGGCTCAGGCGGCCCTGCAGGATGAAGTACAGGCCGCGATAACCGGTGGCCTGTTCGATCGCCAAGCGGTCGGCCGGCGATTCGACCGCACACAGCAGATGCGCATCGCGCGAACCGCTGGCGCAGGTCGCGCAGACTTCGGTCTCGCTGAAATCGCGGCAACGCACGCAATGGCCGATCTTCTCGATCGCCTCGGCGAGCGCGTCCGACAAACGCTGGCCGCCGCTGCGCTCGCGTTCGAGCACGTGGTAGGCCATGCGCTGGGCCGACTTCTGACCGACGCCCGGCAACACCCGGAAGGCGTCGATCAGTTGTTCGAGCAGGCGGCTGCTCATGCCTGCACCGGCATCGGAACGGAACGGACGGTCGTCATCGCGGTCGCTTCGGCTCGCCGGGCTATTCGGAGGTCGGGAAACTGCTGCGCGCCATCGGTTCGCGATTCATCGCGCGCACGACGTTCAAACACAGGATCGCGCCGAGCAGCGGGATCATCCACACCAGCGCCGACTGCAGGCCTTTCTGCAGGCCGGTCAGGTCGGGCTCGCGCCAGACCGTCCAGGTCGCATACAGATCCAGCCCGAGCAGCGCAGCTGCGACCAACGCGGTGGTGATGCCGATATGCAGGTTCATCGATGAGCGTCCGCGGCGGCGATCAGAACGGCAGCTTCATGCCCGGGGGCATCGGCATGCCGGCGGTCGCGGCCGACATCTTCGCCTGCGATTCGCTGTTGATCTTGTTGACCGCATCGTTGAACGCCGCGGCGATCAAGTCCTCGACCATTTCCTGATCGGCGAGCACGCTCGGGTCGATGCGCACCTTGCGGCAATCCATGCGGCCGGTCAGGGTCACGCTGACCATGCCGCCGCCGGCGCTGCCGGTGACTTCGATCTTGGCCAATTCTTCCTGGGCGCGCTGCACGTTTTCCTGCATCTTCTGCGCCTGTTGCATGAGTTGGGCGATGTTGCCGCGCATGATGGTCCTGCCTCTTGGTCGTGAAAGTAATCGGTGGATCGAGGCCGCAGTCTGCCGCAGCCTCATGTCGTCGGTGATGTAGTTGGGCCGCGAACCGCGCGGCGCAAGGGTTGCGGTCAGGCCTCGTCGTAGGGACGGATCGAATCCGGCACCACCTTGGCGCCGTGCACGTCGATCAGACGGCGCACGTCGGGGTCGTTCATGAAACGCTCCTCGGCCGAGGCCTGGCGCTCGTCGCGCGCGCGCAGATTGCGCGCATGCAGCGATTCGCCGGCCGCGCTGGCCGCCTCGAAGCGGATCTGCGGCGCCGTGCCGAGGCGGCTCGCCAAGGCGTCGGCGACCATCTTGATCAAGGCCGGTGCGCGCAGATGATCGTCGTCGGCAGGCAAGGACAAGGTCAGCACACCGTCGCCGTAAGCCACAAAGCTGGCGTGCTCGGCGAGGATGCGGGCCGGGCCGCGCAGGCCGCTGGCATCGACCAGCGCATGCCAGGCGTCGTCGTCGGCGATCGCCCCGGCCGAGGCAGAGGACGAGGCGGCGCGGGCCGGCATCGTGATCGGCTCGGACGGACGCGCCGGCGGCGCGGCGGGCGCAGAGACGGTCTCCAATCGCGGCGCAACGACCGAAGTTTCGCTGTCGGGGCCGGGGCTGCCGAACAGGCTTGGGCCCGGATCGACCGGCGCCGTCGGCGGCGCCATGTCGCGCACCGGCTCGGCCGCGGCCTGGGCCGGTACTGCGACCGGCGCTTCCGGGCGAAGCTCGACGCGTTCGGGTGCGGCCGCGCGTTCCACGACCGCTGCCGCCGCGCGGGCCGGCGCTTCGGTTCGGTCCGATACTCGGTGATTGTTCGGCTTGGGCGAAAGCTCTTCGTCCGGCCAGGTCAACGGTGCTCGCGCCTGTGGCTCGGCTTCCGCTTGAGGCTTCGCTGCCGCGGCTGGCTGCAGGCGCGGCTCCGGTTCGGACGGCGCGGCCATGATCGGCTTGGGTTCCGGCTTCGCGATCAGTGGCGCGACGGGCTCCGGCTGCGGATTCGGACGCGCCTTGGTCTCCTGCACCGGCGCTTCCGAGGCCGGCGCCTTGCTCGCTTCGAGGTTCGGCGCCGCTTGGCGCCCACCGCCCATCTCGCGCATCGCCGCCGCGGCCTGGGCCGCCGCGCTGGCACTGGCGCTGCGCGCCGGCTCGCTGCGGCCGCCCGACGAAGGTGCCGGGCCGGCATCGCCGCCGGCCCCGGCCGGACGGAACGCCAGCATGCGCAGCACGCTCATCTCGAAACCCGCCCGCGGGCTCGGCGCCAGCGGCAGATCGCGGCGGCCGTTGACGCTCATCTGGTACCACAGCTGCACGACTTCGGGCCGCAGCTGCTCGGCCAGGGTGTCGACATCGACCCCGTCGGCCTCGACCGCGGCCTCGGGCACGAGCTGGCGCACCTGGATCCGGTGCAGCGCATCGGCCAGGGTTTCCAGCACCCCGCCCCAGTCGGGCGAGAACTCGGCCAGGGTAGCGACCTCGTCGAGCAAGCGCTGACCGTCGCCGTCGGCCAGGGCGGCGAGGACCGCACCGACCCGGGTCCGGTCGACCGTGCCGAGCATCGCCGCGACCGCCGCCCCTTCCAGGGGCGCATCGGTGCCGGCGCCGCTGTAGGCGATAGCCTGATCGAGCAGCGACAGGCCGTCGCGCAGGCTGCCGTCGGCGGCCTTGCTGAGCTGGCGGATCGCGGCCTCGTCGACCGGGATGCCCTCGGCGGCGAGGATCCGGGTCATCTGCCCGGAAATCTGCTGCTCGTCCAGGCGCTTGAGGTTGAACTGCAGGCAGCGCGACAACACCGTCACCGGCAATTTCTGCGGGTCGGTGGTGGCGAGCAGGAACTTGACGTGCCCCGGCGGCTCCTCGAGCGTCTTCAGCAGCGCGTTGAACGCCGACTTCGACAGCATGTGGACTTCGTCGATCAGGTAGACCTTGACCCGCCCGCGGCTCGGCATGTACTGGGCGTTGTCGATCACCTCGCGCACGTCGTCGACGCCGGTGTTGCTGGCGGCGTCGATCTCAAGCAGGTCGATGTAGCGGCCGGCGTCGATGTCCAGGCAGGCGTTGCACTCGCCGCAGGGGTCGGCCGAGGTGCCGCGCTCGCAGTTCAGCGACTTGGCGAAGATGCGCGCGATCGTGGTCTTGCCGACGCCGCGGGTACCGGTGAACAAGAAGGCGTGATGGACGCGCCCGGTGCCGAGCGCGTTGGTGAGCGCGCGCACCACGTGTTCCTGCCCGACCAGCTCGGCGAAACGCTTCGGGCGCCACTTGCGGGCGAGGACGAGATACGACATCGGATCCTTTGCGATAAGGCGTTCTGACGGGTCGGACGCGGTGCGCACGACGCCGTCCGGGCGCTCGCGACGGAAGCCGGGAGCGAAGCGTGAACGAACCTCCACATTGTGCCACGCCCCACCCCCGCGCCCGAGCCTCGGCGCCCCCTGTGCGGCGGCGGCCGAAGCCTCGGCTTGTTACCGGGCCCCGCCGCGGCTAGAATTCCCGGCTCTGCACGGCCCGCGACAGCGCCCGCACAGATCCCGGAGAGGTGTCCGAGTGGTTGAAGGAGCACGCCTGGAAAGTGTGTAAGCGTCTAAACCGCGCTTCGGGGGTTCGAATCCCCCTCTCTCCGCCAGATTACGAAACAAGCCCCTGACGACCTCAGGGGCTTGTTTCGTTTGGGGCGCCGGTAACGCGCGTTGCCGGCCGCCGGGAAGCCGGGCCTCGGCACCTCGGTGGGCCTACGCGCCATGCGGGAGCACGCGCGGCGGCATCAAGGCCGCCGTCGAGGGATCCATGCCATGAAGAGAACCCTGCCGCTCCATCCGCCTCGATGCATCAAGATTCTTGATCGACCGACTCCAGACTCGGACAGCCAAGACCGGGCCTCGCCCATACAGGCACACGGGAGAGGGATTCCTAGGTGAAGGACAAAAGCAAAAGCAAAAGCAAAATCGAAATCCAACTCGGCGAAGACGAGCTCAGGCAGGTCGCGCTGTTCGCAGCGACCTGCGCCCGGCGCGTGCTGCCGATCTTCGAAGCCGCCTGCCCGAACGACCAGCGCCCACGGGACGCCATAGCGGAAGCGGACGCCTTTGCTGCTGGCGACAAGCGCACAGCAACCTTGCGCGCCTGCGCCTGGGCCGCCTATGCGGCCGCTCGCGAAGCCAAGGACGCGGCTGCAGCCAACGCCGCGCATGCCGCCAGCCACGCGGCGGCGGCCGCTTATCTGCACCCTCTCGCCACCCCGCACCAGGTCAAACACGTACTCGGCGCGGCGGCGCATCAAGCACTCGCCCTCGAACTCGAAGCCGGGAACGACATCACCGTCGGTAGAGAACAACTGCACTGGGCGGCGAACCTCGCATCGCCCGCGGTACGTAACGTCCTGCGACGCCTGCCGTCTCCGGCTCAAGGTCGCGGACGCTTCAGCGAACTCTTGAATGAGCTCGATGCCGAATTACGGCGTTGAACACCAGTCGAGACACTCAAGGTTTGCGCGGGCGCCCGGTCCGCAATGGGGATCATGAAACCATAGCTAGTCCAGGCAAACCGACTTGATCGGCAAGCCGTCCTTGTAAGAAAAATACTCTTTGCAGTCGCGATCGTAGCGTTTGGTTTGCCGCATGCCGACATCGCCGGCCGATAAAAACTCGGACAGGCTCGTGTTGCCCAGTTCCAACCATCGTCAATCATTAATTTTACAAATGTCGGGCACTGCGAACCGGGTCAGAGTGGCTTCCGACAGGGGCTAGACGGAAGGTGCTCTGACCCGGTTTTTGAAGGAGGGACTAACAGAAGACATCGTAAAAGCGTGCGATTCCTGGGGAAAAACCGTTAAATCTCAGTATATCGGCATGACCACCTTGCAATGGCAAATTCGATTTCATCTGCAGCACCCAAGCGGCCCGGATTTGGCGCCCAATACTCAACACCACGATCAATATCTGCGCCACCTACAGAGCGCCGAAAATGCAATGGAGGCATTTATCCAAACAGGATCAACCATCGATCCAAGTAAATTCAATCAGATATACAACCCAACGGACTCTGGCAAAAACAACATTCCAAAGAGGGCAGATCATGACAAGCCGAACAATTGATGGCTTCGTCGTTCGCGCCACGACCGAACCTGAAGAAGACGGGGCAGATTTTTACGAGCCCGCCTATTGCATAAGGAAAATTGACTCAGATATCGAGCACAAAGACACGTGGTTTGCTATATCCCAAAACACCGAATCACGAACCAAGGGTGAGGCACTTGAAATGGCGGAGACAGAGCTGAGACAGATAACGAAGATTGTTTTCCACGGCGAAGAATGGCAGTTGCACTTCAAATAGTGCGGACCAACTCAGTTTGCCACCCGGTCGAGCGTTTGGCGCCATTGTTCACCCCCTCAAAATATTATGCCGCCCTTCCCCAGTGTGGCCGCCGGGAAATCGTCACGATTGTTCCACTGCGCTCAATTGAGATGATTCCTTGCGCGCGGACTACGGGGAGGTTCATAAGGCTTTTGAAGTTCGCCTCTGTAAAGAACTTTTCCACCGCGACCAAAGATGTGTTCAAGCGATTGCTGAGGGGGGCCAAATCGCGCTTTGCACGTTGCATGGAGCGAATTGCGTCCCTGTCGTCGTCCGCTGGCTGCCATGACAGCAACGTCGTAACTAGCTGCTGGAGTTCTTGCTTGAGGATGGATGGCGTGTTCTTGGGGTGGAAACATTCCAGACCGGCGAGAGACGCGATCGTCTGAGTTTCGACCTGTGCGACGTAAGCTCTTGGCTCATCTGATGTGCGTCCTGCCTCAAGGGCAGCACGACGTAACTCGCGGTCGGCTTCGCTCAGTCGAGCTTCGCGCTCAATAGCGCTCTGCCCTCTTTCTGCACGCTTCTCTATCTCGTGTAGCAACGGCCCGTTCGCCTGATCACAAAAGGAGCGGTGAAGTGCTACCGCGAGGTCGATCGCAGGGGTGTTGTCCAACCAGTATTGCTTTTCCTGCGCCTCAAGCCGGATCTGCACGAAAGCCAGCTTGCGGATTCGCGCCTCTTCTCTACCGCGATAAGCACTGATTTTTTGATTCCAAACGATGGCGCCATCGGTGTACTTCGCCGCGCAGTCTTGACCGATGTGGACGAAACGTCCATTCGTCAACGCAACGAGCCATCCATGCGCGTGGAGACGCTCGCAGTTCTTGCGGCCACATGGCCGCATGTCCTTGCTGTCGAACTCATACTCATGAATTGGATGACCTAGGACAATCTCTTCTATGGGAATGCCCTGTAGGCCGCCAGTGATCGCGAAGAGTTCGCCCCAATTTTTGGGCTTCGGGGGGATGTGCAGGAAGTCGATGTCATCGGTCAACGGAGCACCTCGTTAGTAGTAATACTACTCAAGGCACTTTCTACACCCAGCAGCGATCCGAGACAACTTTTTTCTATTAAATTACGAAAATATCACAATAAATTATTTATAATTTTACACTTCGATTTCGTTGACAGGTTATAGCGCCCCTCGTAGTAGTGCTCAACGCACATTGAACCATCGCGGATAAGACACGGGCTAAACCGTGCACCGCATTGGGGTTGGACTCGCTCTCTGCACGAACGCGGACCACTGCAAGGCAGGGCCGATATAGCCACTCGATGAGTGCACAATGGAGAGGGCCTGCCTACAAGGAAGCTCCGTCATTCAACCCTTTGCGGGTCGGCGGGTCTTCTTAACTGCGGCCTTACGGCCCTTCCGGGCAGCCCCTTTCTTCACGCCCGACTGGCTCTTGGCGCCGGACTTGGCTGCACCATTGGCGGCGGGGAACTTCTCACCCGCGTTGTCTTTGCGCCAAGCCTTGCCTTCAGCGCCCTTCTCCCATGCAGCAAACGCCACAGGGGTTCGGCCGCGGCCGCGCCACGTCTCGCCAGTGGGCAACTGATATTTCTGGGCCACTGGACCGAGCTTGCGGCCCTGCTTTTTGGCACGAGGGGCCTTGGCGGGGGTGGCGCCCTCAACGACTTCGCCAATGATCCGGGCGATCTTGCGGCGCTGCAATGCCGACAGCACTTTGGCGTATCGCTGCAGCACCTCAATGGCCTTGGGCACTTCGCCAAGCAGCGCATCCCACTCTCGCAGCACGGCTCGATCGCTGAACCCCCTGTTACACGAGCAGAGGGTAGAGCGTTATCCTCGCGCTATGCTAACCGTCCTGCACCCTCAGCTATACCACCAAGTCTTGAGCTTCCCCATCGGCATGATGGCAGCTCCTGATCCAGATGGCGGTAATCCCTTCTTGATCGTCAAAGCGACGAAGGAAGTCCTTCTAGCTGCGAAGGTTAGTGGCTGCTTCAAGGTTTATGTGTGCCCTGCGGACCTTGGCGGACGAGAGACGCTAGCATTGGTCTTCGCGTTCTTCGACGACGAAGACGAACCCTTGAATATCCGCACGCCCTTGGTCGATGACGTAGAGAGTCGCCATCTATTAGCCACACTGACAAGCCCCTTTGTGAATGTCCATTTCTTCGATGAACATGGAAGAGAATTCCTGATCTACGAAGCTGAGATTGATGTCCCAGTAATCACCAAAAGCCGTCTGGATGGGTTGAAGCTGCTTGACTCGAACTTTGTCCAGGCTCAAAGCATGCTGCATGGGGTCGCTGGCTGGTTCGGCCTGCGAACCCCACAGGACGACGAAGAAGCGCTGACAGTCAAGCTGGCCCATAACCCTCTTGGGGAAAGCCTCGCGATCCAAGATGCTCGGTATCCGCTCCACCAACATCATGGGGGTAAGGGATACAGCATCTCCACCTTGGAGAGAGAGGAGCCTGGGAACTTCCAAGAAGAAGACATCATCAAGTGCTTGGCGATGTGCTTTCCCCAAAGCCAGATCTATCACGGACCGCTACGTACAAACGACAAGGAAGAAATTTGTGATGTCCTAGTCGTCACAGATCAGCGAGTGCTCATCATCCAAGCCAAGGACAGTCCCAATATTGAGCGCATCGCAAAGCAGAAGCTCAGCCGCAAGCAAACAACTGCGATGACCGCATTCAAGAAGGCGGTGGGACAGGTTCGGGGGGCACAGAGCTACATCAAAGCAGGCAACGGAACGCTCCGCTACATCCTTAACGGCGAAGAGCAGTCAATCGATATCAGTCAAAAGCAGCTCTTTGCGATCACGATCATAAAAGAAGTCTTTGAGCGAGAGAGCGAGGAATACGCGAAAATCCTCAATGTCTTCATGGTGGAGCGCAGCATGCCTTGCTATGTGATCGCCTATGGCATGTTCTTTGAGCTCTGCTATCGAGTCCATGACCCTGGAAAGTTCTTCCAGTTTTCAGAAGAAATGGTTGAAAGCATCAAACATCTGCAAGACCTCCCAGTAATCAACTTCCATGGCTAATGGCTGGCTTTCCGTAGATCAACAATGCCGGTGGGATCTTGGGTCTACGGAGCCGTTGGCATGCTGCTGAAAGTCGCTCCCGTGCTCCTACTCTCCGACTACTCCGCGCCAGTGAATCACCCAGATTTTTGTAGACACTCGTCAGCCGTTTAGTGCATGCCGCTTTTTCAAACTCTATCGGGGACAAGCCATCGTTGGAACTGTGCCGCCGCTTGGGGGTGTAGGACAACTCGATGTAGTCGAACACATCTCCCCGCGCATCGGCGAGGGTGCTGTAGATCCGTTGATTGATGCGCTCGCGCTTGAGCAACTGGAAGAAGCTTTCCATGGCCGCATTGTCGTGACAGTTTCCACGCCGGCTCACGCTGCACACGATGCCGTGGGCCTTCAGGAGACTTTGCCAGTCTTCGCTGGTGAACTGACTGCCTTGATCCGAGTGCAGGAGCAGTCCCGGCTCGGGTTTGCGACACCACACCGCAGCCAACAGCGCTTGCAGCATCAAGTCGGTGTGTTGCGTGGCTCAGCCTACGACCTGGCGTGAGAACAAGTCGAGTACGACGGCCAACTGTGTGAGCATGCCGGCTCTTTCCTCAGACGCCCCATCTGCCCATCGACCCATCTGCCCAGCAAGCCACTTCGGCGCTCTTCCGCTGTCGTCTTCGCCAGCCCGGCACATGCACCACTGTCATGAGTCTAAAATGCCAACATCAATGCGCATTCTGGGACCACTCGACCGTGCTAGGTGACTCACCTCCCCCGTCCTGTCCGGTCTAAGATCGAAGGACACAACACAGGACACATGTCCGGTTTGCGTTCTGCGGGGAAAGCAGGGGATTTTGGCGCGAGGCAGCGCATCCCCCTCTCTCCGCCAGATTACGAACAGCCCCTGACGACGTCAGGGGCTGTTTTGTTTTGGGTCCCGGCAGAGTCGGCGCCGGCCAGCGGGAGCTATGCCGCTCGGCGAGGCATGCGCGTCGGTGCTCGAGCGCGCCACGATCTGGAGCTTGCCTTCGGACTTCGTGTAAGCAATACCTCCCCGCCCCAGTTCCGGGCACCGGGTGCCATGCGCTTGGCGTATCTGCGAACCGGGTCAGAGTGGCTTCCGACAGGGGCTAGACGGAAGGTGCTCTGACCAGGTTTTTGTTTCATGCCCTGGCCCGCCAACTGGTTCAGCTAAGACTAATTCCGACTTTGGCGAGGCAAGTGGAGAGTCCCTTGAGGTCAAAGTACTTCCCGTCGCCAGGGATTCCAGAGAAATCAATATTGGGATCACCCTTCTGCTTCGATTCCTTGAGCGAGAGATTGATGTAGGTAATGTTTTCGCACCCAAGGTCCTCTGCATGCGCGGGTCTAAGCTGAACCCAAGACCTGTCGTTCATAGCGTCATCGTAGACAGGATAAACAAACTCGTTGTAGCTGGTTGCAGGTATGTAAGCGTAACCATTCCCGCACCGAGCATCACGCGAGTCGCCATATGCAAACAGGACCTTCTGGCCGACCGAGTACGGCTGATCCGTGCATATAAGCATCTTCTTGGGTTTCTTCCCTTTCGAGAAATCGACTTGATACTTAAAAATGCGCGGCAAAGACACGGCCTCTGGCATTGCCCCCCACCTTATTACGCCCACACCATAGGCTGATGCCTTCGTTAAGCGCTCTGCCATTGGCCTCGATGCAACCACCTTGTCAGCCATTGCTGCACCGCTCGAAGCGCTCAAAATAAGAACCAGCGCCGAACTACGAAATACTTGTGAAATGACCTCACTTCTTATATTTCGCACGGCAGTTCCCATAATGGCATTAGCCTTTCGCTGTTCCCGCATGCACTTCAGCCTTGTTTTTCACGCCCAAGCACAGCACCTGCGAACCGGGTCAGAGTGGCTTCCGACAGGGGCTAGGCGGAAGGTGCTCTGACCCGGTTTTTAAATTTCTGAGAATGAACCACCCTCTTTATCATGAAGGGTACTTGGCGCCAAATTCATCCGTGTGGACATAGATTTTGCATCGTTGACCGGCTCAACGAGAGATGGCATCTGGCTGATACTTAAGTATTGCTGCGACCACCTCTTCTCGATTTTTCTTCAGCAGATCAAGTGGGCGATCGCCGTATTCGTTCTCCACGAGCAAGCTGGCTCCGTTTTTCAATAGAGCATCAACGACTGGCGCATATCCGAACATGATTGCGTAGTGAAGCGCCGTATGGCCGATACCGCCCGGGATGTCGATATTTGATATTACCGGAAGCATGAGTTTCAGGTCGTCGATGTCACCACTAAGTGCGGCCAAATGCAGTGGCGTCTCTCCGTCGGCTCCCCGATCATCAAAATTTCTAATATTGAAGTCAACGAACATCTCGTGCATTCGATATTTATCGAGCAGGTTGGCGAGTTCATTATTCATTCATCACATTCCTCAGGGCAGAGTTCCTTAAACTCTTTTTCGAGTTTGGTGATCGTCGCATTGCTCCGTGCAATGTCGCCAATATGTCGACCGCCAGGAAACTTGCTACTGGGCCACTTGGAGTCCCAGGCTGAGCGCAATCGATTCAGCGTCTTATGGTGCTCGATACGGTTCTTTAAATGCCTGCACGGGTCTGGGTCGTAGGCAACACCGGCTCGCTGGATATCCTTATAAGCTTGATACTCCTCTCCCCGCTCCTTCTTCTCGCTGTACATGCGAGCGCAAGCACCGGCTCCCATCGCCTCACATGGGGCGACCCCCAACGAAGGGGAGTACAGCAATAGTGCAGCGCCCGTAGTGTAGGCCGAAACCGTAGCGCCGCCGGCAACCAGAGCCTGTAGCGCTAGTGTCAGCTCCGTTCTTGATGGTGGCACGAATCCGCGCACGGGATAGACTGATGTGGGGACTGTTGTTGCGTCCAAGCCAAACAGATCTACGTTGCTCATTGGGGCATTGCCCGCATACGCGAATGTGCTCAGTCCGCCTCGTATGCCAATGGGATCGCTTTGAATGTAGCGTCCTGAAATTGAGTCGTAATCGCGGAAGTAGTTATACACCAGTCCGCTTGCGACATCGTAGCGCTGCCCCGGGAACCGCATATCGAACACGAACGCGGTGCCGTCCTGATCCGGGTCCTGGTTCGGCGGGTTGTTGCCGAAGGCTTCTCCCTTGGCGTCCCAGGTCCAGACCGCGAGGTTGCGGCTCGGGTCGATCACCGCACGCGGGGTGCCTAGATGGTCGGGTTGTACATAACGTAGGGTCTGCGCGACGCCGGCGCCGACGACCAGGCCGACCGGGGCATCGCCCAGCCAGATCGCCTGCTGCTTGGTCGCGCCGTTGGCGTCGTAGTCGCCGAGCCAATGGCCGGCTTCGTCGTACAGCGTGTAACCGGTGATCGCACCGGTCGCGTTGTCGGCGCGCGAGACTCGCTCGCCCTCGGCGTTGTAGCGGTAGCTGACCTTCACCACGCCGGCTTGCTTGACCTGGCTCATGCGGTCGTTGGCGTTGTAGACGAACTCCCGGGCCGTGCCGCCGATGCTGGTGGTGTTCCCGACTGCGTCGTAGCCGCGGCTGATGCCGCCGACGTTGCTCAAGCGATGGCTGGTGCCCGGATAGGTGTAGCTGGTGGTGATGCCGCCGTGCAGCAGGCTGTTGCGGTTGCCGGTCTTGTCGTGTCCGTAGATCTCGATCTGCGTGTTGCTGGGGTCGTCGCGGGTGATCCTGCGAACCGGGTCAGAGTGGCTTCCGGCAGGGCTAGACGGAAAGGTGCTCTGACCCCGTTTTTCGACCCGGTTTTTCTACTAGACAGAAGTATCGTTCTGATCAAACACAGTTAGAGCAACTACCGCGGCCTCAACAACCAGTGTCCAGCGCGGGTCCTTCATATAGTCCAGATCGGGCCTATCCCCGAGCTCCTCGATAAGCGGCTCAAGAACCTTACTGAGACATAGTAATGGCTCCACCTCAGACGGAAACAATACATCTCCTATGCAGTCAGCTGGATTCGGAAGCACTTGGTGGTCGTAAAGCAAGTTTACCGTCAACGATAGGTCGTCATAACGACTTACTTCTTTGCGATATACGCCCCGCTCCTGCTCTTGGTAGGTTTTGTCGGCAAGCGATCGAAGCGCGCTGATAACATTCTCACGAGCCTCCGGGAAGCGGATATGGCCTACGGGCGGTTCCATTCGGTCCATTTGATCCAATCCTCAACGGGTATATGGGCATGAGGATTTTCCTGCAGGTTTCCCGAAATTGGCTTGCCATCAGGCCCCAGGATTCTGCCGTTGTGTCTAACCACAACATGGTCAAACCGCTGGCTTGGGAACTCATGTTTCTGCGAACCGGGTCAGAGTGGCTTCCGGCCGGGGCCAGCTGGAAAGGTGCTCTGACCCGGTTTTGGCTTATGTCGTAGGTGTATTTTCCCTTGGTCAGTTTGCCCGCGCCTTGTGTTGTCTTGGATGCGCCCTGACCTCAACCGCAACCATCTAAGCGCTGTGCTGGTGGTATTTGCCAACGCACCTTCAGGGGCAGCCGTGCCTATGGATCAAAAGAAAGACCCCGACTTCGGAGCCTGCCTTTTTGCGACATAAACTAATGACGGCTCGCTAGCCCATCGCCTTCGCAACACTCGCGAGTAATGCGATAGCCACCCGAGATTAAAAATAATTTGAAGTCTTTTCTATTCTCATATTTTTTTTTGAAATCCAAATCTCACCGCCGCCGCCAGCAATATTCTTATCGCTAGGCAAAAAAATAAATATTATATAGTTTGAATTTTGACTAATCCCTATATCATAGTTATTAATATTTCGCATGTAATCCCCATCGGCGCCGGGCGTCGTATGGCGCTCAGCGATATTCTTCGAATACGCTGCTATAGCCATCCCAGACGCCTTAACTAGATTGTCCGGCGACTGAGCCATGGCAGGTTGCAATGAGGCAAGCGCAATCAGCAGCGCAAAAATTAATGCAATAAAATTCTTCATAAACCCTCCTTTAGTCAAAACCCAGGAATTCCATTGCAACGTCCCAAGCACTCTTTATAGGCGCGCTGCAGTCACACGCATCGCCGTTATTCGGAGTCGGCTGGGGCAGCCTTATAGTGTCGCCCCTCCCCATGCTGCTATACCTCAATATTTTTCCTGCGGGCGTACCGACCCAAGCCAATTGGCCATATGGAATTCTTATATCGCCCGCTGAGAATGTCTCTCGAATAGGCTTGGCGGGATATGGCTCTCTGGCATGAGTGTGGTATTTTCCAAGCGAAATGACACCTTTAGGTGGCTCCCCTATTTTGACGTATTCGCTATCCCAGCTTGTTTTAGGTTCGGTATAAGAATAATAGCCTTTTGCAGTTTTATATACCCAGCCGCCATATTCCCAATTATTTCTGATGGAGTTCGGAAGCGTTTCCGCGACTGCGTTTGCAGCAGCGATATCTGCACTGATGTAACAATCTTTCGGCCTCAATCCCAAAGGATCTGATAAATCAAATGGGCGGGAGTTCACATAAGAGTAGCCGCTTATGCCGCCTTCCAACCCAATCGGATCACTCTGCACATACCGACCAGTAGCCGCATCGTAATCCCGGAAGTAGTTGTAGTTCAGCCCTGTAGTCGCGTCATACCGCTGCCCCGGGAAGCGCATATCGAACACGAACGCGGTGCCGTCCAGATCGGGGTCCTGGTTCGGCGGGTTGTTGCCGAAGGCTTCGCCCTTGGCGTCCCAGCTCCAGACCGCCAGGTTGCGGCTCGGGTCGATCACTGCGCGCGGGGTGCCCAGGTGGTCGGGCTGCACGTAACGCAGGGTCTGCGCCACGCCGGCGCCGACGACCAAGCCGACGGGTGCGTCTCCCAGCCAGATGGCTTGTTGCTTGGTCGCGCCGTTGGCGTCGTAGTCGCCGAGCCAATGGCCGGCTTCGTCGTACAGCGTGTAACCGGTGATCGCACCGGTCGCGTTGTCGGCGCGCGAGACTCGCTCGCCTTTGGCGTTGTAACGGTAGCTGGCTTTGACCACGCCGGCTTGTTTGACCTGGCTCATGCGGTCGTTGGCGTTGTAGACGAACTCCCTCGCCGTGCCGCCGATGCTGGTGGTGTTGCCGACCGCGTCGTAGCCGCGGCTAACGCCGCCGACGTTGCTCAAGCGATGGCTGGTGCCCGGATAGGTGTAGCTGGTGGTGATGCCGCCGTGCAGCAGGCTGCTGCGGTTGCCGGTGGCGTCGTAGCCGTAGGTCTCCAGCGGTGTGCCGGTCGGACCGTCGCGGGTGATCTTCAGCCGCCCCAGGGTGTCGTAGTCGTACTTGGCCAGGAACGCGCTTTGCAGGCCGTCCTTGAGCTCGGTCAGTTCGCCGACTTCGTTGTAGCCGTACGACAGCGACAGGCCGCCGGCGGCGCTGTCGAGGATGGTCTTGGCGCGGTAGTCCTGGTCGTAGGTGCGCGCCAGGCTGCGGCCGTTGCCGTAGGTCCAGCCGGTGGCCGGGCCGAACGGTTCATAAGCCGCATTGTTGAGCAGCACCGTGCGCACGCCGCCGGCCGGCTTGATGCCGACTTCGGTGACCTGGTCCAGGGTGTTGCGGACGTAGTCGACGATGGCGTTGTCCGGGTAGGTGATGGTGCGCACCTGGCCCGAGCTGGTGTAGGCGTAGCGCAGGGTGAAGCTGCGGGTGCCGACGGTCTGCACCTTGCGCACGAGCTGGCCCCAACGGTCGTAGCAATACTTCAGCTCGGTGCCGTCGCTGCGCATCGCAGTGACACGCCCGAGGGCGAAGTTCTCGCCGGCGGCGCAGACC
The DNA here is from genome assembly GCF_019970005.1 of Lysobacter sp. ESA13C. Classification (NCBI taxonomy): domain Bacteria; kingdom Pseudomonadati; phylum Pseudomonadota; class Gammaproteobacteria; order Lysobacterales; family Lysobacteraceae; genus Lysobacter; species Lysobacter sp. ESA13C. The sequence continues at coordinate 121,282 of NZ_JAHXYK010000014.1, read as the reverse complement.
GAATTGACCGTGTCGTAGTCGTATTCGACGTCGGCGGCGCCGCCGCTGTACGACACCGTCTTCGGCCGGTTCAGGGCGTCGTAGGTGTAGGTATGCGGGCTGGCGTCGTTGGCGTCCTGCTTGCTCGCGAGCAGGCCGGCGCTGTTGTAGCCGTAGGTGGTGATGCCGGTGTCCGGGCTCGTCAACTGGACCTGATCGCCGAAGCCGTTGTAGCCGTAGGTCGTGTCCAGGCCCTTGGGGTCGGTGACCTTGGTGACCTGGTCGAGCGCGTTGTACTCGAGCTTGGTCTCGACCGCGAGGCCACCGACGTCCTGCAGAGTGCGGATCAGGCGATTGAGCGGGTCGTGGTCCTGTTTGGTGACGCGGCTCAAGGCATCGGTGGTCAGGTCCGGGTTGCCGTCGTTGTCGTAGCTGAAGCTCGTCGCGTGGGCCAGCGAGTCCTTGGCGGTCTGCAACTGCCCCAGGGTGTTGAACACGCGCGACAGGGTGCGCTTCAAGGTGCCGGAGGCGGTCTTCGTGTCTTCCTGCTTGCGGTTGCCGGCCAGGTCGAGGGTGTACTGGATCTTGTTGCCGGCCTTGTCGGCCACGCTGGTCAGGCGCTGGGCGGTGTCGTAGGTGTAGGTGATGTAGGCGCCGCCCGGCGGGGTGATGCGCTTGACCAGGCCGGTCGGCCAGTACTCGACCCGGGTGATGCGGTCGTCGGTCTCGACGCTGTTGTCGGCGCCGCGCACCTTGGTCGCGGTGAGCCAGCCGCGCGGGTGGTACTCGTAGTCCGTGACGATTCCGTTGGCGTTGACGACCGATAGCGGGCGGCCCTGCGGATCGTAGCCGAAGGTCTCGGTGCTGCGACCCAATGCGTCGACGACCTTGCGCAGGTCGCCCTTGCGGTAGGTGCACAGCGCCGGCTGGGTTGCGCAGGTGCTGTCGTCGCTGCCGTAGTACTGGAACGTCGTGACGTCGTTGACGTCGGTGCGCGGGCCGTCGACCGACTTGACCAGCCCCAGGGTCGGGCAGGTGCTGTTGCTCGCGGCTACGTCGGCCGCTTCGCAGTAGGCATACGCGGTCGTGCGGGTCTGGTTGCTGACCGTGTCGCGCACGGTGACCGTGATCGGTTGCAGGCGCGCGTTGCGGACGATACGGGTCTCGCGATTGCCGACTTGGGTCAGCAACGTGCGGTTGCTGGCAAGGTCGCGGCGTTCCGCGCTGGTGCGCTCCTGCGCGAGGCCGACCGCTTCCTTCACCGTATGCGTGCGCGCCGGCTGCCCGGTGACCGGGTCGTTGGCTTCGGCATACGTGTGCTTGGTCTGGGTGCCGTTGCGGTCGGTGACGGTGTCGAGGCGGCGGCGGAAGTCGGTGGTCTCGTCGTAATAAGTCCTGCCGATGGTGCCGCGGGTGTCGGTCAGGCCGCTGACCTTGCGCGGCGCACCGCTCGCCGGCGACGCGGTCAAACCATAGGTGGTCTGCCGATCGAGAGGATCGGTGACGATGGAACCGCCCGTCGAAGGATAGGTCAGGGTCACGCGGTCGGCATTGCCGGAATGGACGCTCAAGGTCACCCGATTCTTGGCATCGTAATTGAACGTACTGTAGCGCTGGCCGCCCTCCACGGTTACGCCCGTCAGATTGAGAGGAAACCTCGTATCTTCATAGTGATAGGTCCGCGACTCGCCGCCAGGATAGGTCACGGTTTCGACCTGTCCATTGGCGTTATAGGCATAAGACGCGAGCGCAACGCCGGCCAAACGAATCGCCGTGATGGGCGCGTCGTCGCCGCCCGCGGTGTACTCGAACACGAGGCCGCGGCCGCTGTTGTGGGCGATCGCGGCCAGACGGCGCATTCCATCGTAGCTATAACTCAGGACCGAGCCGTTCTCGAAACGCTGTTCCAGCAGACGGCCGGCGGCGTCGAAGCGCAGCATCCGGTCGCTGCGATGCATCAGCCACTGCGCGCCGTCGGCGACGACCCGGTCGCCGCTTTGGTCGTTCGCCTCGTACGCGGCGCCCACCAGTGTGAACGCGACCTGCGAACCATCGGCTTCAATGAAACCGATACGGACCGTCGGGTCGGAAGGCGTGGTCGGATCGGGGCCGACCGACAGCCGCAGATTATGCGAATGCGTCCAGCCATAACCGAATCCGCCAGCGGCAGTCGACGTTAGCGAGTGGTAATGGCGATCGAATGCAATCCAGCCCAGATCGAAATCGTGCGCCGGCTCGGACTTGTCCCCGGTTGTCGGGTCACAGGGATTGCCAACCGGGCACTCGTTGCTCGGCAGCGGATCACTGTAATAGGCCATGTCGAAGCTCGACCCGGCGCCACAGGCATTGAGATCGGTGTTCCAGGTCATGAGCCGGCCGGGGCAACTGGCCGCCCGATCCTTGACGATCTTGACCTGGGTGTTGGTGAGATAACAGGCACCGCCGCCTCCGGGCGCCACCATGTATTTGACGTCGGTAGGCGTGGATTCGCGAATCGCGATCGGGCTGGTCGACCAGGTGAGATCCGTTGTCCAGACCGTCGGCGTAACCGTGCTGGCCGCCGCGCAGCCCTGAGCGACGCTCTGGGCGTCGTAGTCCTGCTTGATGCGGGCGACGATCGCCTCCATCGAAGTCTGCGTCGGCGTGCCCGACGGGTCGTTGAGCTCCTTGTAGGCCCAATCGGTCAGGGTCGGCGGCTTGGGCTCGATGGCGTACTTGTAGACGGTCTTGCTGTTCAGTGCGACCTGGCTTTTGACGTACATGCTCATCGGCGGACCGCCGAACTGGGCGAAATAATTCCTGATGCCCTGCTGCATCGCGGCTTCGGTGGTCTGCGGCGCCAGCGCGAGGCTGTTGGTGCGCCACAGCTTTACCGTTTCCTGCGCCTGCGCGCCCGAGGCGAGCAGCAAGCCCAGCGAGGCCAGAGTCAGGTTCCAGCCGATACGGGTTCGAGCCGGCCGGCGTTCGGCCTCATTGTCGGCATCCGTTGCGACAACTGTCATGGTCATTCCTTCTATGGAGCTTGGAGAGGCCGTACGCACGGTCGGTGAGGGAGGACCGCCGGCGCCGGCATGGGGGATTCGATATCCGAAAGCGAACCGTCGGGCATCGTGTGCAGCTTGATCGGTACTTATGTCTGGGCGGCGACGCGTGGCCGCCGGTTCGAGCCGAGGCATGGCGGTGCCGCCGCGTTTGCGGCAACGAAAGTCAGGGCGGTTTCGATCTCGGCGGCTGGCCGAAGCACGGCCGTAGCGGCCGCTGTGCGTGCGGGCAAATCCATCTGCGTTGCTCCCTTTCCTTAGGTCGGCAGGTCGATACTACGCCCGCGCATCTCAACGGCAGCGACGCGTGCTGAGCGTCGGCAACGGATGCATGCAAGGGCGTGTTCGGCGCTCACTGTAGGCGTAACGGGTTCGCGAAAGCCAGTACAAGGCGAGGCCTTTGCGCAAAATTACAAACAGAGACGCCGCGCACAAAATATCGCGGCTGCGGCGCAATCGCCGCGATCTATCGAGCGGCTTTCGCAGGCCGCCTCGACGCAAGCTAAATACCGGATGACCGGCATCCATTCGATGCGGCTCGAACACCACGCCAAGGCCCGCCCTCGCCCGACGTCCCCGCGCATCCACGCCGCTGTCGCAACATCACTGCACCACTGCCGCAGCAAGGCTGCAAGGGTCATGGCGACCACCACCAGAGCGCGACCGCGGACTCACTAAGACGGATCGTTACAAACCTTGTGGCCGTTGTCCGGGAAAACTGCGCCGTGCATCGCATCGGCCATGACAGGCGACGCCTAGATTGCGCGCGACGTTCGCGACCGTACGTGCCCGGTGTGGCCCCCACCGCCGGTCGCGACCGTCACGTCATGCCCGATCCGGGCACTTACCTAGGATGCCTAATGAGCAAGAAGACCACGAGTTCCGATGCAAGTGCCGATACCGGCCCCCATTCGCGTGCGCGCCGCAAGCTGATCGGCGCGGCCGGCATGATCGCCGGCGCCGGCGCGGCCGCCGCGGCCACCACCGCCGCCTCGATCGGCGGTTCGATGTACCAGAACGAACCCATCGGCGGCGCCCCGGCGCCGCGTCGCGATGGCGCGTTGGCGTCCACCGCGCTGGTCGGGACCGACCCGGGCCGTATCAACGTCAAGGACTACGGCGCGGTCGGCAACGGCAGCACCGACGACACCGCCGCGATCGAACGCGCGCGCGATGCGGTGTTCGCATCCAGGAACGGCAACGGCTGGCTGACCCATCACCTGTATTTCCCGGCCGGCATCTACCGAGTGACCAAGGCCGACGTGCTGCTGCCCAAGGGCCCGGACACCGCCAAGACCAAGATCAACGGCTATGTCATCGAAGGCCAGGGCAAGCGCAGCTCCGAGATCCTGTTCGACGCCGCCCCGAGCGGTGGCGACGCGTTCGCCAACAATCTGCTGACCGCCTACGGCCGCCTGCGCCAGTTGCGCGTGCGCGAGATCAGCTTCCGCGCCGCGCGTCCGGGGCTCAACTGGATCTATTGCTGGGCCTCGGTGGCCGGCGGAACCAACCAGGACTTCGCCTTCGACGACGTCGAATGGCGCGGCCCCTGGAACCGGGTGATCGGCCTGGACGGCCCGGCCGATTCCAACCTCAACTCCGAGTGGGCTTTCAATCGCTGCCACCTGGCCAACGATGTCGTGTTGGGCGACGCCTTCCTGCATTCGGGCATGACGCCGACCCACAGCCAGCAGGATCAGTTCCTGAATTTCTGGTTCCGCGACTGCAAGTTCGAGTACCAGAGCGGCACCTTGCTGCGCTTCGCGCGCGGCGGCTACATCAACGTGTACGGCGGCTCCTGGATCCAGTGCAACGAAACCCAGGACATCCCGTCGGTGTTCTTCGACCTGCCGCCGGGCCCGCACAACAACACGGTCAAGACGCTGATCGTGATGGGCGTGCGCTTCGAGTTGCGCCATGCCAAGAGCAAGCTGATGAATTGCGGATGGGATGCGGCGAACGCGAACCTGACCTTCATCTCTTGCACCGATGCGGCGCGTTCGTTCCAGAGCCACATCGGCCCGCCGTCGATCCCGGTCACCTATCGGCCGCGCGGCGGCGACATGCCCTACGTGAAATGGCAGTCGTGCCAGCTCATGGGGCGCCATGAGTCTTTCGCCACGGTCAATCGCGAACGGCTGGTCTTCGAACAGTGCCACACCTTCAACTACCCCATGGCGCAGTTCCTGGTGCAGAAGTAAGCGACGCGGCGCGGGGCGGATTCGCCCCGCGCCGGTCTCGAAGCTGGCGGATGGATCGTTCGCTGCGAGCCGAACCAGGCCCGCATCCGCCTACACGTAACCCGTCGCCAATGCGCGCGCCCAATCGGGCCGGCCGTTGCGCAAAGCCCGTTCGGCTTCCGCATCCCAGTCGTAGTCCACCGTGAGCAGCTGCGCGCTCCATTCGTCGTTGGCCCGCTCGACGATGGCATAGCGCGCCTGCGGCGAACCGGTCTCGACCCGGTGCGGATGCGGATGCTCGCCTGCGTAAGCCTGCAAACCTACGCTGCCGGGATTGACGATCAAACGCCCATCGGCCAAGCGCAGGCTGCGCGGCACGTGGGTGTGTCCGCACAGGATCACACGCGCATCGGTGCCGCCGGCACGCTGCGCCGCTTCGTCGTGATGAGCCGGGCGCATGCCGTGCTCGTCGACGGTCTCGATGAAACACTCCAGGTCGCTGCGCGGCGTGCCATGGACCAGCAGCACCTCCTCGTTCAAGCGCCAGGTCGGCGGCAGGCTGCGCAGCCACTCGCGCTGGTCGGGACGGATCTCGGCGACGGCATGACGGTCGGACGCGCTCATGCGTTCGGGCGGATCGGTCAGCACCTGGCGTTCGTGATTGCCGGCGATGGTCGGCCAGCCCAACGCGATCAGACGGTCGGCAGTTTCGCGCGGCCGCAGCGGGCCGGACAACAGGTCGCCCAGATTGATCGCGAGATCGACGCCGCGCCGCTCGATATCGGCCAGGACCGCATCGAGCGCCCCCAGGTTGCCATGGACATCGGAAATGACGGCTATGCGCATCGGTCGATTCTAGCGCCGGGTCCGCTCGGCCTACGCGGAGCCGCGGGCCAGGCGCCATGCGGCTCTCCGGGCCGATGTCAGGGGGACACGGCGGCCGAGATTGCGCCGCGATGGCGGCTTCAGGCAGAATACTGGGCTCTCCGGTCGACAACCGGGCCGCCCCACCGGCGACCGCAGCTGTCCATCGGAGCCGCGAAAGCGCTGCGGCGCCTTCGTTCTCTATGGTGGCCCCGTTGGCGCCTCCGCGACGATAAGTTGAAAATCCCGCCAGGGCCGGAAGGCAGCAACGGTATCGACCGATTCGGGCGCCGGAGTCACGCTTGCGGGGCCGCCGCCTTTTCGGGCCCTGGGATTATCCCGAACGAGGCCGCCCAACGGATCGGCTCAATCGCCCGGCAGCGACAAGGCCAGCGCATCGGGCTCGCGCCCGGTCTTCCAGTAGGCGATCGGCTTCCAGGTCTTGCGGTCGATCACCGCGACCTCGTCGCCGCCGCTGATCGCGACATAGACCCGCGGCCGCTTCGGGTCGGCCACCACGCCGATCGGCAAGGCAGCGCGACCGAGCAAGGTGTCGCGGTACTCGGCGCCTTCGCGCGACAGCGCGATCGTCGCCAGCGCTTTCTTGCGACGCGCATCGAACACCGACACCGTCGCCGCGCGTGCGTTGCTGACCAGGGCGTGGCGGCCGTCGGCGGTGAAGGCGACGCGAATCGGAAAGCCCGGGCTCGGCAAGGTTTTGCGGATCGCGAGCGTGCGCGCGTCGTGCACGGTCACGGTGCCCGCCTCGCGGTTGCCGACCCAGACTTCGCCGCTGCCGGGGCGTACCGCGATGCCTTCGGCGCCCTTGCCCGCCTCGACTTCCGCGCTCTTGGCATTGCGGTTCAGATCGACGCGACTGACCGTGCCCCGGTCGATCTTGCTGACGTAGGCAGCCTTGCCGTCGGCGGATACCGCGACCATGTGGCCGCGCCCCTCGCCCATCGCGATCTCGGCGACGATCTGGCCCCCGGCCAGATCGATGCGCAGCAGATGACCCGAGGCCTCGGTCGTCGCCAAGGCTTCGCGGTCGCCGGGCAGGAAACGCAAGCCATGCGGGCGGCCGTGGCGGCCGAGGTCGATGATGCGCGGCGGCTTGCCGCTTCGCAGGTCGAGCACGCTCAAGGTATGGCCCGGGGTTTCGCGGCTGCCGTAGTTCGCCACCAGCGCGGTGGCGCCGTCGTGGCTGACTGCGATTTCGTGCGGCGCCTGACGGGTGGCGAATTGGCCGAGCTTACGGCCATCGTCGAGCGACAGACGCCAGACGGTATCCGCGGATTTGTTGCCGACCAACAGCTCGCCCGAAAACGCCGGCCTGACGGCGGCGAGCAGGAGAATCAGGCACAGCGAGCGATATCGCATCGTCCTAGGCTCCGGAAACAGCAGGCTTTATCGGCTGCCGAGATCACCAGAAGGGAGTCTGTCCGGGTAGTTCCAACGCCAAACCAGCCAGAACACGATTCCCGACAACAACCCCAACGGGCAATCCACCAGCAAGTCCCTCGGCAACGGTGGAGCGGGCAATCTGATGACGATCGTCGCGATAGCGCCGACACAGGCTCCCGATCCCATCGCAGTCCACACGTTGACCAGATTGAGACGGTCGAACAGCACCACCATCGGAACCCCGAATACCAACGCGATGGGCAAGACGAACATGTAAGCCAGCGGGATGAATAAGATGTTCGTCATCGACAGGGAAGTGCCGTCGATCAGTGTCGGAGGCAGATTCAGGCCGATCGCAGGCACAAGCGCAGCGGCCGCCATCCCGACGAAGATGACGAGCGTCTTGTGCAAGGATTGCTCCGTCCTCTGCATGGTTCGGTCCTTAAGCCGCCGGCGACTCCGGATGCAGCCAATCCGCATCCCCATCCGCATAACGCTCATGCTTCCAGATCGGCACCCGCGACTTGGTCTCGTCGATGATGTAGCGGCAGGCGGCGAACGCGGCTTCGCGATGGGGGGCGCTGACCCCGACCCAGACCGCGAGCTCGCCGATCGCCAGGTCGCCGACGCGATGGACGCAGCGCGCATCGACGATGGCGAAGCGCTCGATGGCTTCTTCCAGCACACGCTCGCCTTCGGCCAGGGCGAGTGCGGCATAGCTTTCGTAACGCAGGCCGGCGACGGCGCGGCCGCCGTGGTGGTCGCGCACCCAACCCTCGAAGCTGGCAAAGGCGCCGGCGCGATCGCTGAGCAGTTGCGCGCGCAAGGGTGCGATCTCGAAGGAATGCTCGGACAAGGCGAATCGTGCCATCTCAGCCTCCCGAGACCGGTGGGATGAAGGCGACCTCGCTGCCGGCGCGCGGCGCTTCGTCCCAGCGCGCGAAAGCGCCGTCGACGGCGACACGCAGGCGCTCGACCGGCAGGGCGAACCCATGCCGCTGGCGCAGCGAGTCGTACAGCGCGCGCAGATCGGCCGCGTCGGCCTCGACCGATTCGCTGGCAACGCCGGCGGCGTCGCGCAGGCTGGCGAAATACAGCACGGTGAGGCGGCTCATCGCTCGTCCCCCGCCCTGCGCTTCGGCTTCGCGGCGAAGTCGCGCTTGCCGCCGCGCTTGCCGGTCAACTTGGCCGGCCCGAGCACGATGCCATGCGACAAGGCCTTGCACATGTCGTAGACGGTCAGCGCCGCGACCGTCGCGCCGGTCAGAGCTTCCATCTCGACGCCGGTGCGGTGGGTGGTCTTGACCTCGCACTCGATCATCAAGCTGTTGTCGCCGTCCCAATCGATACTTAAACGGCAGCCGTCGATCGGCAGCGGATGACAGAACGGGATCAGCTCATGGGTGCGCTTGACCGCCATCGTGCCGGCGATGATGGCGGTGTCGATCACCGCGCCCTTCTTGCTCTTGAGTCCGCTCGCGCGCAGTTGCAGCGCGACCGCGGCCGGAAAACGCACGCGGCATTGCGCGACCGCCTCGCGGGCGGTCACCGACTTGTCCGACACGTCGACCATCGCCGGGCGGCCGTCGCGGTCGACATGGGTAAGGGAAGGTTTGGATTTCAAATCGCCAGACTCCATCGCAGTGCGTGCCCGGGGTCGGACGGGCCGAACAGGAAATGCAGGACGCGCCGCCGCCCCTGCGGCCGGCTGGCCTTGGAAGAAGCATGCAACAGCAACGGTCGCATGATAAGCAGATCGCCCGGCCGTGCGGTGCATTGTGTCTCGCCGCGCTCCTCGCGCAGAGCGCTGGCCCTTTGCGCGCTGAGCTTTCCAACCAGATGCGAGCCCGGCACCACGCGCAACGGTCCATCGGAATCGGTACACGGATCCAGGTGGATGCGCACGACGGTCAGCCGCTCCAGGAGCGCCGTCGGCGGCTGGACGAAATGCGAGCCCTCCTTGTGCGACCAGCCGGAGAGCGCCTCATTCGCGACCTTCTCGGCGACCGGGATCGACAAGTCCTGATGCAGGGCGACTTTCCAGTTACGCGACTGGCTTTTGCGGAATAAGGTGCATTGCACGGCGAGCGCATCCTCGGCCAACACACCCAGGTCGCGAAGCCGCAGGCGCAACGGCGCCACCAGCGCCCGGCACCACGCGTGTTGAAGCAGATTGCGGGTGCCCGCATCGTCGCCATCGCAGGCGTCGACATGAGCCGCCATGGCAGCGACGTCCACCGCACCGAGCACACCGGGCAACCGAAGAAAGCCTTGCGCCTCGAGCGACCCGGAGAGCATGGAATCGGAAGCCGCAACCGGGAACGACTGGACCGCACTGCCGGCTAACGACGACATCACAGCCTCAGCCGCCGATCAAAAACATCTCGACGTGGCGCTTGGAGCGCGGCGCGTCGAGGGCGCGCAATTCGCTGTAGCGGTCGCCGCGGCGCGACCACAGCCCGGCCAGGCGTTCGGCGAAGGCGGCTTCGCCCAGCGCGAGCGACGGCCGCAGGTCGGTGCCTTCGGCGGCGAACAGACAGGTGTACAGCCGGCCGTCGGCGGACACCCGCGAGCGATGGCAATCGCCGCAGAACGGCGCGCTGATCGAGGACACGAAGCCGATCTCGCCCTGGCCGTCGGCGAAGCCGTAGCGCGAAGCGACTTCGCCGCGGTAATTGGCGTCGAGCGCGCGCAGCGGCCAGCGCGCGTGGATGCGGTCGCGCAGGGCCTGCGAGCTCACCACGCCCTCGGCGCTCCAGTCGTTGCAGTTGCCCACGTCCATATATTCGATGAAACGCAGCACATGGCCGCTGCCGCGGAAATGTTCGACCAAGGGCAACACTTGGTCTTCGTTGATACCGCGCTGGACCACGCAGTTGATCTTGATGGAATCGAAGCCCGCCGCGCGCGCCACGGCGATGCCTTCGAGCACGTCGGCGATTTCGCCGCGCCCGCCGGACAGACGCCGGAAACGCTCGGGGTCGAGTGCGTCCAGGCTCACCGTCAGGCGGCGCAGGCCGGCCTCGCGCAGCGCCCGCGCATGACGCGCGAGCAGCGAGCCGTTGGTGGTCAGCGCCAGGTCGTCGATGCCTTCGATGCGCGCCAGGCGCGCGACCAGCTCGGGCAGGCGCTTGCGCAGCAGCGGCTCGCCGCCGGTCAGGCGCAGTTTGCTGACGCCCACACGGACGAAACCGCGCACCAGGGTTTCGATTTCGTCGAAGCTCAGGCGCGAGGCCGCATCCAGGCCGTAGTCGTCCGGCACGCGCTCGGCCGGCATGCAATAGGGGCAGCGGAAGTTGCAGGCTTCGATCACCGACAAGCGCAAGTCGCGCAGCGGCCGGCCGTGGAGATCCAACGGCATCGGCAGCGGCGGCAGACCGGGGGCGGCACTCACGAAGGCGGCATTCACTAGGACGGCAGTTGCGTAACGGTGGGCTCGGCCAGCTCGATCGCCTCGCCCGGCCTACCGACACGATACCCCCGCGCCGCCAATACGTCGCCCTCTTCGCGGCTGCCGTAGTGGTAAAGCAGGCAGCGATTCAGCAGTTCGCGCGAGTATTCGCGCTCCAGGTCCTCGATGCCGCTGTGCGAGGGGTTGCCGTGCAGGGCGCAGTCGTGGGCGATCAGCTCGCCGGCATCGGCGTACTTGGCCAGGACCTCGGGGATCGGCCGGGTGTCGCCGGTCCAGATGGCGCTGCCGCGCAGACGCAGGCCGAAGGCGCTGTCGGGCCAGTGGTGGCGGGTTGCGAACACCTCCAGGCGCAGGCCTCCGTGCCAGAAATGGCCGCTGACCGGCACCAGCTGGAAGGCGTCCCAGAAATTCACCCCGCCCTCGGCCAGCACGTTCGGATAGTCGGCCACCCGCTGGTGCAGCAGCGGCACCACCGTCGCCGGCACGTACAGCCGCACCTTGCCGCGCCGCTGCGGGTCGAAATAGTGGGCGACGAACAGGCGCTCGAACCCGGCGATATGGTCCAGGTGGGTATGGGTGACGAACAGGGCCTCGGGCATCCGGCCGTAATGGGCCAGGAACGCGGTCAGGCCTTCGCCGCCGCAATCGATAGTGAGCCAGGGCTCGCCGTCGCGCTCCAGCGTGGCCATCGCCGACCCCAGCTCGACCGCCGACGCATTGCCGACGCCGTGCAAACGCAACCGCCAAGTCATGCCCGCCCCCTCGATTCGCTGACCACGTCTTTAGTAACCACGTTCCCAGGCGCGGTCATAGGCCGTGCGCAGTCGGGCGAAATCGCGTTCGACCTCGGCCTCGCCGCGGTCGCCGCGCAATTTCAACAGTGAACGCTTCAGCCGGGCCAGGTTGCGCTCGCGCCAGGGGGTCGCCGGAATCCGGATCTGGCCGCGGTCCAGGTCGATCACCCAGCCGTGCCCGCCGCTGTCGAACAGCAGGTTGGTGGCGTTGAGGTCGGCGTGATCGAGGCCGGCCCGGTGACAGCGCGCGATCAGCCGCCCGGCCTCTTCCCAAGGCGCGCCGTCGCCGGCCACGGCGGCGCGGTCGGCCAGCGAGCGCACGTCGCCGAGGCGCTGAAGCAGGATCGCGGCGTAGTAATACCAACCGTCGCGGCGATACCAGGCGGCGACCGGCTTCGGCACCGGCAGACCCTTGCCGGCCAGTTCGCGCAGCAGGCGGAACTCGGCGAAGCTGCGGGTCTGGTTGGCGCCGCTCCACCAATAACGGTCGCGATTGAAGCGTGCGATCAGGCCGCCGCGCAGGTAACGGCGCAGCACCACCCGGCCGAACGGCGCATCGACGAACCAGGCGCCGCCACGGCCGCCGCTGTCGACCGGACGCGCGTTGCCGCCCCAGTGCGCCGGCGAGAACCATTCCGGCGCGGCTTGCTGGACCTGCGCGCGGTCGAACAGAATCGCACCGTAACCGCTATCGTCGCGGTACGGCGTCAGTCCCTCGGCGGCGTCATAACCCGTCATCCGACCGAGTCTAACAAGTCACGTGACCACATCGCCTCTCAGTTCCCATCCTTCGATCTGCCTGCTGCGTCTGTCCGCGCTCGGCGATGTGACCCACGTCGTACCGCTGGTGCGCACTTTGCGCGCGGCGCGACCGCAGGCCTCGATCGCCTGGATCATCGGCAAGGGCGAGCGGCGCCTGCTCGAAGGTCTGGAAGGCGTCGAATTCCTCGAGTACGACAAGAAAAGCGGCTTCGCCGGCATGCGCGCCCTGCGCCGCAGCCTGCGCGAACGCCCCCTCCCCGGGGGCCGCTTCGACGTGCTGCTGCAGATGCAGGTGGCCGCGCGCGCCAACCTGCTGTCGGCCTTCCTGCCGGCGCAGCGCCGGGTGGGCTACGACCGCTCGCGCTCGAAGGACCTGCACGGGCTTTTTATCAACGAGCGCATTCCCGACCGCCCCGGCATCCACGTGCTCGACGCGATCGGCAGCTTCTGCGAACCGCTCGGCCTGCGCCAGACCGAAGTGCGCTGGGACTTGCCCGTGCCCGAGGACGCGCGCGAATGGGCGCGCGCGCAATGGCCGCAGGACGAGGCACCGACCTTGCTGATCTCGCCGTGTTCGAGCCACACCGTGCGCAACTGGCGCAACGACCGCTACGCCGCGGTCGCCGACCATGCCGCCGAGCGCGGCTGGCGAGTGGTGCTGTGCGGCGGCCGCAGCGAACTCGAACGCGACACCGCCGACGCGATCCTCGCGGCGATGCGCCACCCGGCGCTGGACCTGGTCGGCAAGGACACCTTGAAGCAACTGCCGGCGCTGCTCGAACGCGGCCAGCTGTTGATGACACCCGACTCCGGCCCGATGCACATCGCCAACGCCATGGGCACCAAGGTGCTCGGCCTGCATGCAGCCAGCAACCCCGCACGCAGCGGCCCCTACAGCGACCGCCGCTACTGCGCCGACCGCTACGACGACGCCGCGCGCAAGTATCTCGGCAAGCCCGCGGCCGACATCGCCTGGGGCACCAAGATCGAACACGAAGGCGTGATGGATTTGATCTCGGTCGAGGACGGCGTCGCCGCATTCGAGCGCTACCTCGCCGATCATTCGCTGCGCTAAGACGCGTCGTTCTCGATCTGCAGCCGACGCCAGATAGACAGCTGGGTGCGCTGGCGGCGGCGCTCGCGATAGACCGCGGCGATCAGCGCCAACGCGATCACCAACGCGGCGACCGCGATCTGGCCGCCGCTCCAATCGCGCCAGCCGCCGGTCAGCGCTTCCACGGCGACAAACACCAGACAAGCCGCAGCGGCATTGCACGACAGGCTGCACAACACCTTCATGCGGTTGAGGGCGTTGCGCGAAGACGGGTCGGCCGCCTCCAGATATTCGCGCATGCGCCGGTCGACATCGTGGAAGACCGAGGTCGACATGTGTGCGGCATCGGGCAGCACCAGCCCTTCGCTGCGCGCCAGTCGCTGCGACAGAAAGGCGATGGCCGGCGCCCAGGCCTGGCGCAAGCGCGGCCAGACGATGCCCTGGGCGACGCCGTAGACCAGGCGGCCGATCGGGCTCAGGGCCAGGCCCAGCGCATAGGCGCCGGCGAACCAGGTCGGCAGGGTCAGCTCGGGGGCCTGCTCGCGCAGCAGGTGCAGGCCGGCCGGGTGGCGCAGGGCCAATGCCGTCAGCAACAGCCCGCCCGGGCACAGCCAGGCGAGCAGATCGTCGTACAGCCAGGCGCCCGCGGCGCGCGGCTTGGGTTCGGCCACCGGCATCGCCGCGGCCGCCCGCTCAGCCGACCAGGCCGGGGCCGTAGTCCTGGTAGGACTTTTCTTCGACGTAGGTCGAGCCCAGGGCCAGGTTGATGTCCTTCTTGACCCGCGCCCGCACGTCGTTCTCGATGTAGACCGAGCGCGCCAGGCGGATGAACTCGGCATCGAACTCCTGGCGCTTTTCCTTGATGCGGATGTCGTCCTCGATCACCCACAGGCGCTCGTTGACGGCCTTCAGCTCGGCGCGCAGGCGGACCACGTCGCCACCGGCGGCCGGGTGGGCCATCCAGGTCTGCTCGAGCGCGCTGAGCTCGTTGCGGACGTTGGCCAGCTTGGCCTCGTCGGTCATGCGCTCGGACTTGATCTGCAGGATCGCGATCTTGTCGAGCAATTCGCCAAAGGACACCGGGACCAGGATTTCGGACATGTCGCGCAGCCGTTTCGTTGCGAAAGAAGGCCGCTAGTGTAGCCCCGCCCTCCCCGGCCCCGGGAGGGCGCCGACGCGGCGATCACGACAAGCCTTGTCGGCGGATGTTTCAGCCCGTATCATTCTCGGCTCACTGCACCCGGAGAGGTGGCAGAGTGGTTGAATGTACCTGACTCGAAATCAGGCGTACGTTTATAGCGTACCGGGGGTTCGAATCCCCCCCTCTCCGCCAGATACAGACAGAACGGGCTCTTCGGGGCCCGTTTTGTTTTTGGGCCCCGGTCCGGCCGTTGCGGCGATGCCCGCGGGGCCCGGCGCGAGATCGGTCCGATCGAAACCGAAAGTTGCGCTCCACCCCGCCTCGCATAACCGGTCATCGGCACGGCCGCCATCGTCAGCGACTCGGGCGAGGGTTTTCACAACGGCCGCGTTCGCTCGTCCAGTGTGTG
The DNA here is from genome assembly GCF_019970005.1 of Lysobacter sp. ESA13C. Classification (NCBI taxonomy): domain Bacteria; kingdom Pseudomonadati; phylum Pseudomonadota; class Gammaproteobacteria; order Lysobacterales; family Lysobacteraceae; genus Lysobacter; species Lysobacter sp. ESA13C. The sequence goes on along the minus strand of NZ_JAHXYK010000014.1, from coordinate 106,242 downwards.
AAGCCGGTGCTTCATGAGCCGTTTGGCCGACGTGGGCCACGCTCCAGCTTGCTTCGTCCCACTCGCGCAGGAGCCACCGTCGATGCCTTGCGCCACCACCGTCTCTACCGATCCGATCCACACGCGGCCTTCATCCATGCTCGGGCATGAAAGCCGAACACGGATCACGCTTTCTTGCTACGCGGCCGCTTGATCGCGATGATTGCGTTTTCAGCATTGGCAAACCCGACAACTGCGAGCGGCACGACCGACAGATGATCGAATTCGGACACCTCACGCATGTCGGCCTGCGCCGCGAACTCAACGAAGACACCTATTACGGTGACAGCGAACTCGGCCTGTGGCTGGTCGCCGACGGCATGGGCGGGCACGAGTACGGCGAGGTCGCCAGCGCGCTGGCGCGCGAGGCCATCGTCCGCGAGGTCCGCAACGGCGCCCCGCTGGCGCAGGCCATCCGCATCGCCGACGAAGAGATCATCCGCACCTCGCGCCGGCGCAACGACGCCCTGCCGATGGGCACGACCGTGGTCGCGGCCCGCATCAACGGCAACCGCTTCGAAGTGGCCTGGGTCGGCGACAGCCGGGTCTACCTGTGGCGCGACGGCCATCTGGCCCAGTTGTCGCAGGACCACAGCTACGTCCAGGAGCTGATCGCCAACGGCGCGATCACCCACGAACAGGCACGCAGCCACCCGCACCGCAACGTCGTCACCCAGGCCCTGGGCGTGACCGACCCGCGCAACCTCAACGTCGAGACCATGAACGGCGAACTGCGCCCGGGCATGCAGTTGCTGTTGTGCAGCGACGGCCTGACCGAAGAGGTCGACGACCGCAGCATCGCCCGGGTGCTGGCACACAACGACTGCAGCGCGCAGGAATGCGTGGATTCGCTGGTCGCCGCGGCGCTCGACGGCGGCGGCTCGGACAATGTGACCGTGGTGCTGGTGCGCAGCCACTGAGGCGCCGGGCCTGTCGGCGACGCGATTTTACGCAAAGACAAAATCGTCTAATTAATTCCAAGCCTGCGATTCGCACTGCCTGGCTTGCGCGGCAGGAGTCGCTCCAGTTCGTCATCCAGGAATGCCGCGCTATCGCCCCCGTCGTTCCCGCGCAGGCGGGAACCCAGGGCTCTATCGCGACGTGACTCCGAACGCACCCGGCCAGGGGTTCGCAGCGCCCCATCACCGCGTCTGCGGGTATGACGCACTGCTGGTTGTACAAGCAAGGCATCCCGAACGCTTGCAGCCAAAACGCTGAAGTCTCTGGATCCCCGCCTTCGCGGGGATGACGGCCGGGTAGTTACGCCACTGCGGATCGCAGGTCGCTGGAGATGCCCGATGGGCATCGCGATGCTTGCGCTCAGGCCTCGACGGCCTGCGCGACCTCGACCGGCGGCATCGCCAGATCCCAGATGCATTTGCCGGCTTTCTTGCGCAGCTTTTCCAGGCGCGCTTCGTGGGCGGCGAGTTCGGCCGGCAACACGATCACGCGCGGGCGCGGGGCGCTGACGTCGATCTGGAAGCTGGCCTGTTCGAGCCTGGCCGCGGCCGCGCCGGGGTCGCCGAACCCGATCTCTTCCTGGCCCGAGGTCAGGCCGATGTAGACCTCGCCCAGCAACTGGGCGTCGAGCAAGGCGCCGTGCAATTGGCGGTGCGAGTTGTCGACGCCGAGGCGTTTGCACAAGGCATCGAGCGAGTTGCGCTGGCCTGGGAAACGCTGGCGCGCGAGCAGCAACGAGTCTTCGATGGTGACGCGGTCGCGCAACTTGCCGTACTGCGGCCCGCAACGCGACAGTTCGTTGTCGAGGAAGCCGACGTCGAACGCGGCGTTGTGGATGATCACTTCGGCGCCTTCGATGAAGGCGAGGAACTCGTCGACGATCTGTTCGAACGGCGGCTTGTCGGCCAGGATTTCCAGGCTCAGGCCGGTGACTTCCTGGGCGCCGGCCTCGAAGTCGCAATCGGGCTTGATGTACTGGTGATAGGTGCGGCCGGTCGGGCGGCGTTCGACGAATTCGACGCAGCCGATTTCGACCACGCGGTTGCCGCGCTCCCAGCTCAGGCCGGTGGTTTCGGTATCTAGGATGATTTGACGCATCGGGGGATTCTAGCGGGGAGCGAGTCTGGAGGAGTGAGAAATGAGAAAGAGCGAGGCACAGCCGGCTTTCGCTCGGGCTCACTCCTCACTCCTATCCACTCACTCCTGTCTTCAGGGCCGATAGGCCCGCAAGCGCTCCGCCTGCACCCGCGCCAGCACGTCGACGCGCTCGTTGTCGGGGTTGCCGGAGTGGCCCTTGACCCATTTCCACTCGATCGCATGGCGCCGGCTCGCGACGTGCAGGCGCTCCCACAGGTCGCGGTTCTTGACCGGATCGCCGCCGGCGGTCTTCCAACCGCGCCGGACCCAGTTGCCGATCCATTCGGTGATGCCCTTGCGCACGTACTGCGAGTCGGTGGTCAGCACCACCTTGCACGGCTCGCTCAGTGCTTCCAGGCCCATGATCGCGCCCATCAGCTCCATGCGGTTGTTGGTGGTGTCGGGTTCGCCGCCGGCGAGTTCGCGCTCGCGGCCCTTATAGCGCAGCAGTGCCGCCCAGCCGCCCGGGCCGGGATTGCCGAGGCAAGCGCCGTCGGTGTGGATTTCTACGATCTTTTCGGCGTCTTGACTGGATTCGCTCACGCAACGGCTTCTCTATACGACAGCCGGGCATTATCGCCTTTGCGCGCCGCGAGCGGAGCCGCGATGCACGTCGCGCGGCACCAGGCCGGTCTGCCAGCGCAGTTGCTGCACCCGCATCGGCCCGATCGCGGCATGCACACGCTTGGTCAGGGTCAGCGCCACCCCGGCCCGCACCACGTCGACAGCGCCGACGCCGGCCTCGCCATGGGCGACCCGCCAGCGCGGGCCCAGCCATTGCAGGCTGACCGCATCGGCGCCGAAACCCGAGGCGCGCAGCATCGCCTGCCAATGGCCGGCGTCGCGGGCGCGCAGGCCGCTGCCGGCCCAGCGCAGGCGGTATGGGCTCCAGGGATTGAGGGTCGCCAACCACAGCCGGCCGCCGGGCGCGAGGATCCGCGCGCACTCGCTGAGCAGCGGCTGGGGGTCGGCGCCGTCGTCGAACACGTGCTGCAGCAACACCGCGCCGAACGCCTCGCTGGCCAGCGGCAACGGCAGGCGGCAGCGCACGGCGCCGTCGAAGCCCTTGGGGCTGCGCCGCAGCGCCAGCCCGCGCCGGCCGCCGGGCGGCGACGCGGCGGCGACGCCGAACCAGGCCCAGGGCAAGGTCGGGCTGGCCGCGAGCACCCGGGACATGGCCGCGGCCTCGACCTCGAGCAGCCCTTGCCCGACCACCTCGCCGAACCAGTTGAGCGGACAGTCGGGGTCGTGGTCGGGTTGACGGCCGTGGGACAGGGCGGGCATGGTCGCGGTTCTCGACAGGAGTCTCGGAAGGCATCGGGCCAGGACGGCACGGGGCTTGCGAATACCCCGACTGTGCGCCCCCGGGCCGCGTCAGGCAAATCGTTTTCCGGCTCCCATCGGCCCCTTACCCGGGCCACCCAGCCCGCGAAGCGGTCCGTCCCGCCCGCGCCCGCCAGGAGACCGACGATGCGGTTGCTCGCCCTGCCCGCCCTCAGCGACAACTACATCTGGGCCCTGTCGGGCGACAACGAATCGGCGCTGATCGTCGACCCCGGCGATGCCGCCCCGGTGATGGCCGCGGCCGCACATGGCCTGCGCCCGGTCGGGATCCTGCTGACCCACCACCACGACGACCACATCGGCGGCACCGCCGCCCTGCGCGAGCGCTGGCCGGAGATCCCGGTGTTCGCCCCCGACGACGAACGCATCCTCAGCGCGACCGCCCGGGTCGACGAGGGCGTGAAGCTGCACGTCGCCGGCTGGACCCTCGATGTCATGGCGGTGCCGGGCCACACCCGCAGCCACATCGCCTATTACCTGGACCGCGGCGCCCATGGCGACGAGCGCCTGTTGTTCAGCGGCGACACCTTGTTCAGCCTGGGCTGTGGGCGCCTGTTCGAAGGTACCGCCGCCCAGATGCTGGTCTCGCTGACCCGCCTGGCGGCCCTGCCGGACGAGACCCGGGTCTGCTGCGGTCACGAATACACCCTGTCCAACGCCGCCTTCGCGAGCGTGGTGGAACCCGACAACCCGGCGCTGCGGCGCCGCATAGAACAGGCTCAGGCCATGCGCAACGCCGGTCGTCCCACCGTTCCCAGCAGCCTCCTCGACGAGCGCGCAACCAACCCCTTCCTGCGCACCCGCGAAGCCGGCGTGCTGCGCTCGATCACCTCGCGCCTGGGCCACCCGCCCGAGGACGAAGTCCAGGCCTTCGCCGAGTTGCGGCGTTGGAAAGACGGGTTCCGCGCTTGAAGCGGGCCGACGCCAGGCGGCGCGCGCCGCTGCGTGCCGCCCTGCTCGCCGCGCTGTGGCTGAGCGCGGCCTGCGCCGCGCCGGTCGGGGCCGCCGAAGCCCCCGCAGCCAAGCCCACCCCCGCCAAGGCCGACGCGCCTTCGGGGCCGACCCGCAACGGCCGCGACATCTACCAGCGTTTCCGCGACGGCCTCGCCGACCCGAGCTGCGAGCCGGGCGTAAGCACGCGCTGGCGCCAACACTTCGCCACCGCGCCCAAGCGCCTGGCCCGCTCCGACGACGACCTGCTGCCGCTGTTCGGCTACGTGGTCGACGCCTTGCGCGAAGCGCACCTGCCGACCGAATACGCGCTGATCCCCTTCGTCGAGAGCGGTTACCGCCCCGGCGCGCGCAGTGCCGCCGGCCCCGCCGGGCTGTGGCAGATGATCGCCCTGACCGCACGCAACCATCGCGTACCGATGCGCGAGGGTTACGACGGCCGCTTGTCGCCGGTCGATTCGACCCAGGCCGCGGTGCGTTATCTCAAGACCCTGCACGGCATGTTCGGCGGCGACTGGCGTCTGGCGGTGATGGCCTACAACGCCGGCGAGTACCGCATCCTCAACGCGCTCAAGCGCAACGGCCAGACCGCGGCCAATGCCCGCCCCGACCAGCTTGCGGGCCTGTCGGACATCACCCAGGCCTACGTGCGCAAACTGCATGCGCTGTCGTGCCTGATGGAACAAGCCGACGACCGCGAGGAATGGCTGCAGGCCCTGGATCGCCCGGTGCCGCATCTGCAGGCGGTGACGCTGCCGTCCGAAGTCGGCGACATCGACGGCTGGGCCGCGCGCACCGGCCAGGACGCGGCGCAATTGCGGCGTCTCAACCCAGTCTTCGCCAACGGCTCGATCGGCCGCGTCAGCACCCGCCGCGCACCGCTGCTCGCTGTCGCCGCGGGCGCGGCGAACGCGCCCGCTCCGGTCGCAGCCGACCTGGCCATCGCCGCCATCGAATCGCCGCCGAGCACCCGCACCAAGGCGGGCGAAACCGCCGCCGACACCGTCACCACCGGTTCGGCCGAAGTCGCCGTCGCCAAGAACGACGAACCCGCCGCGAACGCCAGCCCGCGTCGCCACACCGTCGGCCGCGGCGACAACGCCTGGACCATCGCCAAGCGCTACCGCATCCGCGTCGCCGACCTGCTCAAGCGCAACGGCTTGAACGCCAAGGCCGTGCTCAAACCCGGCCAAGCCTTGTTGATCGATGCGCCGAACGGCGGCGACTGATCGGCATAGGCATCGCGCGGGACCAGGGCGTTTCGTAGAGACATCGCCCTAGCCCTCCATCGCTCGTTCCGCACGAACACACTCGCTTCGACCATTCGACCTGCAGGCACCAGAACGCACAGAGCCCGGACATGCCGGGCTCTGTCGAATCGGTTGCGCGGTCGCGCAGCGGGATCGGCCAGACCGATCAAGTCGCCGCAGTGGCGTCGGCTCCGCTGCGCCGGCGCGACGGCCACAGCATCGTCAACAGGGTGATACCACCGAGCAGCCAGCTGTAGTGGACGTTGCCGACCAAGGCCAGCGGCGAGACCTGGCTCAAGGATGCGGCGAGCAGGATCTGCGCACCGTACGGCAACACGCCTTGGGTCACGCAGGCGAAGATGTCGAGCACGCTCGCCGCGCGCGCCGGCGGCACGCCGTGCTGCTGGGCGACGTCGCGGGCAAGCCCCCCGCTGATCAGGATCGCGACCGTGTTGTTGGCGGTGAACACGTCGCTGGTCGCCGACAACGCGGCGATGCTGATCTCGCCGGCACGGCGGCTGCGGTGACCACGCGCGAACTTGCCGATCACCTGCGCCAGCCAGGCCAGGCCGCCGGCGGCTTTCATCAACGCGCCCAGGCCGCCGACCAGCAACGACAGCAAGGTGATTTCGACCATGCTCTCGAAGCCGTCCCAGATGTGCGCAGTGTAGGCGGCGAAGCCGAAATCCTCGGCCAGGAACACGCCGAACAAGCCGGCGATGACCAGGCCGATGCTCAGCACGATGATCACGTCGACCCCGGCGATGGCCAAGCCCAGCACCACCAAGTACGGCAGGATCAACCACGGCGACACCGCGTCGGGCGTGGTCACCGGTGCGGTTTCGCCGAGAAAGCCGAGCAGCACCAGGGTGCCGATCGCCGCCGGCAGCGCCAGCTTGAGGTTCTCGCGGAATTTCTCCCGCATCGTGCAGCCCTGGGTGCGGCTGGCGACGATCGCGGTGTCGGAAATCACCGACAGGTTGTCGCCGAAGGTGGCGCCGCCGATCACCGCGCCGAGCACCAGCGCGCGATCCAGGCCGGAAGCGTCGGACACGCCGAGCGCGATCGGCGCGACCGCGGCGATCGTGCCCATCGAGGTGCCGAGCGACAACGAAATGAAACCGGCGACCACGAACAGCGCCGGCAGCAGCAAAGCCGGATGCACGTTGCCGACGCCGAGGGCGACGATCGCGTCGACCGCGCCGATCGCCTTGGACACTTCGACGAAGCCACCGGCGAGCAGAAAGATCAGGCACATCAGCACGACGTTGTGATCGCCCATGCCCGACAGCAGGGTGTCCAGCGGCTTGATCCCGCGCCGCCAGGCGATGAACGCCGCCAGCGCCAGCGCCGGCAGGATCGCGACCGGCGCGTGCAACTGGTAGAAGCCCATGGCGTCGCCGTGCGAAGTGAAATACAGCCCGGCCCCGAAGAACAGGGCCAGGAACACCAGCAGCGGCGTCAGCGCCCAGGCACTGGGAGACAGCGGAGCGCCGGGGCGGAGCGGTTGATTCATCGCTTCATCCGAATGGATTAGAAAACCTGGCGATTTTGCAGCGCAGCATCACGCTTGTCGAGTGCTGGCGGTGGAATGCTGCGTCGGGGCCATGCTAGCGGGAGCAGGGAGGTCTGGCTTGCCCTTACCCCGCCTCTCCCCTGCTACAAGCGGCCGCCAAGCCCGTTCCCGCGACGGGCGGGGAACGGCTCCCGGCCGCCGCCGGCGCATGCTCAAACGCAACGGGGCGCCCGAAGGCGCCCCGTCGAAAGTATCGCTATGGTCGTGGCTCGCGATCCTGCACGACCCAGCCATGCCGCCAGGCCTCAGATCACGATGATGCAACGTCCGCGGTTGTCGCAGATCGCATAGGTCTGCCAGACCCCTTCGTCGCACAGATAGATCCGCGAGCTGCCATCCCAAGACCGTTCCGTCACCCGTTGGCCTTGATTGGCGGCCGTGCACGTACCCGGCGCCGGGTACGCGGCGACGGTACCGACCGCCCCCATCGACACGAGCGCTGCGAACGCAATTGCCTTGCCCTTCATCTTCCTGATCTTCATGACCTTCCTCGATGCGAATCCAGCCGCCGGGATGGAGGGCCGCGCGACCGAGCGCTGTTGCGCTCACGCACACGGACGAACCCGCTTCGGACAGGCGACGGCGTCCTGCCGAAAGCCGCCCGAGCCTAGCGCAGGCTTGCGCGGCGCGCGCCTCCCTCAGGCGAGAGGCGCTTCGCAAAAACGAAACAGGGCGCCCGAAGGCGCCCTGCAGAGGTCTCGCGATGGCCGGGCGTTACGCCGCGATGCGGCTCGCGATGGCCTTGGCGAACGACATGGTGTTGCCTTCGCCGCCCAGGTCCGGAGTCAGCGAATCCTTGGCTTCGAGCGTGGCGATGATCGCCTCGCGCAGCGCGGTCGCCTTTTCCGGCTGACCGAGGTGATCGAGCATCTGCGCCGCGCCCAGCAGCAGGGCGCAGGGGTTCGCGATGCCCTTGCCGGCGATGTCCGGGGCCGAGCCGTGCACGGCTTCGAAGATCGCCGCGTCGGTGCCGATGTTGGCGCCCGGTGCCAGGCCGAGACCGCCCACCAGGCCGGCGCACAGGTCGGAGATGATGTCGCCGAACAGGTTGGTGGTGACGATGATGTCGAACTGCTCCGGACGCATCACCAGCTGCATGCAGGTGTTGTCCACGATCATCTCGTTGCACTGGATGTCCGGATACTGCTGCGCCACTTCGCGCGCGGTCTTCAGGAACAGGCCCGAGGTCGACTTGAGGATGTTGGCCTTGTGCACGACCGTGACCTTCTTGCGGCCGGTGCGGCGCGCCAGGTCGAAGGCGTAGCGCACGATGCGCTCGGAGCCGCGACGGGTGATCTTCTGGGTCAGCATCGCGGTCTCGCCGTCTTCCGACAGCGACTGGCCTTCGCCGATGTAGGCGCCTTCGGTGTTCTCGCGCACCGTGATCAGGTCCACGCCCGAGGGGAAACGCGACTTGGTGTTCGGGAACGACTTGGCCGGACGCACGTTGGCGTACAGGTCGAAGCGCTTGCGCAGCTCGACGTTGATCGAGCTGAAGCCTTCGCCGACCGGCGTGGTCAGCGGGCTCTTGAGGGCGATGCGGTTCTTGCGGATCGAGTCCATCGTCGCCGCCGGCAGCAGTTCGCCGTGCTTTTCCAGCGCGACCAGGCCGGCATCGGCGAATTCGTAGGACAGGCCCAGGTTCATCGTGTCGAGCACGTGCAGGGTGGCGTCCATGATCTCGGGGCCGATGCCGTCGCCACGGATGACCGTAATGGTTTGCGTCATGAGGATTTCCAGCTGTAGGGCGCGGCGCAAGCGGCGCGGCGCACGAGGTGTGAGCCCCGTAATTATGCCGGAAGCGGCCCCCCGCTGCATTCGGGGGAGTACTGGACCTTGGTCGGGGGCGGCGATCGGCCCGATTCGGCGCAGCCGGCGGTGCGATTCGGCGCAGCGGCCCCGCGTTCAGCTAAGTGGCCGGCCCGCTTCAGCGGTTTCGAGGGTAGGCGCGGCGCAAGCCGCGACCGCGACCTCTCGCTGACGACGCAACCGGGAGCGCGCGGTCGCGGCTCACGCCGCTCCTACAGGGGCAGCGACGCGCTCAGCCGTGGTCGTGGCCGGCCGGCGCGGCGGCCTCGCCCTGTTCGAGCCGGTCGAGGAAATCGACCGCGCGGCGCAGATGCGGGATCACGATCGAGCCGCCGACCACCAGGCCGACCGAGAACGCCTCGAACATCTCGTCGCGATTGACCCCGGCGTCCTTGCATTGGGCGACGTGGTAGCTGATGCAGTCGTCGCAACGCAGCACCATCGAGGCGACCAGGCCGAGCAGTTCCTTGGTCTTCAGGTCGAGCGCACCGGGCTGGTAGGTCTGCGTATCCAGGGCGAAGAAACGCCGCACCACCTGGTTCGGTTCGGCCAGGATGCGTTCGTTCATGCGCTTGCGGAACGCGGTGAACTCGGCCACTCGGTCGCTTTCGCTCGGGGCCACTCGGTCGCTTTCGTTCGTGGCGGTCTGGTTCGACGACGCGCTGTCGTCGTTACGATCATTGCTCACACAAGTTCCTTCGATGGTGGGTTACGTCCTTGCCGTCCCTGGCGCTGCCATTCGGCTGCGGATCGTCCGGCCCGGCCATCCATGGCCGGGCGTTCGCGGGCGCAAGCGGCAGTGCCGCTTAAGCGCGCCCGCTCACCCCCTCCAGCAGCGGCTCCAGGCCGCCGGCGCGATGCAGGGCGATCATGTCGTCGTAACCGCCGACGTGGGTCTGCCCGATGAAGATCTGCGGCACGCTGGTGCGCTTGGTCAGCGCCATCATCTTCTCGCGCTCGGCCGGATCCAGGTCGATGCGGACCTCGGTCCACTCCTGGCCCTTGCTCTTGAGGAAATTCTTCGCGGCGACGCAATACGGGCAGATCGCGGTGGTATAGATCACGATCGACGGCGGTTGGGGGGCGGTGTCGCTCAAAACGGTTCTCCTGCTGCCTGAACTCTGGGAAGGTCTTGCGGTCGAATATGGCTACGGCAGCGGGGAGTTTAAAGTTCGTCGATGGAACGCAGTCCCGCGCTACTCAGTACGCCAGCGTCGGGTCTGGTGCTCACCCTCACCGCAACGTCCCGGGACGACCCCGAATGCGCCGATCGGACGTTGAACCCCTGAGTTAACGACGCATTCACGCCGTCCCACCGCCCGGGCGGCATCCTGCCATGCATCCGCCGCGAATGCCCCGCCGGCTTTCGCAAGCCCGCCATCCGCCCGCCATCATCCGTCTGCTCCCGAGGACTCACCGCTTGCGCCGCATCGCCCTGCTCACCGCCGCTGTCACCCTCGCCCTCGGCAGCGTCTGCGCGAGCGCGCAGGAATCCAAGCTGCCCGACATCGGCTCCTCGGCGGCGGAACTGCTGACGCCGGCCAAGCAGCGCCAGTACGGCGCGATGATGCTGGCGCAGCTGCGCCATTACGACTATCTGCTCGAAGACCCGCTGATCGACAGTTGGCTCGACACGCTCGGCACCCGCCTCGCCGCCAACAGCGACAAGCCGACCCAGCCTTTCACCTTCTTCATGCTGCGCGAGCGCCAGATCAACGCCTTCGCCACCCTCGGCGGCTATATCGGCGTCAACTCCGGCCTGGTGCTGACCGCCGAACGCGAGGACGAGGTCGCCGCGGTGATCTCGCACGAAGTCGCCCACGTCACCCAGCAGCACGTGCTGCGCGGGGTCGAACGCGCCCAGCGCGATCAGTTGCCGATCCTGCTGGCGATGCTCGGCGCGATCGTCGCCGCGCAGAGCGCAGGTTCCAATTCGACCGACGACGCGACCATGGCCGCGATCACCTCGGGCCTGGGCCTGATGCAGCAGCGCCAGATCAACTACACCCGCTCCAACGAATCCGAAGCCGACCGGATCGGCATCCAGACCCTGTCGCGCAGCCATTACGACCCGACCGCGATGGCCGACTTCTTCGCCCGCATGCAAGTCGTTTCGCGCAGCAACGCCGCCAACTGGTACGGCGAGACCCCCGACTACCTGATGACCCACCCGGTCACCACCACCCGCATCGGCGAAGCCAAGGAACGTGCCGAGCAGATCGCCGGCAGGAACAGCCTGACCGCGGTCACCGCGACGCCGAACGCGACCCGGGTCGAACGCATCCCGAAGGCGCCGTTCACCCTGCCCGACAACGCCAGCGGCACCGACAACCCCTTGTTGCCGAGCGGGCTGAAACTGCTCGACCAGTCGCTGAACTCGGGCAGCACCGGCGTGTTCGAGTTCGCCCGTGAGCGCCTGCGCGTGCTCAGCGCGGTCTCGTCGCGCGAAGCGGTGCGCGAGTACGAGCGCCTCGGCGGCGACAGCGACGCCCGCCGCTACGGCATGGCGCTGGCGCGGATGCGCTCCAACCAGTCCGGCGCGGCCGTGCCGGTGTTGAACGAATTGCTGCAGAAGCACCCCGGCCAGGTCTGGCTGAGTCTGGCCTTGGCCGAAGCCGAGGCCCAGACCGGCAAGACCGCCGCGGCCGACGCCCGCTTCGAAGCGCTGCTGCGCCAGACCCCGAACAACCGCGCCATCGCCCTGGGTTATGCCAAGGTCCTGACCGACCGCAACACCCCGGCCGGCGGCCAGCGCGCCCAGGCCGTGCTGCGGCCGCTGTTCGGCCAGGGCGGCGACGACCCGCTGCTGCAGCAGTTGTTCGCCCGCGCCTGCGAGATCGCCGGCGACTCGATCCGGGCCGGCGAAGCCTATGCCGAGGCCGCTTATCTGCGCGGCCGTCCTGAGCAGGCCCTGGTCCAGCTGAATACGCTCAAGCGCAATCCGGACCTCGACTATTACGCCCGTGCCCGCATCGAGGCCCGCATCGCCGCGATCACCCCGACCGTGCTGGAACTAAAGCGGCAGGGCGTGCGCGACGAGGATCTCAAGCGGCGCTAGGCCTGCCTGGGTCCGCAGAAGGCAACGGCAACGGCAAATCCCCCGCGCCGCCGGTCCAGGCCAGGCTTCGGGCCGGCTCGGGGCGCTGCCCCCTTTGTCAAAGGGGGCGAGTTTCAGTGCTGCGCCAAGGAATCGGCCCGTCATATGCCAGGGGTCGCCGGCTTTGCCGAAGACGGCGAGTTCGAGTCCGCGGCCAAGGGCCAGCATCGCGCAGCGGCACCGCCACGCGGCCGCCACGGCAGCGTCGCCCGTTCGCCACATGGCGACCATCGATCGGCCCCCTGCCATCGCGATGTCATCTGAACGCCAAACTCCAGCGTCGCGCATTACGGCGGCAACGGCGGCGAAAGCGCCGCCAATCCAGCGTAAGCCCCGTTTGGCCCGAATCTCGCGAAAACGCGCTGGGGAAGCGCGGCGCATCACAAAGCCGACAATGCAGCCGGGGCCTTGTCATGGAGTAGTCATAAAACGGTAGTGTACTGGCGCCGTTTCAAGGACGAGCCCTCCCCGCCTCCCCCTCGGTGACCGTGTGCAGAAGCGCATCTTGATAGTCGAAGACGAACCCGCCATCCGCGACATGGTGTCCTTTGCCCTGCGCAAGGGCGAATACGACCCGGTCCATGCCGGCGATGCCCGCGAGGCCCAGGCCGCCATCGCCGACCGCGTGCCCGACCTGATCCTGCTCGACTGGATGCTCCCGGGCACCAGCGGCCTGGAACTGGCCCGGCGCTGGCGCAAGGAATCGCTGACCCGCGAGATCCCGATCATCATGCTGACCGCGCGCGGCGAAGAGAACGACCGCGTCGGCGGCCTCGAAGCCGGGGTCGACGACTACGTGGTGAAACCCTTTTCGGCGCGCGAACTGCTGGCCCGCATCCGCGCCGTGCTGCGGCGCTCGCGCGAAGACGACGAGGACGGCAGCGTCGGCGTCGGCCCGCTGCGCATCGACGGCGCCGCCCACCGCGTCTTCGCCCACGGCGAAGGCGGCGACCAGCCGGTGCAGATCGGCCCGACCGAATACCGGTTGCTGCATTTCTTCATGACCCACCCCGAACGCGTCTACTCGCGCACCCAGTTGCTCGATCACGTCTGGGGCGGCAGCGTCTATGTCGAAGAGCGCACGGTCGACGTGCACATCCGCCGCCTGCGCAAGACCCTGGAGCCGCATCACCTCGACGGCATGGTCCAGACCGTACGCGGCGCGGGGTATCGTTTTTCCGCCTCGCTCGCCGCGTAAGCTGGAGGTATGCCTCCCCGCGCACGCTCCGCCTGGTTCCGCACCCTCGGTCAGCTCGCCCTGATCCTGGTCGGCGCCGCCGTGCTCGGCGTGCTGATCGGCCATCCCTGGCCGGTCGTCACGTTCGCCGCGCTCGGCGTCGTCGCCTGGCATTACTGGCGGCTGCGCCGGGTGCTGATCCGCCTGACCGCACGCCAGCGCCTCACCCCGCCGCTCGGCGAAGGCATCTGGAACGAACTCGACCGCCTGCTGCACCGCAGCCAGGCCGAAATGCGCGGCCGCAAGCGGCGCCTGATCGAAATGCTGCGCGCCTATCGCGCCGCCGCCGCGGCCATGCCCGACGCCATCGTCGTGGTCGAACGCAACAGCCAGCGCATCCAATGGTTCAACGAGGCCGCCACCGGTTTGCTCGGCCTGCGGTACCCGCGCGACATCGGCGCGCCGGTGGTGCAACGCCTGCAGCCGCTGCAGCTCGCGCATTGGCTGGCCTCGGGCCGCAATGCTGAGCCGCTGGAAGCGGCCTCGCCGTGGAACCCGGCGATCACCCTGAGCCTGCGCCTGATCCCGTACTCGGAAAACCTGTGGCTGCTGGTCGCGCGCGACGTCAGCCGGCTGCTGCAACTGGAGCAGATGCGCCGCGACTTCGTCGCCAACGTTTCGCACGAACTGCGCACGCCGCTGACCGTGGTGCACGGTTATCTCGACCTGCTCGACCCGGAAGAACACCCGGACTGGGCGCCGATGCTGGCCGAGATGCAGCGCCAGTCGCAGCGCATGACCCAGTTGGTCGAAGACCTGTTGACCCTCTCGCGGCTGGAGTCGCAGGACAGCCTGCCGGCCGAGGAAATCGTCGCGATGGCCTCGATGCTGTCCACGCTCAAGCGCGAAGCCAATGCGCTGAGCCAGGGCCGGCACGAGATCGCGATGGACGACCTGGCCGGGGTCGACCTGTTCGGCTCCAACAAGGAACTGCACAGCGCGTTCTCCAACCTGGTCAGCAATGCGATCCGCTACACCCCGGCCGGCGGCACGATCCGCATCCGCTTCCGCCCCGAAAGCAGCGGCATCGCCCGCGGCGCGGTGCTGGAAGTGGTCGACAGCGGCTACGGCATCCCGGCCGCGCACCTGCCGCGCATCACCGAGCGCTTCTACCGCGTCTCGACCAGCCGCTCGCGCGAGAGCGGCGGCACCGGCCTCGGCCTGTCGATCGTCAAGCACGTGCTGAACCTGCACCAGGCGCGGCTGGAGATCGCCAGCGAGGTCGGCCGCGGCAGCACCTTCGCCTGTCACTTCGGCATCGACCGGATCCGCCGCCGCGACGCCTACCACGATGCATTCGCCGATACTCTCCCCGACGTCCTGCCTTAGGAAATCTGCAGCAGCGCCATGAATGCGATGACGGACACCCCGCTCGACACCGATCCGCTGCGCGACAGCGCCCTGTACTTCAATCGCGAACTGTCCCAGCTGGATTTCAATTTCCGTGTCCTGGCACAGGCCCAGGACGCGCAGGTGCCGTTGCTGGAGCGCCTGAAGTACCTGTGCATTTCCTGCACCAACCTCGACGAGTTCTTCGAGATCCGCGCCGGCACCATGCGTCACGCCCAGGACCTGGGCCTGGCGCCGGGCCCGGACGGCCTGGCCCCGGCCACCGTGCTGGCGCGCATCCACGACCGCGCCGCCGAACTGGTCAAGTCGCAGTACGAGTGCTGGAACGACGTGCTGCGCCCGGCGCTCAGCGACGCCGGCGTGCGCGTGCTCGGCCGCAACTCCTGGAACGCGCGCCAGACCCGCTGGCTGCGCGCCTACTTCCGCGACGAGATCATGCCGGTGCTGTCGCCGCTCGGGTTGGACCCGGCGCATCCGTTCCCGAAAATCCTCAACAAGTCGCTCAACATCGTCGTCGTGCTGAAGGGCAAGGACGCATTCGGCCGCGCCGGCAACCTGGCCATCGTGCGCGCGCCGCGCTCGCTGCCGCGCATCATTCAATTGCCCGAGAACGTCTCCGGCGGCAAGCACGACTTCGTGTTCCTGTCCTCGGTGCTGTCGACCTTCGTCGACGAGCTGTTCCCGGGCATGGAGGTCAAGGGCGCGTATCAGTTCCGCGTCACCCGCAATTCCGAGCTGCTGGTCGACGAGGAAGAGGTCGACAACATCGCCCTGGCCCTGCGCGACGAGCTGATCGGCCGCGGTTATCTGCGCGCGGTGCGGTTGGAAATCGCCGAGCAGTGCCCCAAGCCGATCGTGCGCACCCTGCTGGAGAATTTCGACCTACCCGAGAACGCGGTTTACCGCATCAACGGCCCGGTCAACCTCAACCGCGTGATCCAGGTGTACGACCTGGTCCAGCGCCCGGAACTGAAGTTCCCGGCCTACCAGCAGCGTGTGCTGCCGGGCGTGGACAGCATGTTCGACACCGTCGCCGACGGCGACGTGCTGCTGCACCACCCCTTCGATGCGTTCTCGCCGGTGCTGGAGCTGATCCGCCAGGCCGCCGAAGACCCGCACGTGCTCGCGATCAAGCAGACCCTGTACCGCGCCGGCAAGGATTCGCCGATCGTCGAGCAACTGGTCCAGGCGGCGCGCAACGGCAAGGACGTGACCGTGGTGGTCGAGCTGCGCGCGCGCTTCGACGAAGAGGCCAACCTGGGCCTGGCCGACCGCCTGCAGGAGGCCGGCGTGCAGGTCGTGTACGGCGTGGTCGGCTACAAGACCCACGCCAAGATGCTGCTGATCGTGCGCCGCGAGGGCCGCAAGCTGCGCCGCTACGTGCATCTGGGCACCGGCAACTACCACAGCGGCACCGCGCGCGCCTACACCGACTTCGGCCTGATCACCGCCGATCCCGACATCGGCAACGACGTGCACCTGATCTTCCAGCAGTTGTCCGGGCTGGCGCCGTCGCTCAAGCTCAAGTGCCTGTTGCAATCGCCGTTCACCCTGCACGCCGGGGTGCTCAAGCGCATCGACCGCGAAACCAAGCACGCCCGCGCCGGCAAACCGGCGCGCATCGTCGCCAAGATGAACGCATTGAACGAGCCGCAGGTGATCCGCGCGCTCTACCAGGCCTCGCAGGCCGGCGTGCAGATCGAACTGATCGTGCGCGGCGCCTGCACGCTGCGTCCGGGCGTGGAGGGCATCTCCGACAATATCCGCGTGCGTTCCATCGTCGGCCGCTTCCTCGAGCACCACCGCGTCTATTGGTTCGCCAACGACGGCGCCCCGGACCTGTTCTGCTCCAGCGCCGACTGGCTGGAGCGCAACCTGCTGCGCCGGGTCGAGACCGGTTTCCCGATCCTCGATCACGACCTGCGCGCCCGCGTTTACGACGAGGCGCTGTCGAATTACCTGGCCGACAACCTCAACGCCTGGGAGCTGCAAGCCAGCGGTCAATATTTGCGCGTCGTACCCGAGGAAGGCGCAATGCCCCACTCGGCACAGGCGACCCTGTTGGCCAAGTTGTGCGGATAAACGAAAATCCCGCACATGAACAACATTTTCCCGACCACCCGCCTGCCGCTCCAGGACGGCGACCTGCTCGCCGCCGTCGACCTGGGGTCGAACAGTTTCCACATGGTGGTCGCCCGCTACGTGCTCGGGCAGCTGCGCACCGTCGACCGCTTGCGCGAGACCGTGCGCTTGGCCGAAGGCCTGGACCGCAAGGGCGGCCTCGCCCCTGAGGTGCGCCAGCGCGCGCTGGACTGCCTGTCGCGCTTCGGCCAGCGCATCCGCGACGTGCCGCCGCAGCGCGTGCGCGCCCTCGCCACCAACACCGTGCGCCGACTGGCCGCGCCGCAGGCCTTCCTGATGCCGGCCGAATCCGCGCTCGGCCACGCCATCGAAGTCGTGTCCGGCCGCGAAGAGGCCCGCCTGATCTACCTCGGCGTGGCCCACGCGCAGCCGTCCAAGCCCGGCGAACGCCGCCTGGTCATCGACATCGGCGGCGGCTCGACCGAGTGCATCATCGGCAGCGGCTTCGAGGCGATCGAACGCGAAAGCCTGCAAGTCGGCTGCGTCGCCACCACTCGCCGTTTCTTCGAGAACGGCAAGTTGTCGAAGAAGAAATGGCGCGATGCGCTGACCGAGGTCTCGGCCGAATTCCAGCAATTCGCCGGCACCTACCGCTCGCTGGGCTGGCACGAGGCCCTGGGCGCGTCCGGCACCAACAAGGCCATCGGCGAGATCTGCGCGGCGATGAAACTGACCAAGGGCGCGGTGATCGCCGACGCCCTGCCGCACTTGCGCGACCGCCTGCTCCAGGCCGACCGCATCGACGAGATCGACCTGCCCGGCCTGTCGGCCGACCGCCGCCCGATCATCGCCGGCGGCATCCTGATCCTGGAAGCCGCCTTCAACGTACTCGGCCTGCAACGCATGGCGATCAGCAAGGCCGCGATGCGCGAGGGCGTGCTCTACGACATGCTCGGCCGCGGCGGCGCCGACGACCCGCGCGATGCCGCGGTCAAGGCCATGGTCAACCGCTACGGCATCGACGAGCAGCAGTCCGCGCGCGTCGAAGCGACCTTGCTGCGTTTGTTCGACCAGGTCGCGGAAAGCTGGCGCCTGGATGCCGACGACCGCCTGATGCTGCAGCGCGCCGCGCGCCTGCACGAGCTCGGCCTGGCCATCGCCCACAGCCAGTACCACGTGCACAGCTCGTACGTGATCGAGAACTCCGATATCTCCGGCTTCTCGCGCCAACAGCAACAGTTCCTCGCCGCCCTGGTACGCACCCACCGGCGCGGCATCCCCAAGTCCGCCTTCGACGCCCTGCCCGACCGCCTGCTGTCTGCGGTGCGCCGCAGCTCGGCCTTGCTGCGCCTGGCGGTGCTGCTGCACCGCGCTCACGAATCCGACCCGATCCCACAACTCGACGCCCACGGCGACGGCAACACCCTGACCCTGACCGTGTCCCGCCGCTGGCTCGAATCGCGCCCGCTGATCCACGCCGACCTGGAAGGCGAGCCGCAGGATATGGCGGGGTTGGGAATTTCGTTGAAGCTGCTGGGGGTTTGACGGGTTCCGCATGCCGCGTCAGCGCGCGCAGAGGTAGCGACGCCGACGCCGCGCGTCGAAGCGGCGCATCGTCGCCGGGTAGGAGCGGCGCAAGCCGCGACATCGCTGTTTCGGGTTTGCTGCGTTTCTCTCAAGCAAGATCAAGATCAAACGCATAAAGCTTCCGCCACTAAAGCGGCGGGTTACTTTCTTTTGTCATAAGCAACAAAAGAAAGGTAACCAAAGAAAAATGCTTTTCTTTGAATCACAGGCCCGCACGAGCGATGCCGACGCAGGGATTTTTCATACGAGACATCCCTGTCTCGATGAAAAACGGCCTGCATCCATGCAGGCCGCCCTTCGGGTCTTCGATTGCCTTCGCAAGTGCGAAGCCGCGCACAGCAACAGCAATGGCGATCGCGATGGCATAGCAACAGCAAGGCCGTCGGAAATCGCTCCCTCAACGGTACAGCCACTGTAGGAGCGGCGTTAGGCGCGACCGTGGGACGCGCAGAGACTGCATAGCCGCCGCCAATGATCGAGGCGGCGCTCTAGCGCAGGGTAGGAGCGGCGCAAGCCGCGACCGTGAATTAGGGCGGCGATGATCCGCTGATGGCGTCGCCCCTCCCTTTGGCTTTGGCCTTGGCTATTGCGGTGCGCCGTCTCGAACTAGCGAAGGCCACAGAAGACCCGGAGGGCGGCGCGCAGGGATGCGCGCCGTTTTTCATCGGGACATGGATGTCCCGTATAAAAAATCCCTGCGTCGGCATCGCTCGTGCGGGCCCTTGATTCAAAGAAAAGCAACTTCTTTGGTTAGCTTTGACCGAAGGGAATCCAGACGGACTTTTGTTGCTTATGACAAAAGAAAGTAACCCGCCGCTTTAGTGGCGGAAGCTTTTAGCGTTTGATCTAGATCTTTCTTGAACGATGCGCCGCAAGACCGAAGCACCGCAGTCGCGGCTCACGCCGCTCCTACATATGCACTACGGCGAATGCGGAAGCAGAGTAGCGATCACCCCGCCGTCCGCTGCGCCGCCTCGGCCCGCAATTGCTTCGCCCTCACCAACACCGGCGGTGGGGTGATCTCTTCTGGAATACGGAAGATCCCGATCCGCCGCAGCCATAGCCCGGGCCCACGCGCCGAGGTCAGCGCCACCACCGGAATCGACACCACCAGGCCGATGATCACCGGCGACATCCACGCCGCCAGCGGCGGCGACACCACATAGGCCATCGCGCCGATCAGCAGGCCGAACAGGGTCAGGCCGCCGTAACTGCGGATCAATCCCGACAACGGCAGGCTGCCGTCGTCGCGACGCTGCGATTCCCAACCCGAGTCCTTGCCCGACAGCACCTCGGCGACGCCGCGCGACTGCACGTACATCGTGATCGGCGCCATCAACGCCGCCAGCAAGGTCTCCAGGATCATGCTGAAGAAGGCACGGATCGCACCGCCGCAGCCGCGCCGGGTGTTGCCGTCGAGCAGCATGGTGATGAAACCCATCACCTTCGGCGTCAGCAATACCGCCATCGTCGCCACGAACACCCACAGCGCGCGCTGGGGGTCCTGGTCGCGCCAGTAATCGCCCGGCGAGAAGCCGGGCAGGCGCGCGCTTTGCCAGTTGAAGAAGCCGGCCTTGTCGAGCGGAATCGCCAAGCCGATCAGCATCATCACCGCCCACATCGGCGCGGTGAAGTAATGACCGATGCCCATCAGCAGGTGCATGCGGCTGATCCAGTGCAGGCCTTTCGCCGGCAGCACCGCGGTGTGCTGCAGATTGCCCTGGCACCAGCGGCGGTCGCGCACCAGCATGTCGGTCAGCGAGGGCGGGCCTTCTTCATAGCTGCCGACCAGGCCCGGTAGCATGTGCAGGGCCCAGCCGCCGCGACGCATCAGGGCGGCCTCGACGAAATCGTGGCTCAACACCGTGCCGCCGAAGGGCTTGCGGCCGCGCAGTTCCGGCAGGCCGGCGTGCTCGGCGAAGGCGCGGGTGCGGATGATCGCGTTATGGCCCCAGTAGTTGCTCTCGGCGCCGTGCCACCAGGCGATGCCGTAGGCGATCACCGGGCCGTAGACGCGCCCGGCGAACTGCTGCATGCGCGCGAACAGGGTTTGGCCGTTGACGATCATCGGCAGCGTCTGGATCAGCGCGACGTCGGGGTGGCGTTCCATCGCGCTCGACAACTTCACGATGACCTCCCCGGTCATCAGGCTGTCGGCGTCGAGGATCAGCATCTGCGGATAGGCGGCGCCGAAACGGCGCACCCACTCGGCGATGTTGCCGGCCTTGCGTTCGGCGTTGTTCTTGCGCCGGCGATAGAAGATGCGCTGCTGGCCGCCGGTGCGTTCGCGCAAGGAATGGAAGGCGCGGATCTCGGCCTGGCGGATCGGTTCCTTGGTGGTGTCGCTGAGGATGAAGAAATCGAAACGATCGAGCTGGCCGGTGGCGGCCACCGATTCGTAGATCGCCTGCAGGCCGGCCATCAGCCGCTCGGGATCTTCGTTGTAGGTCGGCACCAACAGAGCGGTGCGTTCGCCGAGCGCCGGCAATTCGCCGCCCTGCTTCAGGCCCAGGCGCCAGCGCCGCCGCGACAGGATCAGGGCGAACCCAGCCAGCGAGCTGGTGAAGGCCAGCGCGATCCAGGCGAACAGCGCCACGAACAGCAGCAACAGCACGCCTTCGAGCAGGTTCAGTCCGCCGACGTAGAGCACGCGCAGGATGTGATAGGCCGCGACCAGAGTCAGCAGCGCGGCGCCGCCGATCACGTACAGGCGGCGCAGGGCCATGCCCTTCGGCTCGCTCGGCAGGGCGTTGCCGGAACGTTCGCCGCTGCTCAGCGATTGCACCGGCATCGTCAGGGGCGATTCCGGGGGCAGCGCTTCGAACGGCACGGAGAGGGGTCGTTGCGGGGGAGCGACGGTTGAGTTCATGCAGTCCAACGATAAAGCCAGGTTTCGGAAAGGGGGCCGTCGCCGTCTTCGAGCACCGCGCGCAACTCGACCGAGCGGGCAGTGCCCGGTTCGAGTTCGAACGACATTCGCCAGCCGCCGGTGCCGGTGTTGGGATGGGCGATCGCGTTGACGATGCGCCCGGCCGAGGCCCAGACCACCGCGCGCGGTTTGGCGTCGGCGGCGAGCTGGCTCAGGCGTCCGCCATCGAGGTCGATGACGATCCGCCGCGCCGCACCGTTGCCGGCGCCGATGTTGCCGGCGCCGATCCGGGTACGGCTCACCGTCGCCTGCGCCGGCTTCCAGGCGTGTTTCGCGCACCAGTGCAAGCGGTAGTCGTAGCGATGTTCGCGCCCGGCCGCGAGCGGCGCGCGCGGCCGCCAGAAGGCGACGATGTTGTCGTGATACTCGTCGCCGGTCGGGATTTCGATCAGATGCACCGCGCCCTCGCCCCAATCGCCCACGGGCTCGACCCACAGACTCGGGCGGCGCTCGTAGTGCGCCTCGCTGTCGGCGTAATCGGCGAAGCCGCGCTTGCGCTGCATCAGGCCGAACGCGCGCGGGCGACGGTCCTGGAACGCGCTTTCCTGCAAGGTCTTGGGATTGCGCAGCGGGCGCCAGATCTGTTCGCCGGCGCCGTTGTGCAGGGCCAGGCCATCGGAGTCGTGCACCGCCGGGCGGAAGTCGTCCACGCCGACGCGATCGGTAGCGTCGAAGTGATACATGCTGGTCAAAGGCGCGATGCCGACCCGGTCGAGGACGACACGCGGGTACAGACGCAACTGCGTGTCGAACACCGTCTCGGTGCCTGGCGTGATCGCGAAACGCATCGCCCCGGCCACGCTCGGGCTGTCCATCAGCGCGTGCACGACGATCTGCTTGGCCCCCGCCGCAGGCTGTTCGATCCAGAAGCCGGTGAACACCGGAAACTCTTCGCTGTTGCCGGCGCCGGTATTCAGCGCCAGGCCGCGCGCCGACAGCCCGTACAGCAGGTCCTTGGCGACCGCGCGGAAATAACTCGCGCCGAGGAAGGCGCAGACCTCGTCGAAGTAGTCGCCGCGGTTGATCGGCGCATGCACGCGGAAGCCGGCGAAACCCAGGTCGTCCTGGGTCGGCTTCGGCGCGCTGCCGAAGCCGAACATCTGCGGCCGATACACCACCGGCGTGGCGACGCCGCCGTGCACGCGGTGAATGTCGACCCGATGCTTGAACAAGAACGCGCGATGGAAAAACTGCAACTGGAACGGCAGTCCCTCGGCTTTCCACAAGGCCTGCTTGGGATCGAAACGGATATCGCGGTAGGTGTCGTACTTGATCCGCGCCAGCGCCTCGGGCAGGTCGGCATCGGCCGGCCGATAGGGCTTGGCCGCCAGCGCGCGCGCCAAGCCCGGCACCGTGGCCGCGTCGAAAGCCCGCCCGGGGCCGGTCGCGGCCAGCGCCGACCACGGCAGCCCGCCCCCGGCCAGGCCGGCCAACGGCAGGGACAGCCCAGCCTTGATCAATTCGCGTCGGTGCACACGCCACCTTCGGAGGGGGTAAACCGGGCGATTGTAGGGATCGGGTTGTTAACACTCCGGAACATGGCCCTTGCACGACGGCATTGACTCGCGGGTTTTCAGCTCCAAAGGCACGGCGAAATGCCGATTGCGTCACATGAACGCGGCCACTCCGACCGCGTCACCGCCCTGTCATCGCCCCGCCACGGCCGGGACATGGATCGCGCCCAGGCTTGCCCAAACCGGGAGCCGCGCATGCGCTACGCGATCGTCACCGAGACCTATCCGCCGGAAATCAACGGCGTGGCCCTGACCGTACAGGGTCTGGAGCAGGGTCTGCGTGCGCGTGGCCACGAGGTCGGCCTGGTCCGTCCGCGCCAGCACGGCGAAGCCCAGGACGGCGCCGCCCACGAGTTGCTGGTCAAGGGCCTGCCGCTGCCGCGCTACCCGGGTCTGCGCTTCGGCCTGCCCTGCGCCGCGCGCCTGACCCAGGCCTGGAGCGCGCATCGCCCCGATGCGGTCTACGTGGCAACCGAAGGCCCGCTCGGCTGGTCGGCGCTGCGTGCAGCCCGGCGCCTGCGCATCCCCGCCGCGACCGGCTTCCACACCCGCTTCGACGAGTACATGCGCGACTACGGCGCACCGTTCCTGGTCGGCACCGCCCTGCGCTGGATGCGCCGCTTCCACAACGGCGCCGACGCCACCCTGGTGCCCACCCGCGAACTCGTCGAGTTCCTGCGCAGCCAGGGTTTCGAGGACGTGGTGCGGCTGCCGCGCGCTGTCGACACCGTATTGTTCGACCCCAGCCGCCGCCGCCGCGAGCTGCGCCGCGAATGGGGCCTTGATGAGAACGGCCTGGCCGCGATCTACGTCGGCCGCATCGCCGCGGAGAAGAACCTCGAACTGGCCGTGCGCGCGTTCCGCTCGTTGCAGCAGATGCGCCCCGAGGCGCGCTTCGTCTGGGTCGGCGACGGGCCGGCGCGGGAGAAGCTGCAGCGCGACAACCCGGACTTCATCTTCTGCGGGCTCAAACGCGGCGAGACCCTGGCCGAGCATTTCGCCAGCGGCGACCTGTTCCTGTTTCCGAGCCACAGCGAGACCTTCGGCAACGTCACCCTGGAAGCCATGGCCAGCGGCGTGCCGACGGTCGCCTTCGACTACGGCGCCGCCCACGAACACCTGCGCGACGGCGTCCACGGCGCGGCCGTCGCCGACGGCGACGACGCCGGCTTCGTCGCCGCGGCGGTGCGCATCGGCAGCGAGGATGCCTTGCGCGCGGGAATGTCCCGCGCAGGCCGCGAGGCGATCAGCGGCCTGCGCCCGGAACAGGTCGCGGCCGATTTCGATGCCCTGTTGCACGGCCTGGCCGATCGCAATCCGCACAACCGCACGACCCGCCGCATCAACGACGAAAGCAAACCGACCCAGGAGGTCGTATGAACCGGCTGCCGTTGCGAAAACGTCTGATCGCCGGCGAGTCCGGCTGGTGCCTGCGCGCCAATCGCCTCGGCGAACGCAGCGGCTCGCGCGCCTATTTCGCGGCGGTCAGCCGCCTCGGCGACGGGATGTTCTGGTACGCGCTGATGGCCGCGCTGATCCTTGCCGACGGCTACGACGGCCTGCGCGCCTCGGCGCATCTGGCCGCCACCGGGGTGATCGCGCTGGCGTTGTACAAACTGCTCAAACGCTGGACCCGCCGCCCGCGCCCGTTCGCTTCCGATCAACGCATCCATGCCTGGGTGGCGCCGCTGGACGAGTTCAGTTTCCCCTCCGGCCACACCCTGCACGCGGTGGCCTTCAGCCTGGTGGCGATGGCGCATTACCCGATGCTGGCGTGGTTGCTGATCCCCTTCACCGCGAGCGTCGCCGCCTCGCGCGTGGTGCTGGGCTTGCATTACCCCAGCGACGTGCTGGCCGCGACGGTGATCGGATCGAGCCTGGCCGGGCTTTCGCTGTGGCTGGTGCCGGGGGTTTCGTTGTTCGGTTGAAGCAATGAATCCATCCCTGTAGGAGCGGCGTGAGCCGCGACTGCGTTCGCTCGGTTACCGGCGTTGGCTACCAGATCTCGCGATCGATGGCGCCGTTGCCGTTACCGTTGCCGTTGCCGTTGCCGTTGCCGTTGCCGTTGCCGTTGCCGTTGCCGAGATTTTGATCTGCTTTGCCGCTCTGCCGGTCAAGTGGAGACCCGGAGGGCGCCGCACAGGACGTGCGGCGTTTTCCGATAAGACAGGGACGTCTTATCGGAAAATCCCGGCGCTAGCTGCGCACTCGTGGCCTGTGCCCTTGCAAGGAGAGCCCTTTTCTTTGGTTACCTTTCTTTTGGGCTTAGCAAAAGAAAGTAACCCGGCCGCGTGAGCGGACGAAAGCTCTGCTCTTGCTTGTGGCTTCTCGATCAGCAAGATCAAGATCAAACGCTAAGAGCTTCCGCCACTAAAGCGGCGGGTAACTTTGTTTTGTCTAAAGCAACAAAAGTAAAGTCACCAAAGAAAAATGCTTTTGCTTTGAATCACAAGCCCGCACGAGCGATGCCGACGCAGGGATTTTTCATACGGGACATCCATGTCCCGATGAAAAACGGCGCGCATCCCTGCGCGCCGCCCTCCGGGTCTTCGATTGCCTTCGCGAGTGCGGTGCGACGCACAGCAAAATCCGAAGCATGAAAAGCGAAAGCTGAAGCGTGCTAGCAAGGGCTGAAGCCAAGGGCCAAGAGCAAAACCGGCCGACGGAACCCCATCTACCGTCCCCACCCCTCCACCCTCGCCCGCGCAATCGCCGGCGCACCCTGCCCCATCCAATCGCGATCGTTCGCCACCTGCGCCCGTACACGGCTCGCTTCGAGCGCGGCGAAATCCAAGTCGGCATAGGCCCAGCGCTGGCCCGCGCGGGTCTGCGCCAGGACGCCGTCGGCCGGCAGGCCCACGTCCATCGGCGCATAGATCGCCGCCTCGCCGGTGTTGGTGTCCAGGGCCGGGCTCCACAAGGCCTCGCCGGCGGTCACCGCCTGGGCGACGAAGCTGCGGTTCTCCAAGGCGCGCGCCAGGCAACCGACCCGCACGCGCGTCGCGCCGGCCTCGGTGTCGGTGCAACTCGGCGCCAGCAACAAGCGTGCGCCGGCTTCGCATTGCGCCCGCACCGGCAGCGGGAACTCGATGTCGTAGCAGACCGCGATGCCGGCGCGCTGGGTGCCGATCTCGAAGGTCTTGAGCGCATCGCCGGCTTCGATCACGCCGGCCTGTTTCTCGAAGCCGGTCAGTTGCAGCTTGTCCTGCCACAGGCGCCCGCCGTCGGGGGCGAAGGCGTCGCTGCGGTTGCGGTAACGCCCCTGTCCCAGATCGAGCAGGAAACTGCCGGCGACCACGTGCAGGCGCAGTTCGCGCGCGAGCAGGCCGAACAGGTCCAGCCAGGCCTGGCGATAGGCCTGGATGGCGACCAGGGAGGCATGCAGGTCGCCCTGGGTCGCCGCGCCGAAAGTCGCGCCGAGTTCCAGCGCCAGATACTCCGGCAGCACCGCCACTTCGGCGCCGCTGGCGCGCGCTTCGCTGAGCCACTTGGCCTGCTTGTCGGCGAATTCGGCGAAGCTGCGCGGCGCGCCGATCGTGTACTTCGCGACCGCCACCCTCATTGCACGCGTTCCAGGGGGCGCAGCCAGAAGCTCAAGGTATGCGGGCATTCGCCGCGTCCGAGCTCACGCCATGGCAGCGAGACCTGCAGCTCCGGGCGATGGACGTAGCCGCGTTTTCTCCAGAATTCCTCGTTGCCGCGATGGAACGCCGGTTTTCGGCCGTCGCTGGCGTCGCGTTCGACCGCGCAGAACGCGGTCCAGCGGAATCCATCGAGCCCGCGCGCATGGGCCTGGCGCTCGTCGAAGAAGCGATGGCCGATGCCGCGCCCCCGGTATTCGGGCAGCAACACCGACTCGCCGCAATAGAACACCTGCTCGATATCGATCGGACCGCCTTCGAAAGCGACGCGCAGCTCGGGGGTTTCGTCGGCCATCGGCAAGCCGGTCGAAGCGCCGACGATGCGGCCGCCGTCGAAGGCCAACACCGCGATGCTGCGCCAGGACTCGCGATAGGTCCGCAAGTAGTTCGCCTCGTAAGCGACATCGCCGTCGTAGAGATACGGCCAGTCGCGGAACACGCTCATGCGCAGCGCGGCGATGGCATCCAGGTAAGGCGTGATCTCGGCACCGCTGTAGGTATGGATCTCGGGCATCGGGGTATTCATATGGGCATCTTGGTGAAGGCGTGAGGCTTCAGAGTCATGCTGCGGTAGAGCCCTGCGTGTTCGGCTCCGCCGAAGTAAAGCAGCCGAGCCCGCCTGCGCGGGAACGACGGCCGCCGGTTCTTACGCTTAGATGGGAGGTTCCAAAGCCCGGCATCTCCTGCGCGAACACCCAGCATCTCCGTCGTTGGTCGCAGTGTGCGCCAAGCAAGGTTATCCCGATGGCAAAACGACGCGGCGGCGGGCGTCCCTGCCCGCCGCCGCGCCGCATCGCTCGCTTACTCGCCGCGGTGGGGCGGCAGGTCCGGCGGGTTGCCCGCGGCCTGGGCCACCGGGGTACGCAGGGCCTCGGCCTTCGGCGGATCCGGCACACGCTTCGGCGACGAACCGCCGAGCTGGTACCAGTCGACCTTGCGCGTCACCATCATCAACACCGCCAGGATCAGGAACAGCAGGCCGGCACCCAGCACCAGCGCGTTGTCCTCCGAGATCAGCAGGCCGTACAGGGCACCGTAAAGCGTCGTCAGCATGGCACCGAACCCCAAGGCGCGAACGAGACTGCGCAAGACCGCACTCAGATAGAACACCAGCAGGCCGATGCAAGCCACGCTCGCGGCCAGATAGGCCAGGCCGAAGGCGAAGTGTTCGCTCAGGCTGACCAGCAGCAGGAAGAAGATCGCCAGGGCCAGGCCGACCAGGCCGTACTGGATCGGGTGGATGCGCAGTTGCTTCATCAACTCGAACATGAAGAAACCGACGAAGGTCAGCAGCACGAACAGCAAGCCGTACTTGGTCGCCCGATCGGCCTGCGAGTAGACGTTGACCGGGTCTTTCAGAGTCACCTGGACCGCGTTGATGTCGCCGCCGGGCTCGTTGCCGATTTCGTCGTCGCCGGCCACCGCCACCGTCGGCAGGATCGAACCGGCCAGGTACTGGCGTTGGGCATTGGTCGCCACCGAGGAAACCTGCCATTCGGCGCGGAAGCCCTGGTCGCCGATGTCGTCCGAATGCGGCGGGAAGCTGCCGCCGTAGTTCGGGTGCGGCCAGGTGGAGCTGAGGGCGAAACGGTTGTTCTTGCCCAGCGGCACCAGCGCCAGCGACTCGGTACCGCCCAGGGCGAAGTCGAGGTCGGTCTGCAGGCGCAGCGCGCTGCCCGGCGCCGGCGCCGCCAGACGCGCATGGATGCCGCCGCCGTCGCGCGCGCCGAGGCCGTCCTCGATCGTGGTCTCGGCGCCGTCCAGGCGCAATTTGGGATTACGCAGGCCGCGCACGTCGGCGAAGGCATAGCTCAACCAGGGACGGCCGATCACCCGGCGCCGACCGGATTCGACCTGATCCGCGCTCAGCACCGGATCGGCCGGAATGGTCGCGGCGAAGTCGGCCTTGGCCTTGCCCTTCCATTCGTAGACCCGGACCTTGTGCAGGCCGAGCTGACGCACCTTCGGGGTGATCTCGCCTTCGACGTCGAGCTTGTTCGGGAAGAAGGTCCAGCGACCCTGCTCGCGGCGCTGGACGCGCTTGACCGTGCCGTCGAGATCTTTTTCCGTCTCGATCCAGGAATCTTCGTACGGCACTACCAGGGCCGGCCCCGAGAACGCCTGCGCACCGGCATAGCTGCGCGCAATGCGGGCCACCGCCTGGGCGCGGTACGTCTGTCTCTCATCGATCACGCCGCCGATCATCAGCAGCGGAATCAGTATCGCCAGGGTCATCCCCAGCACCATCAGCATCTTCAACCACACACGCATGTCGTACTCCCTGTCCGCAACGTTGGACGGCAGGTTGCGCCGCCTGTGCGGGGGCGCGATGGCGCACGCGTGTGCTATCGGTGAAGCAATGGTGAAGCGCCGTTCGGGCGCCCTGGCGGGCTCAGCCGCGCACGATCAGGCTGGCGCGGGCGCCGCCCTCTTCGCGGTTGACCAATTCGGTTTCGCCGCCGTGCAAGGACGCCACCTCGGCGACGAAGCACAGGCCCAGGCCGCTGCTGCGGCTGCCGCCGGACGGACGCGGCAACGAATAGAAACGCTCGAACACGCGACTCAAGGCATAGTCGGGAATGCCGGGGCCGCGGTCGCTGATGTCGACGCGCTGGCACTCGCCGTCGCGTTGCAGGCGCAGCACGATCTCGCCGCCGCGCGGCGAGAAATCGGCGGCGTTGTCGATCAGATTGATCAGCGCCTGGCGCAGCAGGAAGGCGTCGCCCCGCACCGGCGGAAGATTCGGCTCCAGGTCGAGCAGCAGCTTGGCGCCGGAACGGTCCAGGCGCTGCGTGCATTGCTCCAACGCCTCGCGCACGATCGCCGCCAGCGCCACCGGCTCGGGCCGCTCCAGGCGCTGGCGATGTTCGACCGCGGCCAGTGCCAGCAATTTGTCGATCATCTGCGCCAGGCGCTCGGCCTGGCCGCGGATGCTGGCGGCGAAACGGGCGCGGTCGGCGTCCGGCATCGGCGCATCGCCGGGCGGCGATTCGAGCAGTTCGGCGCTGCCGCGGATCGCCGCGAGCGGGCTCTTCATCTCGTGGGTCAGGGTGTGCACGTATTGCTCGACGTACTGCTTGCCTTCCAGGCGCGTGCGCATGGTCTCCAGCGCGCGCCCCAGCTCGCCGAATTCGCCGGCCGCGCGCGGCGGCGTGGCGCGATCGCCGGCGGTGACCGCATGCGCATAACGGCGCAGCAGGCCGATCTGGCGCGACAGCCACCACGACACGCCCAGGCCGATCGCCAGCGCCGCGCCCATCAGCACGAAGCCCCAGCGCGTCACCACGGTCTGGCTGCGGGCGATGAAGGGGGCGATGGCGCTGTTCGGCTTGGCCACCGTCAACGAGCCGATGACCTGGCCGTTGTCGGCGCGGATCGGCGCGGCCACGTGCATGATCGTGGTTTCCGGGTGACCGGGGTCGGTCGCGCTGGAACGCGCGCCGTAGCGCCCGCGCAGGGTCAGATAAACGTCGTTCCAGCGCGAGTAGTCCTGGCCGACGTCCTGGCCGCTGCTGTCGAACACGACGATGCCGCGCGCATCGGTGATGTAGACGCGGTAGTTCGCCGCGCGCTTGCGGAAGCCCCAGATCGCCGCGCCGACGTCGCGCTGGCCGAGCGCGCGCACGCGCTTGGCGAAATCGCCCTGGTTGATGCGGCCGGCGACGAAATCGTCGGTGGCCAGCTCGGCCAGCACGTTGGCGGTATCGACCAGGGTGTCTTCCATGGCCTGGCGCACGCCCGGCTTGACCTCGGCGACGAACACCCGCGCCAGCAGCAACGCGGCCACCGCCACGATCAGGAAATACCCCAGGAAGATCCGCAGGCCGATCCGCATCGGGGCGCCCGCTTACGAGGCTTCTAGCGAATAGCCCAGGCCGCGATGGGTGCGGATGGGGTCGCGGTCGGCGGCGACGTCGCGCAGCTTGGCGCGCAAGGTCTTGATGTGGGTGTCGACGGTGCGGTCGCCGCTGTCGAGGGCGTCGCCCCAGACCCGGTCCATCAGCTGCGCGCGCGACAACACCGCGCCGGGGCGCTGCAACAGAGCGGCGAGCAGGCCGTATTCGTAGCGGGTCAGGTCCAGGGCCTGGCCGCGGTAACGGATGCGCTTGCCCTCCAGGTCGTGCACGAAACCGTCCTCGACCGCCGCGGTCTCGGCCGCGCCGCCGCGCGCGCGCCGCAGCACCACGCGCACGCGCGTGGCCAACTCGCGCGGCGAGAACGGCTTGGTGACATAGTCGTCGGCGCCGATCTCCAGGCCGAGGATGCGGTCGGCCTCGGCGTTCTGCGCGGTCAGGAAGATCACCGGCAGATCGCGCCCACGGCGCAGCTCGCGGCACAGGGCGAAGCCGCCGATGTCGGGCAGGCCGATGTCGAGCACGGCCAGGTCGAAGGCCACGCGCGCGGCCTCGCGCAGGGCTTCGCCGCCGGTCAGGCAGTGCACCGCCTCGAAACCTTCGGCGCGCAAGGCATAGAGCACGGTGTCGGCAATGGCGGATTCGTCTTCGACGAGCAGGATGCGCATAGGACCGGGAATCGGGAGTCGGAATTAGGGAGTCGGTAACGCAGTTATGCCGCCCATGATGCCTTGCCGGGCCTCCGGCTGCCGCCCCCGGAAAACGCCGCGACGGCTATGGCCCCATAATGCCCCCCGGCGTCATGCCCGTCGCTGCCACGCCACTGGGTCCCCAATGCCGGCGCGTCTTCTCTCCGAATCCCCTCTCCCGAATCCCGAATCACGGCCTCAATGAACTATCGCCACGCCTTCCATGCCGGCAATCACGCCGATGTGCTCAAGCACGTCGCCCTGCTGGCCCTGTGCGATGCCCTGACCGTCAAGCCCGCACCGCTGTTCGCCCTGGATACCCATGCCGGGCGCGGCCTGTATCCGCTCGACGGCAATTCGGCGCTGCGTACCGGCGAAGCCGAGGGCGGCATCGGCCGGTTGCTGGCCGAGGCGCCGAAACAGGCCGCCATTACCCGTTACCTGGCCGCGGTGCGCGCCTGCCGCAACGAGCACGGCCCCTCGGCCTATCCCGGCTCGCCCTGGCTGCTTGCGCATGCCTTGCGCGAGGACGACCGCATCGCCGCCTGCGAGTTGCAGCCGGAAGAGGCGAGCCAGTTGGAGCACCACTTCAAGGCCGATCCACGCATCGCGGTGCACGCGCGCGACGGCTACGCGGCGATGAAGGCCATGTTGCCTCCGAAGATCGGCGCGACCCGCTACAACCGCGGCCTGGTCCTGATCGACCCGCCCTACGAGGCCCAGCTCGAAGAATTCGACACCGCCCTCGGCGCGCTGCGCGACGCCCTCGCCCGCTGGCCGCAGGGCTGTTACGTGCTGTGGTACCCGATCAAGCGCCGCCGCGCCCTGCAGCCGTTCTACCGCCGCGCCGCGACCTTGCCGGCCAAGTCGATCCTGACCGCCGAGCTGCTGGTGCGCGCCGACGATTCGCCGCTGCGCATGAACGGCAGCGGCCTGCTGCTGCTCAATCCGCCGTGGCAGTTCGACCAGACACTGCAGGCCGCACTGTCGGTGCTGGCACGCACGCTGGCCGAAACGGCGGACGCATCGGCGGCGGTGACCTGGCTCAAGCAAGCCGACTGAGGCACCTCGAAGCAACGCGCAAGCTCCCTGCAATACCTCGCTGCAATGCAGCGAGACGCCGAGGCGCGCTGGCTTTCGATGACCACCTGCGATTGCATTCGCCGCATCGCCGCCCGCCGAGCGCGGGCGGCGAACGCTGGCCGGCAAGCGCCGAAACTTCGGTAAAACCCGGCCGAATCGACGGCGGCGTCGTTCGCCGTCGTGCCCGCCTGGCCGCGATTGGCCGCTTGCGACGCGCCTGGATCCCGGCGTATCACTCCCGGGCCCACTGAAGGGCGAAAGGAGAGGGAGTTCGAATGTCCAGGAAGAAGATTTCGTTCCTTGCGATCTGCGCGTTCGCGTTCGGCATCGGCATGGCGTCGAGCGCCGGCGCCGCCGGCTGCAACAACACCTGCCGGCTCGGCTGCGAGACCGCACTGACCAACTGCGAGAACAACGGCGGCACCCAGTGCTACGTGACCTACTCGCAGTGCTATCGCCGCTGCGGCTGCATCCTGCCCTGATCGATCGCGATCGCGGCACGACCGGGGAGAGCCCGCTCTCTCCGGTCTTCGGCCTTACCCAGCGGCCTGGGCAGCCATCGCCCGAGCGAGCCGCGGGAGCTCAGCCCACACCGTTCGGCCCGGCGCCGGCACGCGGCCGGCGCATATCGACCAGGTCCAAGCCCAGTGCGATACCGTTGCGTTGTTCGCGCACCGCCTGGAAGCCATGGCGGGCGTAGAAGGCGCGACTGTGCTGGGTGGTCTCGAGTACGGTCGCGGCGAACGCCGGGTCGGCATCGATGCGGCGCAGGCGCTCCAGCAACAGGCGCTCGCCGAGCCCGCGCCGGTGCAGGTCGCGGCGGACCATGCCCCAGAACAGCACCGCGATGCTGGCGTCCTCGTCGGTGGCCGCATAACCGCCGCAGGCGACGATGCCCTCGCCTTCGAGTTCGATCACCCAATAACCAACGATCCCATCGTCGACCTCGTCGAGGGTCTCGATGAATTCATCGCGTTCGACCGCGGCGAAATACTCCGGCATGTTGCCGTCGAACAAGGCCAGGCAGGCGGCGCGATCCTCGACCCGATAGCGGCGCAGGCCGGGCGCGCTCAATAGCAGTCCCAGTGATAGGAGACGCGGCTGAAATCGGCGCGGGCGAGGTCGTCGGGGTCGATGAAGAAGTTGGCGATGCCCGAATCGCCCCACATCAGCGCGTCGTCGCTGTCGAGCTGGAACAGCAGCACGCGCCGGTCCGAGGATTCTCGCGGGTCGCTCTGGGTGAAGTCGGGATAGCCGCCGAGCTTGTGGCCGGAACGCGACAGATACTCGCTGAGCGCATCCTGCAGCTCTTCCTCGGTCGCGTCGGGATGCTCGCCGCGATAACGCTCGATCAACGGCTCGACCCCGCCTTCCAGCGCCTGCTCGAAATGCGCGTCGTTGGCGCCGATGGTCTCGTGGTCGGCGGTGAAGCGCATGCGCTGCGGTTTAGCCGGGTCGAACGGCAGCGAATCGGCCCCGGCCGTCGCGTTCGGCGGCGCGATCGCCGCGGCCGACAGTTCCGGCCAATAGATCACGCGGAAGCCGGTCTGCTTGGCAAGCGCGCCCATGCGGCCCTGGCCATGGGCGTCGTCGAGCGCAGCGCCGTAGTAATCGTCGCCGGAGATGAAGAACTGCAACATGCCGCGCTCGGGGTAGCCGGGCATCTTCGGCACTTCGGCCAGATTGACCTGGGCCAGCAGGAACAAGGGCTGGCCCTTGCCGTCGCGCGGATAGTCGCGCCCGGCCGCCCAATAGGCCCGGCCGCCGATCTTGCTGACGCCGGTATCGTCGCGCGCCAAGGCGCTCAACTCGATCCGCGCCACCGGCCGTTGCGTCTTGCGCAGGACCTCGTCGGCCGGCGCGAGCACCGCCTTGGCCTGGGCGTCGTCGTCGGCCTTGGCGCAACCCGGCGCTTCCGCGCCGCTGTCCGGCAGGCCGGCGTCGGCCCTGGCCTGCGCCGCGCTCTTCTCGACCTGGCCTTCGATATTGCGATACACCGCGTAACCCACGCCGGCGGTCGCGGCGATGCCGGCGATCACGATCGCCATCGACAACAGAACCGCGGTTCCCGTCTTCATCGCCTGCCTGCCGTCCCTAGACTGCCTCGCCTGCGCAGAGTATCGCCGAGAACGGCCACGGCGAAGATCGCGGCCAAGAAAAAGCCGGAAGCGCGAACGCTTCCGGCTTGATCGTGATCGTCCCGGCACGGCCTCGTGCGGTTGCCGCCGGCTCAGTCGCCGGACTTCGAATCCGGCTCGAAGAAGCTCCAGCGCACTTCCGGGAAGGCCTGCTTCATCGCCCTCTCGACCGTGTTGATCTGGTCGGTCAGGGCCGCCACGCTCTGCTCTTCGCGCATCTGCGCCTGCACCGAAACCATCACCTCGTTGCCGAGCTGCAAGGTGATCAGGCTGATCACGCGGGCGATTTCCGGGCGGCCGTCGAGGAACTCGCGGATCTGCTGTTGGCGCTGCGGATCGACGCTCTGGCCGATCAACATCGCCTTGACCTCGATCGCCACGAACACCGCGACGATGATCAACAACGCGCCGATGCAGATGGTACCGATGGCGTCCCAGATCGGGTTGCCGGTCGCCACCGCGAGCAGCACCGCGCCGAGCGCCACCACCAGACCGAGCAACGCCGCCAGGTCTTCGCCGAAGATCACCACCAGTTCGGCCTGACGGCTCTCGCGGAACCACTGCCACAACGAACGTTGGCCGCGGGCCTTGGCGACTTCCTGCAGGCAGGCTCGCATCGATACCGCCTCGGCGACGATGCCGAAGGTCAGCACGCCGGCCGCCCACCACCACTGCTTGAGCGGTTCGGGGTGCTGCAGTTTGTGGATGCCCTCGTACAGCGAGAACATGCCGCCGACGGTGAACAACATCACCGCGACCAGGAACGACCAGAAATAGATGGCCTTGCCGTAGCCGAGCGGATAGTCCGGCGACGGCGGCCGCTTGGATTGCTTCAGGCCCAGGATCAGCAGGCCCTGGTTGCCGCAGTCGGCCAGGGAGTGCACGGTTTCGGCCAGCATGGCGCTGGAACCGGTGAAGTACGCCGCCACGCCCTTGGATACCGCGATGGCGAAATTGGCACCAAGTGCGAACAGAATTGCGCGGGTCGAATCGCCACCACCGGCCATGACAACGTTGCTCCTTGAGGTTCAGCGGCGAAGTCTAACATTGCCGATTAAGGCCGATGCGAGGCCGCAACCGGCTCATCGAAGCCGCTGCGCCGCGGTTCGGGCCTGCCTCGTCGCCCTCGGCCCGCGCCTGCGGCGGGACGGGGCGCGGTCTCCCCGCCTTCGCGGGGAAGCCGCTCCAACGCGCGACCCTGGCGGTCGCGCGGCCAAGAATCAGAACCGGCCCGGGGGTTCAGAACCGGTAGGTCACCGTGCCGGTGACGTTGCGGCCGTTGCCGGCGAAGCAGTCGCCGAATGCCCGGCACGGTGCGTAGTACTGCTTGTCGGCCAGGTTGGTGAGGTTGAGCGTGAACGACCACTGCGGCAGGTCGAAGGAGACCAGCGCATCGGCCAGGGTGTAGCCCGGCGTGCGCAGGCTGCCGTTGCCGCCGATCGACAGGGTCGAGCCGACGTGGCGCACGCCGGCGCCCAGGCGGATGCGGCCGCTGTCGCCCCAGTCGAACTGCTTCACGCCCCAGACCGAAGCGAGTTCCTTCGGCACGTCGGCGAGCTGGCGGTCGATCTCGGGGGCGAAGTTGCTGCGCGTCACTTCGGCTTCGTTATAGCTGTAACTCGCGGTGACGTAGAAATCGTTGCCCAGGGTGTGACTGGCCTCGAGCTCGACGCCCTTGGAACCGACCTCGCCAGTCTGCACCGAGTTGAGCACGTTCTGCGGGTCGTTGGTCTGGCGGTTCTTTTCGCGGATGTCGTACACCGCCAGGGTCACCAGGGTCTGCTCGCGCGGCTGCCATTTCACGCCCATCTCGTATTGGCGCCCTTCCTGCGGCTTGAACGGCTGGCTGAAGAAATCCAGGCTGCCGATCGGCAGGAACGACTCGCTGTAGCTCAAGTACGGCGAGAAGCCGCGGCCGGCATCGACGATCGCGCCGGCGCGGTAGCTGGTGGCGTAATCCTCGATGCGCGGCTGATCGCCGACCTGGGTGCGGGCACGGTCGCGGCGCGCGCCGAGCACGGCCGTGACGCGTTCGCCCCAGCGGATCTGGTCCTGCACGTAGACGCCGACCTGGGTCTGGTCCTGACGCGGCTGCGGCGCAAGTCCGGGCAGCACGTAGTTCCCGTAGACCGGCGCATAGGCGTCGATCGGCGTGGTCGCGCCGAAGCCGGTCATCGCGGTCTGGCGGAAGCGCAGGTAGTCGACGCCGGCGAGCACGGTATGGCGCAAGGCGCCGGTAGCGAAATCGACCTGGACGTTGTTGTCGGCCGTCAGCGTGTCGATACGCGGATTGCTGATGTAGGCCGAGCGCGGCAGCACCCGTCCTTCCGCGTCGATGAAGGGATTGGCCGGATTGGAGTAGACGTCCGGATAGATCTCGGTGAAGTCGGTGCGCGACTTGGCGTAGCGCAGGCTGCTGTTGAAGCGCAGCGCATCGGAGAAGGCGTGCTCGAGCAACACGGTGGCACTGGCCTGGCGGCTGTCGAGGCGATCGGCATCGGGCTCGCCGAGCAGGCGATGGTTCGGCAGGCGCCGGCCCGGCGCCGCGCGCAAGGTCGCGACCACCGGCAGGAACTGTTGGCTCGATCCGCTCTCGTCCTTCTGCAGCAGGCCAAGGAAGGTCAACTGGGTCGCGTCGGAAATGCGCCAGGTCAAGGAAGGCGCCAGCACCAGGCGGTCGTCGGGCATGCGGTCGGCCTGTTGCTGCGCGTCGCGCGCCACGCCGACGATGCGGCCGGCAACGGTGCCGGCCTCGTTGAGCGGGCCGGTCAGGTCGAACTGCAACTGCCTGCGCTGGTGGGTGCCGTAGCTCAGGCCGATTTCGCCTGCGCTCTGGAACTGCGGGCGCTTGCTGACGAGGTTGAAGACGCCGCCGGAACCGCCGGCACCGTACAGCATCGACGAGGGCCCGCGCAGCAGCTCGGCGCGTTCCATCGTGTAGACCTCCGGACGCGGCACCAGGCTGGAGCCGATCTGCCGGGTCATGCCGTCGAGGAAGGACACCGGCGAGAAGCCGCGCACCAGCGAGCCGTCGCTGCGCGTGTCCAGGCCGTAGGCCTCGCTGTAGGCGCCGGCGGAATAGCGCAGCGTCTCCTGCAGGTTCTGCACGCCGCGGTCGGCGGCCTGTTCGGCGGTGATCACGCTGATCGCCTGCGGGGTTTCGATCAGACGCGTATCGGTCTTGGTCGCAGTGGTGGCACGGTCGGCGACCACGACCACCGAGTCCAGGCGCTTGGCCTCGCGCTCGGCGTCGTCGGCGAAGGCCGTGCCCGCGGTCAGTGCGGTCAGCGCGACCAGCAGCCCCCGGGCGAGACGGTGCGGACGAGGCGGAAGCGGGCGCGGCGAATGCGAAAACGTCATCAGGGGTAGTCCGAAGCTGGGCGAAGAGATCGGCGGCGCCCCGGCCGCCTGCGCACAGGCGCGACACGGCCGCAGACACGGGCGAGGCATCGTCCGGTCGGGGGCGGCGGCAGGAGGGCATCTGGCTGAGCCCGGCGGCATGAAACGGCGCGGGCGTCTGGCTGGCCTCAGGGGCGGTTGTCAGGCCGGCGAGTCGGCGGCATGATGCGAGCAATTCTCATTTCATGCATGGACTGCGTCAAGAAAAAGTAACCTCAGGCACATTGTCGCGAGGGCCCCGCCTTTCGCCTCTCGACCGTGGAATTGCGGGCCAGGGCATGCCGCCGGTCGGACCGGCGTCTACCTAGCCTAAAGATGAAGGGCGAAGTCCGTCACAATGTGCCAATATCCGACCATGGCCACGCGTGAACGTTTGCCGCCCTGGCATGAACGCCAGCGTCTTCCCAACGGACGCGAAGTACTGATTCGTCCGG
Organism: Lysobacter sp. ESA13C; assembly: GCF_019970005.1. NCBI lineage: Bacteria > Pseudomonadati > Pseudomonadota > Gammaproteobacteria > Lysobacterales > Lysobacteraceae > Lysobacter > Lysobacter sp. ESA13C. The sequence continues at coordinate 68,142 of NZ_JAHXYK010000014.1, read as the reverse complement.
TGCGTCCGGAAGATGCCGAGCCCTTGCGAGCGGGCTTTACCCTGCTGCAACCCGACGAGGTGCGGCAGCGATTCCTCTACGCGCTGAAAGAACTCACGCCGGAAATGGCCGAGCGCTTCACTCGGATCGATCCGCGCACCGAGTTCGCCCTGGTCGCGGCCGAACCCTTGCCTCCCGGCGAAGCTCTGGTCGGCGCGGTCGCCCGCGTCGCCATCGACGAGCGCAGCCACGACGCCGAGTTCGCGATCCTGGTCAGCCGTTACATAGCCAACATGGGCCTGGGCCGCTATCTGATGACGCGCCTGGTCAAATGGGCGCGCGGCAAGAAGGTGCATCGCCTGTACGGCGAGGTGTTCGAGCACAACACCCCGATGCTGTCGCTGGCGCAGTCGCTCGGCTTCGAGCGCGAGTTCCAGCAGGATTCGCCGGGCCTGATCCGGGTGGTGCTGGATCTGCGCTCGAAGGCCGCACGCGCGGCCGAGCAGCAGGCCGGCGTACGCAAGATCGGCGACAACCCGACCGACGACAGCAACGAACCCTGAGCGCCATAGGGCTGTCCGACCACACCGCCGGCGTCGTGCGCCCGGCGCGCCATTTCGTCGTCCCGGCGATCGTCCGCGCCTGCGGCGGTCGATTCGTTCGCCGCACGGGCCCTGATCGCATACCAGGCTGAGCCAACGGCCGGAAACGGCACAGCCCTCGATAGCGGCAACCGCAGCCGCGCCTGCGGCTGATCGCATCGTCTCGCTCGTCATCCACTCGGCCGACGTAAACCCCGCGCAGCGACACCGATCGCGCAGAAAAACAAGCTCGCACAGATCGCCGGCGCAAAGCGCGCAACTGCGCGCCCGGCAGCCGCGGCCGATCCACTAAACTAGCCGACTCCATGAAATCATCTCCCTCTCCCGTGTCCCTGCTGCCCAAGATCGGCCAGCAGCGCGCCTGGTGGCGTGCGCCGGCCTCGCCTTCCGCCCTGGCCTGGGCGATCGCCCGCGCCGCCGCCGAACACGACGGCCCCCTGCTCGCGATCGCGCGCGATAACCACGGCGCGCACCAGCTCGAATCCGATCTGCGCACCCTGCTCGGCCGCGACGGCGCCGGCGACGGCGCCATGCCGGTACTGCCGTTCCCGGACTGGGAAACCCTGCCCTACGATCTGTTCAGTCCGCACCCGGACATCGTCTCGCAGCGTCTGGCGGCCTTGCATCGCCTGCCGACGCTCAAGCGCGGCATCGTCGTGGTGCCGGTGCAGACGCTGTTGCAACGGCTCGCACCGCTGCGCCACGTGGTCGGCGGCAGCTTCGACGTCGCGGTCGGCCAACGCCTCGACCTGGACGCGGAAAAGCGCCGGCTCGAATCGGCCGGTTACCGGCACGTGCCGCAAGTATTGGACCCGGGCGATTTCGCCGTGCGCGGCGGCCTGCTCGACGTCTATCCGATGGGCGCCGACTCGCCGTTCCGGGTCGAGTTGCTCGACGACGAGATCGAGACCATCCGCGCTTTCGATCCCGAGTCGCAACGCTCGCTCGACAAGATCGATGCGGTGCGGCTGTTGCCGGGCCGCGAAGTGCCGCTCGACGATGCCTCGCTCAAGCGCGCGCTCGATGCGCTGCGCGAACGTTTCGACCTCGACACCCGGCGCAGCGCGCTGTACCAGGATCTCAAGTCGGGCATCGCGCCCTCGGGCATCGAGTACTACCTGCCGTTGTTCTTCGAGCAGACCGCGACCCTGTTCGACTACCTCGACGAACGCGTGCTGCCGGTGATCGCCGACGGCGCGCTCGACGCCGCCGACGCGTTCTGGGCCCAGACCGGCGAACGCTACGAGCAGCGCCGGCACGATCTCGAACGCCCGCTGCTGCCGCCCGACACGCTCTACCTGACCCCGGTCGGCCTGCGCGAAAAGCTCAATGAAGGCCCGCGCATCGAGTTGTGCGGCGAACAGCATCCGCAACGCGCCAAGGCGCTCGCGCTCGGCGAACAGCCGGCGCCGACCCTGCCGGTCGCGGCGCGCGACGCCGCTCCCGCCGAAGCGCTGAAGTCGTTCCTGGCCAGCTATCCCGGCCGCGTGCTGATCGCCTCCGACACCGCCGGCCGCCGCGAGGCCCTGCTCGAAGTGTTGCAGGCCGCGGGCTTGAAGCCGGACGTGGTCGCCGACTGGAACGCGTTCGCCAACGGCGCCTCGCCGAGCCGCTTCGCCATCGCGGTGGCGCCGTTCGACGACGGTTTCGCCGTGGTCGAACCGCCGCTGGCGGTCCTCACCGAACGCCAGCTGTTTCCCGAACGCGCCGCGCAGCCGCGCCGGCGCAAGCGCGTCGGCCGCGAACCCGAAGCGATCATCCGCGACCTCGGCGAGTTGTCCGAAGGCGCGCCGATCGTGCACGAGGACCACGGCGTCGGCCGTTACCGTGGCCTGATCGTGCTCGAAGCCGGCGGCCAGCCCGGCGAATACCTCGAAATCGAATACGCCAAGGGCGACCGGCTGTACGTGCCGGTCGCGCAACTGCACCTGATCAGCCGCTACTCCGGCGCCTCGGTCGAAACCGCGCCGCTGCACTCGCTCGGCGGCGAGCAATGGACCAAGGCCAAGCGCAAGGCCGCCGAGAAAGTCCGCGACGTCGCCGCCGAATTGCTCGAGATCCAGGCCAAGCGCCAGGCCCGCGCCGGCCTGGCGCTCGATGTCGACCGCTCGATGTACGAGCCGTTCGCGGCCGGCTTCCCGTTCGAGGAAACCCCGGACCAGCATTCGGCGATCGAGGCGGTGATCCGCGACCTCAGCAGCAGCCAGCCGATGGACCGCGTGGTCTGCGGCGACGTCGGCTTCGGCAAAACCGAAGTCGCGGTGCGCGCGGCCTTCGTCGCCGCGACCGCCGGCAAGCAGGTCGCGGTGCTGGTGCCGACCACCCTGCTCGCCGAGCAGCACTACCGCACCATGCGCGACCGCTTCGCCGATTGGCCGTTGAAGGTCGAAGTGTTGTCGCGCTTCAAGAGCACCAAGGAGATCAAGGCCGAACTGGAGAAAGTCAGCGAGGGCAAGATCGACGTCGTGGTCGGCACCCATCGCCTGCTGCAGCCCGACGTGCGCTTCAAGGACCTCGGCGTGGTCATCGTCGACGAAGAGCAGCGTTTCGGCGTACGCCAGAAGGAGGCGCTGAAGGCGCTGCGCGCCAACGTGCATTTGCTCACCCTGACCGCTACGCCGATTCCGCGCACCCTCAACATGGCCATGGCCGGGCTGCGCGACCTGAGCATCATCGCGACCCCGCCGGCGCATCGCCTGGCGGTGCAGACCTTCGTCGTGCCCTGGGACGACATGCAGCTGCGCGAGGCGTTCCAGCGCGAACTCGCGCGCGGCGGCCAGGTGTATTTCCTGCACAACGACGTCGAGAGCATCGGCCGCATGAAGCGCCAGCTGGAAGAACTGGTGCCGGAGGCGCGCATCGGCGTCGCCCACGGCCAGATGGCCGAGCGCGAACTCGAAAGCGTGATGCTCGACTTCCACAAGCAGCGCTTCAATGTCCTGCTGTGCACGACCATCATCGAGTCGGGCATCGACATCCCGAACGCCAACACCATCATCATGAACCGCGCCGACAAGTTCGGCCTGGCGCAGTTGCACCAGTTGCGCGGCCGGGTCGGCCGTTCTCACCACCGCGCCTACGCGTATCTGGTGATTCCGGACAAGCGCTCGATCACCCCGGATGCGCAAAAGCGTTTGGAAGCGATCGCCTCGATGGACGAACTCGGCGCCGGCTTCACCCTGGCCACCCACGACCTGGAAATCCGCGGCGCCGGCGAATTGCTCGGCGAGGACCAGAGCGGGCAGATGGCCGAGGTCGGTTTCAGCCTCTACACCGAGCTGCTCGAACGCGCGGTGCGTTCGATCCGCCAGGGCAAGCTGCCCGACGTCGACTCGACCGATGCGCGCGGCGCTGAAGTCGAACTGCATATACCGGCCCTGATTCCGGACGACTACCTGCCCGACGTGCACACCCGCCTGACCCTGTACAAGCGCGTCAGCGGCGCACGCAGCGACGAGGAACTGCGCGAGTTGCAGGTCGAGATGATCGACCGCTTCGGCCTGCTGCCGGATGCGGCCAAGCATTTGTTCGCGGTCGCCGAACTCAAGCTGGTCGCGACCGACCTCGGCATCCGCAAACTCGACCTCGGCGAAAAGGGCGGCCGCCTGCAATTCGTCGAGCGCCCGAACGTCGACCCGATGTCGGTGATCAAACTGATCCAGGGGCAACCGAAGCTATACCAGATGGACGGCCCGGACAAACTCAGGCTCAAGTTGGACCTGCCGGACGCGCCGGCGCGCCTGGCGGCGGCGAAGGGTTTGTTGATGCTGCTCGACAAGAAGCACTGAGCGGGCGTGGGCTCCGCCTGGAAGATGGCTCTCCGCCGGTTTTTGGGAGAGCCGCAGGCTAAAGCAAATCCCCCCTAGCCCCCCTTTGCAAAGGGGGGAACTGCTTCTCGTGTTTCTGGAAGAGCCGCTTCCTTCGTTGGCCTGTCGAAGCGCCAAGGCGCCTGCCGAGCAGCGAAGCTTGCCGATAGCACCCGAAACGCCGCAGCACTGCATCCTTACCCGTCGAGTTCCCCCTTTGCAGAGGGGGCCAGAGGGGATTTGCTTTGGCCTTAGCTCTTCCAAGCAAACACAGCGAGAACACCTCCAGCGCCCAACCCGCGCCAGTACAAAAGACACTCCCGCAACACCCGCGCGCCTCTTACGCTCCGCCTACCCTCCAGGCCCGAGCATCCCATGCCCCGCCTCCCGCTTCTGCTCGCCCCGCTTCTGCTCGTCCTCGCCACTCCAGCCGCTGCGGCACCGCCGCTGAAGACGCAACTGACGCAGCGCAGCGTGCTCAACCTAGCCGCGGCCAAGCGAATCGCCGCGGCGGCCGAGGACAAGGCGCGCGCCGACGGCCTCAACGTCGCCATCGCGATCGTCGACGAGGCCGGCCGCCTGCTGCATTTCCAGCGCATGGACGGCAGCCCGAACTCCAGCGTCGAAGTCGCCATCGGCAAGGCCGTGCACGCGGCCAACTATCGCCGCGACACCGCGTTCCATCAGAAACTGCTCGGCAACGGCAACATGGTCGTGCTCGGCCTGCCCGGCATCACTCCGATCGAAGGCGGCGTACGCTTGCTGCTCGGCGAACAGGTCATCGGCGGCATCGGCGTATCCGGCGCGCAAGCGGCGCAGGACGGCGCGATCGCCCAGGCCGGCGCCGACCTGCTCCGCGATTGAATCCCAGCGAGGACACGCCATGCGCCCGATCACCTGCACCGCCGCCCTCGCCCTGAACCTCGCGCTCGGCGGCTGCGCCACCCGTCCGACCGAAGCCGAAGCGCCGCTCACCTATGTGATCGTGCGTCACGCCGAGAAGAGTACCGACGATCCGCGCGACCCCTCGCTCAACGAAGCCGGACAGGCGCGCGCCGAACGCCTCGCCGCTTCATTGGCTCAAGCGCCGATGCGCGCGGTCTATGCCACCGAGTACCGCCGCACCCGACAGACCGGCGAACCGACCGCGCGCGCGCACGGGCTCACGATGACGCGATACGACGCCAAACAGGCCGCGGCCGAGTTCGCCGCGACCCTGCGCCGCGATCATCGCGACGGCACGGTGCTGGTGGTCGGCCACAGCAACACCGCACCCGCGATCGCCGCCGCCTTGTGCGCCTGCGACGTCGCGCCGATGCCGGAAACCGAATTCGACCGCCGCATGGTCGTGCGCATCGACGCGCAGGGACGGGCGAGCTTCGAGCAAACCCGGGATCGGTGACGCCGCTCGCTTGGGCGCCCGCCCGCGGCGGCCTAGACTGGCTCGACCGCGGTTCCGCCGGACCGCCCTGTGATTCAACGGAGTCGCCGATGCGTCCCTCGCTCCCCGCCGCCCCGCTCGCCGCCGCGCTGTTGAGCGGCGTACTCGCCCTGACCGCCTGCGCCCATGCCGGCCAGAACGCCCCTGCATCGAAGACCGCAACGCCTGGCCAGGCCTTCAGCCTGGCGCGCGGCGAGTCGGCCAGCCTGCCCGACCGTTCGCAGTTGCGCTTCGTCGCGATCAGCGCCGACTCGCGTTGCCCGCCGAAGGTGCAATGCGTCTGGGCCGGCGATGCCGTGCTGGAGTTCGAGTGGACCGGCGCCGACGGCGCGAAGTCGGCGCTCAGCTTCAACACCGTCAGCGATGCGCGCAAAAGCGCCGGCGGCTGGCGCATCGAGGTGCAGGGCCTGGATTTCGCCGAACCGCCGAATGCGACGCTCAAGGTCGACGCCGAATAACCGCAAGGCGCGCTGAGGCGAGCGCGATTCCCAGCCTCTTTCGTGCAACACCGAGTTTCAGTGCCGTGCGCCTGATTGCATAAAAGACATGCGAACCTGCCGGCATACCCCTGCAGGAGTCCGTGCCATGACCACGATCGTCGCCCCGCGCGTCCACGACCTGGGCGGGTTCGAAGTCCGCCGCGCCGTGCCGAGCATCCAGGCGCGGTCGGTCGGCCCCTTCGTGTTCGTCGACCACATCGGCCCGGCCGTGTTCGAGCCCGGCCAGGGCATCGACGTGCGCCCGCACCCGCATATCGGCCTGGCCACGGTGACTTTTCTCTGGGCCGGCTCGATCGGCCATCGCGACACCCTGGGCAGCGTCCAGGACATCAACCCGGGCGACGTCAACTGGATGACCGCCGGCCGCGGCATCGCCCATTCCGAACGCACCCCACAGGCGCCGCGCGCCAGCGGCCACCCGCTGCACGGCATGCAGACCTGGGTGGCGCTGCCGCGCTCGTTCGAGGAGACCGCGCCGGCCTTCCACCACCATCCGGCCGCGACCCTGCCGCAGCAGCGCCGCGACGGCGCCTGGCTGCGCATCGTCGCCGGGCGCGGCTTCGGCGAGGAGTCGCCGGTGCGGGTGTTCGCCGACACCCTCTACGTCGCCATCGACCTCGACCCCGGCGCCGAGCTCGACCTCGAGGACAGCCACGCCGAGCGCGCGCTCTACCTGCTCGAAGGCGAGGCCCAGCTCGACGGCGCCGACCTGCCGGCGCGGCACCTGGTCGTGCTCGACCCCGGCACCCGCCCGCGCCTGCGCGCCAAGACCCCGCTCAAGGCCATGCTGCTGGGCGGCGAACCGCTGGATGGGCCGCGCCACCTGTGGTGGAACTTCGTCTCAAGTTCGCGTGAGCGGATCGAACAGGCCAAGCTGGATTGGGCCGAGGGACGATTCGGCGAGATCGCCGGCGAGCACGAATTTATTCCTCTACCTGAACGATGACGTAACGTTTGTCAACGCCTCCGAAGTGGACTATGGTCACAGGGCTGAAAGGCTCCAGCACCGTTTTGACCTAATCGGGTTCCAGGGGGACGATCGTGAAGTCAAGGGTAAAGAGCCAGCACGCATTGCCGTGGCTGGCGTTGGTGTTCGTCGTGTGTGCGTCTGCGCAAGAACCCGCCGCTTCAGGCGCCTGTCCGTTTCTACCGGCCGATTCGGGCCTGCACTGGGAACACCGTGCCGGCGCCGATTCCGACTTCTGTCGCGCACTGCGTGCCGACCAGTCGGAAGCCTTCGGCCTCTACATAGCCTCCAAGTCGCCGTTCGAGCCCAAGCGCAGCGATCGCGCCGAAGCCAGCACGATCGACGGCAAGGCCATGCATTGGTACCGCGGCGAACTCGCCGGCAAGCCCAACATCCAGGTGCGCGAAACCTTGCTCGATATCGGCAACGGCAAGCATGCGCATATCTGGATGCAGGCGACGTCGCCCGAGCAACTGCGGGAGGTCATCGGCCAGACCGAGGGCCTGCGATTTCCCTCGACGCGACTGAGCAGCACTAAATAGCACGTCGCGGGGTCTGTTTTCCGAGCCGATTTGACTGCGGTCGCGGTTTGCTGGCCCCGCGACCGTTTTGTGACGAGTTGCGCATTTTTGAGTTGTCAGCCAGCATGAGAATCGGCCTGGCTGAATGGGGTCGTGGCGTATCGTTCCCTGGCTGAACAGGGCGTTCGTCCGACCCTGGGCCGTATGCAAGCCCATAACTCAAAAGGAAGACGATCATGATCAAGCGACTCGGTGCGGAGTTCATCGGTACGTTCTGGCTGGTGCTCGGCGGTTGCGGCAGCGCCGTGCTCGCAGCGAATTTCGGCGGCGACGGCAACCCGCTCGGCATCGGCCTGCTAGGCGTCTCGCTGGCCTTCGGCCTGACCGTGCTGACCGGCGCCTACGCCCTCGGCCATATTTCCGGCGGCCACTTCAATCCGGCGGTGAGCTTCGGCCTGTGGGCCGGCGGCCGTTTCGCAGCCAAGGATCTGATCCCCTACATCGTCGCGCAGGTGCTCGGCGGCCTGCTCGCCGGTTTCATCCTGTGGCAGATCGCCAGCGGCAGCCCCAGCTTCGTCCACGACCCGAACGCGGCCGGCACCTTCGCCAGCAACGGCTTCGACCTGATGTCGCCGGGCGGCTACTCGATGCACGCCGCCCTGCTGACCGAAGTGATCATGACCGCGATGTTCCTGATCATCATCCTCGGCGCCACCCACAAGAACGCACCGGCCGGCTTCGCCCCAATCGCGATCGGCCTGGGCCTGACCCTGATCCACCTGATCAGCATCCCGGTCACCAACACTTCGGTGAACCCGGCGCGTTCGACCGGCGTGGCCCTGTTCGCCGGCAGCGCCGCGATCAGCCAGCTGTGGCTGTTCTGGGTGGCGCCGATCGTCGGCGGCCTGCTCGGCGGCGCGGTGTACCGCTGGCTCGGCAAGGACTGAGCCGCCCGCTCATGCAGTAACGAAAAGCCGCGTCGAAAGACGCGGCTTTTTCTTTTCGAGGCAATCGTCCGTCGCTGCGATCAGCGTGCGACTTTCTGATTCACCGCCTGCTCGGCGACATCGATCGCGAGCTGCTGCAGTTGCGCGGCCAGGCGGGCATTGCCGGCGCCTTCGGCGGCTTCGAGCATCTGATACGCCGCCTGCAACTGCTTGATGCCGCGCGGCGGCACTTTCTTGAGCTTGCCGCCGACGATGACGAAGCCTCCCGCACCGGCGGCGACACCGGCGGATACGAAGGTAGCGACGATGGTGAATTGCTTGGGATCGATTCTGGTGGCCATGACTGAGCTCCTTGTCGGACGTGCGCCGCGGCTTTGCGCAGCGACGCACGTGTCTTCGCCCGTCGCCGCGGGCTTGCAGCGATGATGCGTTCCGTTGACAGATAACGCGCATGCCGCCGCACTGCGGCCAGATCGATTCTGATACATCGCGCCGTTGCGGCGTATTTCGACGACACCCGACGCCTGTCCGGCAGCGCGAAAACGAAAGGCCACGCTCGCGCGTGGCCCTTCGGTGCGTAACGACGGCCATGCTTCGTCAGAACTTGCCTTCCTGGAAATCGACGAAAGCCTGCATCACTTCCTGCTTGGTGTTCATCACGAACGGGCCGTAACGCGCGACCGGCTCGCGCAGCGGGCGCCCGGCGACGACGATCAGACGGCTGCCGCGGCCGCCATCGCGCAACTTGAGCAAGTGGCCGCCGGACAGCACGGCCAAGTCCTGCGCATCGATCTCGCGCGCATCCTCGCCGTCGCCGACGGCGATGCCGCCTTCGTAGACATAGACGAAGGCGTTGTGGCCTTCGGGCAATTCGTACTCCCACTGCGCATCGGCGTCGAGGGCGATGTCGAGATACACCGGATCGGTCGCGGGTTGCGCGATCGGGCCGCTGACCCCGCCGACGCGGCCGGCAATCAGCTTCACTTCGACGCCGTCGGCCGGACGCAGTTGCACGATGCGATCCGGCGCGAACTCCTGATACTTGGGCTCGGTCATCTTCTCGCGCGCCGGCAGGTTCACCCACAGTTGGAACCCGCGCATGCGCCCGGCCTCCTGCTCCGGCATTTCCGAATGCACCAAGCCGCGGCCAGCCGTCATCCACTGCACGCTGCCGGGCACGAGCACGCCTTCGTTGCCGTGGTTGTCGCGGTGGCGCATGCGCCCGTCGAGCATGTAGGTGACGGTTTCGAAACCGCGGTGCGGATGCTCCGGGAAACCGGCGAGGTAATCCTCGGGACGGTCGGTGCCGAATTCGTCGAGCAGCAGGAAGGGATCCAGGTCGGGCAGCTGCGGGCCGCCGATGACCCGGGTCAGGCGGACGCCGGCGCCGTCGGAAGTCGCCTGGCCGCGCAATTTGCGGCCGACGCGGGCGTAAGCGGTGTGGGTGGCGGTGGCCATGGGTATCTCCTGACGGGGCGCCGTATTGGCGATGGGCGCTAGGATGACACCGCAAACATGGAACAATACAGACTAAACTGCAAACATCAGTTACAAATTTAGAACGATATTGGGTGCAGGCCCAGGATAGAAGCGGCGTCCTACTGGGTGTCCTTCGGTTACAAGCCGCGACCGCGGGATGCGCAGCGATGGCATCGCCGTCGTCATCGATCGAAGCGGCATGCTTTCGCCGGGGTAGGAGCGGCGCGAGCCGCGACGGCGCTGTTTCGGCCTCGCGGCGTATCGCTCAAGCAAGATCAATATCTAAATCAAACGCCAAAAGCTTCCGCCACTAAAGCGGCGGGTAACTTTCTTTTGTCTAAAGCAACAAAAGTCCGTCTGGATTCCCTTCGGTCAAAGGTAACCAAAGAAGTTGCTTTTCTTTGAATCACGGGCCCGTGCGTTCGGTGCATACGCGGGGATTTTTCATACGGGACATCCTTGTCCCGATGAAAAACGGCGCGCATCCCTGCGCGCCGCCCTCCGGGTCTTCTCGTGCCTTTGCGAGTGCTCGGCTGCGCACAGCAACAGCAGCCCTGCATCTATGACGGTTCAAGGGGTAGGAGCGGCACAAGCCGCGACCGCGAATCTACGGCTGCCAGCGCGGGCAATCGTGGTTGCGCGGTCGCGGCTTGCGCCGCTCCTACCCTAAGAGCATGGCAACCGTTGCCGTTGCCGTTGCCGTTGCCGTTGCCGTTGCCGTATGAGCTTGGCGCGATGCCGAACTCGCGAGAACACCTGAAGACCCGGAGGGCGGCGCACAGGACGTGCGCCGTTTTTCGATAGGACAAGGATGTCCTATCGAAAAATCCCGGCGACAACATCGCACTCGTGGCTTGTGCCCTTGCAAGGAGAGCCCTTTTCTTTGGTTACCTTTGACCGAAGGGAATCCAGACGGACTTTTGGGCTTAGCAAAAGAAAGTAACCCGGCCGCGTCAGCGGACGGAAGCTTTAGATCTTGATGTTGCTTCACCGCTCTGCGGCATCAAACGCCGCAACAGTAAGCAACGCGGTCGCGGCTTACGCCGCTCCTACAGGGGCTACGGCCAGAAAACGCCGCGAAGTCGTGGCGGCACGGTCGCAGTTCTCGCCTCTCCTACCCCGGATCTGCCGCTCAGCCCCGGATACGCGAGTACACGAACACCGTCGCCGGCGGCACGTTGCGCAGCACGAAGTCGCCGCGGCGCACCTGCAGGGACAGCGCGCGGGCGACCGCATCGGCCACCGGCGCGGCCGGGCCGTAGGTGAACTGCACGAACACGCCGTCGTCCTTGAGACAGGCGAACGCCGCCTTGAGAATGTCGCGCTGCAGCGGGTGCGGCATCGTCAACAGGCCGAGCCCCGACACGATCGCATCGGCCGGCCCCTGTTCGAGGTAACCGTGCCCGCGCGCGAGCTGCGGCAGCTCGCGCGCATCGCCCAGCAGCACCGGCACACGCGGGAAGCGCAGATGCAGATGCGCGTGCAACTCTTCGTTGAGTTCCAGCACCAGCAGGTCTTCGTCGCGAATGCCGGCCTCGAGCAAGGCGCGGGTGATCGCGCCGGTGCCGCCGCCGAGCTCGATCACGCGGGTGACGTCGTCGGGCAGCTCGGCGATCATCGCCGCGGCCAGTTCGGCGCTGGACGGCGCCACCGCGGCCACGCGCAGCGGGTTCTTGAGCCACTGGCGGAAAAACGTCCAGGTACCTACTTTGCGATGCGGCTTCATGGCTGGAACTCCACAGCGGAGCGTCCGCCTGTTGCGATCAGGACCACCGACAACCGCATCAACGCGGTTCCACTCGCCAGCACCGATGGATGCGCGCATCGCGGGCGAAATCGGCCGGAATGGTCTCGGCGCTGATTTCTTCGCACTGCGCGAACTGGGCGACGGCCTCGGTGTCGAGGCGGAAGCGGCGGAAGTTGTTGGAAAAATACAGCACGCCGTTATCGGCCAGGCGCGCGACGGCGGCGCGCAGCAGGCGCACGTGTTCACGCTGGATGTCGAAGTCATCGGCGCGCGCGGAATTGGAGAACGTCGGCGGGTCGCAGAAGATCAGGTCGAAGCGGCTGCGGTCGGCTTCCAGCCAGGCCAGCGCATCGGCCTGCACCAGGCGGTGCTGGGCCCCGCCCATGCCGTTCTCGCGCAGGTTGTCGGCGCACCACTGCAGATAAGTCGCCGACAGGTCGACCGTGGTGGTTTCGTTGGCGCCGCCGACCGCGGCCTGCACGGTCGCCGCGCCGGTGTAGCCGAACAGATTGAGGAAACGGCGGCCGCGCGCCTCGGCCGCGATGCGCAGGCGCATCGGACGGTGATCGAGGAACAAGCCGGTGTCGAGATAATCGAACGGGTTCACGCGCAGGCGCGCGGCGCCCTCGCGCACGACCAGCACTTCGCCGCGCTGGTCGAGTTGACCGTACTTGCTGCCGCCCTTGCCGCGGCTGCGGGTCTTCAGCGCCACGCGTTCGCGCGGCACCGCGAACACTTCGCGCGCGGCGGCGAACAACTCGTTGCGGCGGCGACGCTGGTCGGCCTCGGGAATATCCGCCGGCGCGGCGTATTCCTGGATGTGCAGATAGGTGCGCGGCTCGGCTTCGTCGCTGGCGTAGACGTCGATCGCCGCCGAGTACTCGGGCAGGTCGGCGTCGTAGGCACGGAAACAGGTGATCCCCTCGCGCTCGCGCCAGGACTTGAGCTTGCGCAGGTTCTTGCGCAGCCGGTTGGCGACCATCTGCGCGCCTTCCGACAAAGGCTGCGGCGCGGCGTCCTCGGCCTTGGCGCGCTGTTCGGCATGGCCGACGCGGGCGATCGGGTCGCAGACGATCAGCGCGCATTCGATCGCGCCGTTGAAGATCTGGTACTTCTTGCCCGCACGCAGACCGGTGGCCTGGGCCAGCGCGGCGTCGCCGCACAACAGGCTCGCGCGCCAGCTCGGCACCAGGCGCTTGAGCGCCTCGCCGAGTGCGCGGTACAGCGCGGGGTCGGCGGCCAGGCGCGCGTCGTAAGGCGGGTTGCAGACGACCAGTCCAACTGGGGTGGCAGAGTACGCAACCGCCGCAGCGGTTTCATCGAAGCCACGCTCCTGCCCGGCCCCGCTTTTCTCGATACCCAAAGTCTCATCGCGATGCAGCCCCGGATCCCCGCCTTCGCGGGGATGACGCTCGGCAGGCTGCGCAGGCGCTTGCGCCAAGGACAACGACTGCAGGGATTCGACCGCGGCCACGTTCCATGCGATCACGCCGGCGAGTTCGGCCATGACCTCGTTGTCGCGCGCCGAGCGGATCGCATGCGGGTCGACGTCGCTGCCGGCGAAGGCCGGACGCAGGGCGGCGCGGCCGGCGGCTTCGCGCGTGCGCGCGTCGTCGCACAGCGCGCGCCAGCCGGCGAAGTCGAAACCGCGCCAGCGGGTCGGCGGCAAGGCGCCATGGCGCAGCAGGCCCGGCGCGACGTCGGCGGCCATGAGCGCGCCTTCGATCAGCAAGGTGCCGCTGCCGCACATCGGGTCGAACAGGCTGCCGCCCTGGGCGTAGACCTTCGGCCAGCCGCCGCGCAGCAACACCGCTGCAGCGAGGTTTTCCTTGAGCGGCGCCTCGCCCTGCTTCTGGCGCCAACCGCGCCGATGCAGGGAGCCGCCGCCGAGATCGATCGAGAGGATGCCGCGCCCCTTGCGCAGGACGAAATTCAGGCGCAGGTCGGGGGCGTCGGTGTCGACGTCGGGGCGCGCGCCGGTTTGCGCACGCATCACGTCGACCACCGCGTCCTTGATCCGCTGCGCGGCGTAACGCGCATGGGTGATGGCTTCGCCGGAGACGTGCGCATCGACCGCGAGCGTGTGCACGCTCTCCATGTGCTCCGGCCACGGCAATGCGGCCACGCCGGCGTACAAGGCATGCTCGTCGGGGCAGTCGAATTCGGCGATCGGCCACAGCACCCGGCTGGCCAGGCGCGACCACAGCACCGCGCGCTGCGCATCGGCCAACTCGCCTTCGACGTTGACGCCGGCGGTCGCGGCGGTCGCGCGCTGGCAGCCCAGCGCGATCAATTCGTCGGCGAGCAGGTATTCCAGGCCCTTGCCGCAGCTTGCGTAAAACTTACTCATGGTGGTGCTTACTCAGATTCGTTCGAGCAGACGCGCGAAGGCTTCCGCACTGCCTTCGACGTGCGCCGAAAGCCGGTGGCTGTCGTCGACCAGCAGCAGGCGCGCACGGCGCGGCTGGGCCCAGGCGACGACGTCGGCGGCGGGGATCAATTCGTCGTCCCAGCCGTGGATGATGCTGATCGGTACATCGGCGGCCTGCATCGGTTCGGCGTGGCCCATGCGGATCGGCGGCGCCATCAGAAACAGGCCGGCCGGCTTCACCTGCATCGACACCCATCCGGAGATGTAGGCGCCGAGGCTGGAGCCGGCCAACAGCACCGGGCCGCGCGCGGCCGCGGCGCGGGTCAGGGCGAGCAGGCGCTGCATGCGCGCCGGCACGTCGCCGAGTTCGCTGACCTCACGATTGGCGTCGAGGTCGGTGTAGTCCGGGCGTTCGTGGGTCCAGCCGTAACGCGCCGCGACCTCGGCCAGGGCGGTGACCTTGGTCGCGTCGGGGCCGCTTTCGAAGCCATGGGAAAGGATGCAGTGTCCGGAAGTCGCCATGCGCTCAGATCGTGGTGAGAATCAAACCGCGTCGCCGTCGACGGCGGAGACCGGCGTTTCGCTATCGGCCAGCGCGATCAACGCATCGCCGCGCCGGATCGTGCCGCCTTCGAGAATGCGCGCGCACAGGCCGCCGTGGCCGCGCATCGCATTGAAACCGCCGGGACCGAGCGCGGCTTCCATCATCGAGCACGGATCGCAGGACTCGGTGCCTTCGAGCAAAACCTCGCCGATGCGGAAGCGCCGCCCCTTGAGGGCGATCAACGGCAACCCGGAAACCACGATGTTGCGGCGCAAGCGCGCCGGTTCGACCGCGTCCAGCCCGGCCAGGGCCGCGATCACCGGCAGGTGCTCGGCCTGGATCAGGGTGATGCCGCGCTCGCCGCTGCTGCCCTTGTAGCGATCGCCGGCCAGACCGGCGCCGGCCTGGGCCAGGACTTCGTCGAGCGCCTGCATCGCGGTGCCCCGCGCAGGGCGGATCCCGATCCATTCCACGCGGCCCGGACGCGGCAGCGTGGCCATGAGTTTTCCTAGCGCGGAGTCGGCGGGCGGCAGGGTCATGGGGGCTCCGTGTGAGGGCGAATGGTAGCATCCGCCCTCATGCCGCCCCTGAACCTCGTCCTCGCCCCCCTGCCTTACGAAGCGCGGTTGCAGGCGCGCGACCCCGCGACGATCGATCTGGTGGTGATCCACTGCACCGAGCTGCCGGACCTGGCGACCGCGCGCGAGTACGGCGAACGCGTGCTCTACCCGCAATCCGGCACCGGCAACAGCGGCCACTACTACATCGACCGCGACGGCGCCGTCTCGCGCTACGTTGCGCCGGAGCGCATCGCCCACCACACCCGCGGTTACAACGAACGCTCGATCGGCATCGAGCTGGTCAACACCGGGCGTTATCCGAACTGGCTGGATTCGCGCCGCCAGGCCATGGACGAGGCCTATACGCCGCAGCAGATCGAGGCCTTGCAGGCTTTGCTGGCGGCACTGCGCGCGCAACTGCCCTCGCTGCGCCTGATCGCCGGACACGAAGACCTGGACACGACCGAGGTCGAGGCCAGCGACGACCCGACGCGCCAGGTGCGCCGCAAACTCGACCCCGGCCCGCGTTTCCCGTGGCCGCGAGTGCTCGACGCCTGTGGGCTGCAACGGCTGCCTTGAGCCCCTGAGCCGCAGCGCCGGCCCACATAGATCCGGCAGAGGAACGAGCCGCCAATCGCAACCGTAGCGACGCGTTCTTGCTCTACTGTCATGTGCCGACGGGACCCGCTGCTCGGCACGGCCCGCGCGGCTCCCTGCCGGCTCGTCCGGCCCGGCGGCGACGCGCTCACCTCCAAGGATCAAGGAAACCTCTGCATGTCACGTTCAACCATGCTCGCTGTGGCGACCGCGGTCGCCTTCGCCCTGCCCGTCGCACCGGCGTTCGCCCAAGCCGAGCTGAAACTGCTCAGCCACGCTTACCAGCAGCCCAACAACGCGCTCGGTGCCGACCACCCGCAGCTCAGCGCCGACGGCAACTGGGCGATCTTCAGTTCCGGTGCCTCCGGCTTCGTGGCGCCGGGTGGCGACGGTTTCTTCGGCCACGACGTATTCGTCTACGACATCGCCTGCCGGCGCACCGAACTGGTCAGCACCACCTGGGACGGTCAACCGCCCAACGGCGCATCCGGCGGCTCCAACGGCCGTTCGGCGCTCAGCGGCGACGGCCGTTATGCCGCTTTCATCTCCGAGGCGGACAACCTCGACCAGGCGAACGACAGCGGCGACATTGCCCACAATGTCTCCGACTTGTATCTGGTCGACCGCCAAGTCGCGGTCGGCCATCCGGCCAGGGTCCGCTGGGTCACCAAGCCGCGCGCCAACGGCACCGGCGGAACCAGCGGCTATCCCTCCTTCAGCGCCGACGGCCGCTACCTCGCGTTCGAGTCCAATGCCAGGAACCTGGTGCCTCACGCCGCCTCGATAACCAATGTCTACGTCTACGACATCCAGCTCGACCAGATGGTCCTGGTCAGCCGCGACCGCAATCGCAATCCGGTCATCGCCCAGTATCCGAGGATCAGCGCCGACGGCCGCCACGTCGTGTTCCGCAGCAGCGCGGCCGACATGGTCGCCGACCCGGAAGTTCCAGCAGGTACTTCGCACGTCTATCTGCGCGATCTCCGCGCCGGGACCAATCAGCTGATCGACCGCAGCAACAGCGGCGCGGTCGCCGACATGGGCGTCGGCGACGATTATTTCTCGCTCAGCGGCGATGGCCGCTTCGTCGCCTTCCGCAGCGCCGCGCCCAACCTGACCGGCAATACTGCGCCCCTCCTGACCCAGCAAGTGTTCGTGCGCGATACGCACAACCTGACGCTGAGCATGATCACCCGTAACCCGAATAACGCGCCCGCACCGCACAGCAGCCGCTGGCCGGCGCTCAGCGACGACGGCCGCTACCTCGCTTATAGCTCGCCAGCGCCGGGCCCGAGCGTCTGGGGCGGCATCTACCGCCGCGAACTCGGCAACGGCGCCACCAAGCTCCTGTCGCCGCACCGAATCACCGGCGCGCCGGAGGACGGCACGTTCACCGCGATCAGCGCCGACGGACTGCGCGTGGCCTTCCTGTCCGGCTCGGGCAACTTGATCGCAGGCGTGTCCGGCTTCGGGGTCTATCTCTCCGACGCCCGCCCGAGCGCGCCGCCGTCGGCCTGCTCAAAGGCTAGATGACCCCGAAGGGCCCGGCAGCGGGCCCTTCGTTTTAGCGCCTGCCCGAGCCTGCGCCGGCCCTCCGCTATACTGCCGGCCTCGTTTTTCGCAGGCCCGGCCGCATGAGTTCCCCCGTTTCCGAACTGATCGAACTGCTGTCGCTGGAACGGCTGGAAGACAATCTGTTCCGCGGCCAGAGCCGCGACATCGGCACCAAGTACGTGTTCGGCGGGCAGGTGCTCGGCCAGGCGCTGTCGGCCGCGCAGGCCACCCTCGACAGCGCCCGCGATGCGCATTCGCTGCACGCCTATTTCCTCAAGGCCGGCGACATCGAAGCGCCGCTCGTCTACCAGGCCGACCGCACCCGCGACGGCGGCAGTTTCTCGGTGCGCCGCGTCACCGCGATCCAGCACGGCCAGCCGATCTTTTTCCTCGCCGCTTCGTTTCAGGAAGCGCAGGAAGGCGGCGAGCATCAGCTGTCGATGCCGGAAGTGCCCAAGCCCGAAGACATAGACCCGGCACCGGCGGTGCCGGCCGAGGTCATGGCGACCTTGCCGACCAAGGTCCAGCGTTGGCTGTCGCGGCAAGGGCCGTTCGAGTTCCGCCACGTCTATCCGCGCGACGAGCTCAACCCGCCCAAGCGCCCGCCGTATCAGCAAGTCTGGTTCCGCCTAAGCGAACCGGTCGGCGACGCGCCGGAGCTGCATCGCGCCCTGCTCGCCTACGCCTCGGATTTCCATCTGCTGGGCACCGCGACCTTTCCGCACGGCATCAGCTATTACCAGCCGAACGTGCAGATGGCCTCGCTCGATCACGCGCTGTGGTTCCACCGCCCGTTCCGCGCCGACGACTGGCTGCTGTATTCGATCGACAGCCCCAGCGCGCAGGGCGCGCGCGGCCTGGCGCGCGGCCAGATCTTCGATCGCCACGGCCGCCTGGTCGCGAGCAGCGCGCAGGAGGGCCTGATCCGCGTGGTAGCGGATCAGAACAAGGATGCGCGCGTCGTAGCGGATCAGAACAAGGATGTACGCGTCGTAGCGGATCAAAACAAGGATGCGCGCGTGGCAGCGGATCGGAACAACGACGCCGCCGCAGCCCCCAACGTACCGGCGAAGGACTGACATGAGACAGGTTTTCAGCAGTCCGCGTCTGGAAAACGTCGAAGGCGTGGCGCAGTTGTTGCGCGACGCGGGCATCGAAGTGCGCGTCACCAACGACCGTTCCTACAAGGGCAATCGCCGCTCCAGTTTCAAGTACAGCGAACCGGGCGCCGAGCGTCCCGCGGTGTGGGTGGTGCGCTCCAGCGATCAGCTGCGCGCGCGCGACCTGCTGCGCGAAGCCGGGCTGATCGACAGCACCCGCGCCGAGGAGCCCAGCCACGCGCCGTTCCGTTTCGAGTCGCGCATCGACCAGACCCGCACGCCCGGGCAGAAACGCGCCTTCCGCATCAAGGTCGGCCTGCTGCTGTGTATCGCCATCGTGCTCGGCCTGGCGATGATCCATAACCTGCGCAACCGCCCGGCCGCCGCGCCGCCGGTGGACGCGGCCGAA
Organism: Lysobacter sp. ESA13C; assembly: GCF_019970005.1. Lineage (NCBI taxonomy): Bacteria > Pseudomonadati > Pseudomonadota > Gammaproteobacteria > Lysobacterales > Lysobacteraceae > Lysobacter > Lysobacter sp. ESA13C. The sequence goes on along the minus strand of NZ_JAHXYK010000014.1, from coordinate 49,018 downwards.
GTCGCGCTACAGAAACACAAGTTCGACGGCAGCGTCGCCGCGGTGCCCGACGCGCTCGCCGCCGCGGTGTTCGCCCAGCAACTGGCCGAGGCCGACCAGCCGACCCAATGCCTGCGCGTCGACCGCCGCGACGCCCCGCGCAAACTGCTGACCGCCCTCGCCCGCCCAGGCCTGCGCCTGCTGCCGATGAGCCAGTGCGTGGAGATCGCCGACGAGGACCAGGGCAGCCGCGCCCGCGACGGTAAGCCTGCCGAGTTGATCCAGGTCCACGCCTTCCGGCCCAACAGCGTCGACGGCGGCACCATCGAGTACACCGCTTATCACCACCGCCTGGCGGCGGTTTACAAGACCCTGGAGGTCAAGCGGGTCGCCGGCAAGTGGACCGTGGTGAAGGTGCTCAAGACCGTCCGCGCGATGGGCTGAGGCGGCTCCGGCCGCCCCGCCCGGCACCGAACCGCGGCCCGACGTCGGGCCAAGCGCACGGCGCGTGGACGATCTCGGCCGCTGCGGTCACATTTCCGCCGGCACGGCGTCATGGTGGACAGGCATCGCGCGATGCCGCTGCCCGGAGAACCCCGATGATGCCGCGCCCGACGCCCCGCCCGATGTCCGCCCCATCGTCCGCCGCACGCCCTCGGGTGTCTTCCGGGGCCCTGCCGCGCTCGCTCGAGCGCCGGAGCGCCGCATGAACGCCGAAGTCCTGTCCTCGATCATCGACCACGACCTGCCGGCCGCGGCCGGCGGCGACCGCGCCGCCTATTCGCGCATCGTCTCGGCCTGCCAGAACTCGGTCACCTCGATCGCTCTGGCCATGGTGCGCGACGTGCACGCCAGCGAGGACATCGCCCAGGAGGCCTTCCTCAGCGCCTGGCAGAACATCCGCAGGTTGCAGAACCCGTCCAGCTTCCTGCCGTGGTTGCGGCAGATCACCCGCAACCTCGCCAACGACCATCTGCGCTCGCGCCAGCGCCAGCCGCGCGCCGTCGACGACGTCGAGGCGGCGATCGCCGCCGCGGCCGACCCCGAGCCCAGCACGGTCGAACGCCTGATCGAAGCCGAGCGCACCGAAGTCGCCGCCGAACTGATCTCGGCCTTGCCCGACGAAAGCCGCGAAGTGCTGTTGCTGTATTACCGCGAAGGCCAGAGCTCGCAGCAGGTCGCAGCCCTGCTGGGCCTCAGCGACGCCGCCGTGCGCAAGCGCCTGTCGCGGGCGCGCAGCACCGTGCGCAGCGAGCTGCTCGACCGCTTCGCCGTGTTCGCCCGCGCCAGCGCGCCGTCGGTCGGTTTCACCACCATGGTCGCCAGCGCGCTCGGCGTGATCGCGCCGACCGGCACCACCACCGCGGTGGTCGCCGCCGGCTCGATCGGTTCGAGCCTGGCCGGCAAGTTCGGCGCCGGCGGCCTGGGCACCGCCAGCGCCTCCGGCGGCGTGGTCGGCAGCGTATTGGTGTTCATGGTCGAACGGGTGTTCTCGCCAGTGTCCGAGGCGGTGACCGGCGCACCGCTCGATGCCGCATCGATTTCAGCCTCGCTTACGTCTTGGGCCAGTCACTCGCTGGGTTCGCTGATCGGCGGCTTCGTCGGCGGCACGGTGGCGACGATCCTGATCGCCCGCTATCTGCTTTCGTTCGCCGCCACTGCCGACGAGCGACGCGAAATCGCCCGCTTCGTACGCCTGACTTCGGCCACCGGCGCCGCGTTCGCCATCGCCTTCGTCGCCTCGATCGAATTCGACCGGGGCTGGGTGCTGCCGATTACGGTGACCGTGCTGTTTCTCGCGATATCGCTGTGGCAACTCCTGATCACGATGCCGCGGGCACTGGCACCGAGCTTCGAGCGCATCCAGCGCGAGACCGGCTCCGATCCACGTCGGAGCACGACGTATCGTTGGGTATTGGGAACACCGGCAATCGTGTGGAGCACCCTATTGGCAGCGACTTCGGTCGTGCTCGCTCTGTATCTCGGCGGCCGCTTCGGCTGAGCGGCATTGCCATGCCGAAACGGAAAGGGCGCACCGAAGTGCGCCCTTTTGCGATTCGTCCAGCGCGAGCCGGATCGGGCCACGCTCAGCGATGCGGCATCGGCTTGAGATCGGCCTTGCTCAGGAAACCGTCGCGGTCCTCGTCGAGGAAGGCGAAGTTGCGTGCCAGCCGCGGCATCTTCTCTTCGACTTCGAGCTTGCTGAGCTTGCCGTCGCGGTTGAGGTCGGCGGCGGCGAAGTGCTCGTCGAAGCGCTTGGCGCGCTCGGCTTCGCGCTTCGGGCGCTCGCTTTCGTGGTAAGCGCGCAATTCGCTGCGCACCAGATAACCGTCGCGGTTGCGGTCGATCTTGGCGAACGACTCGCCGATGCGCGGCGACTTCGCCGCTTCGGCGGCGCTGATGCGGCCGTCGCCGTCGCTGTCGAGCCCGGCGACACCGCCGTGGCCGCCATGACGGCCACCGTGCTCGCGGCCGCCGCGATGCTGCGGGCGCTCGCCGGCGTCGAGCTTGCCGTCGCGGTTCTTGTCGAGACTGTCGAATTTTTCGGCCAGACGCGGGTGCTTGGCGGCTTCCTCACGGCTGATCGCACCGTCCTGATTGGCGTCGATCTTGAGGTGCGCGCGCGGCGTCGCCGTGCCGTCCGGGGGCGAGGCCATGGCCGTACCGGCCAACGCGACCGCGACGAACAAGGCGGCATAAAGGGGGGAACGGTTCATGCGTTGACTCCTGCGGCAGGCGCCACCGTGGCGCCGATGACCGGATCAACGCCCCCGGCCCGGGGCGGTTGACACGGCCCGGTTCCGGTTCAGTGGCAAGACAGCGACCGGACCCCATGCGCAGGGCACGGATGCGGCGCTATGCTGGCCCCATGGGCACGCAACCGCAGCCGGACAGCGACGACCTCCGCCTGTTCCACACCGGCGAGCACGCTTGCGGCTATTGGCCCGAGCGCGTCGCCCGCGACCTGGTCCTGGACCCGCGCGATCCGCGCCTGCGCGAGTGGTATCCGCATGCGCTGGGCTGGGGCTTCCGCCGCTCCGGCGACATCGTCTACCGGCCTCATTGCAGCGGCTGCCGGGCCTGCGTCGCGGTGCGCATCCCGGTCGAGCAGTTCGTGCCCGACCGCAGCCAGCGCCGCTGCCTGGCCCGCAATGCGCAGGTCGAGATGCGCGTGCATCCGGCCGAACGCAACGAGGAGCAGCTCGATCTCTACAAGCGCTACCTCGCCTCGCGCCACGCCGGCGGCGGCATGGACGGCCATGGCGCGATCGAGTTCGACCAGTTCCTGATCGGCAGTTGGAGCGAAAACCGCTTCCTGGAGTTACGCGAGCCCGCGCCGCGCGGCCATGGCCGCCTGCTCGCCGTCGCGGTCACCGACGTGGTCGACAACGCCTTGTCGGCCGTCTACACCTTCTACGACCCCGACCTGGCCGACCGCAGCCTCGGCACCCTGGCGATCCTGCGCCAGATCGAATGGGCCCGCCGCGAACGCCGCAGCCATCTCTATCTCGGTTATTGGATCGCCGGGCATCCGAAGATGGATTACAAGCGCCGTTTCCGCCCGCTCGAAGCTTTCGATGGTCGCGATTGGCGGGTTTTTACACATTTGTAACACTCGTCTCGTTCAGGTCGTGTATCTCGTAGCCCGGTCGTAACCAACGACGTGCGGGAACGGCGCCGCTCAGGCATGGCAATGGAGCCGCCACCCATTCAACTCACCGCCACATGGAGTCCGCAATGAAATTGAACACCCTGTTCCTGGCTGCCGCGATCACCCTCGCGCTGGCCGCCTGCAACAAGCCGGCCGACAAGCCCGCCGACGCTGCTCCGGCCGCCGACGCTCCGGCCGCCACCGCGCCGGCCGATACCGCCGCTCCGGCGGCGACCGACCCGGCCGCTGCGCCGGCGGCTCCGGCCGCTGCCGCCGTCGACAGCGTCGGCGTGCCCGAGTGCGACGATTACCTCAACAAGATCTCGGCCTGCTTGACCGAGAAGGTGCCGGAAGCCCAGCGCGCCGCGTTCCAGACCGGCATCGATTCGAGCCGCAGCGCCTGGAAGCAGGCCGCCGGCACGCCGGAAGGCAAGGCCAGCCTGGCCACCGCGTGCAAGACCGCGCTGGACCAGAGCAAGGCTCAGTACGCCGCGTTCGGTTGCACCCTGTAATACTTCGTACTACTTCGCGACACGCTCTTCGTTTCGACACGACGCCCCGGTTCGCCGGGGCGTCGTTGTTTGCGCTCCGGGTCGGTGCATCCGATGCGCACAGGGCGACCGCGATGCTCGGCGATTCCGCCCGAGCCTGTAACGATGCCGCGGCGGGGGCCATGCCATCATGCGCGCATGCTTCGATTCCCTGCCTCCCGACTTCCCTTCCACGCTGGCGCCGCCCTAGCCGCGCTGCTCATGACGGCCTGCACCCAGGTGAACGTACACGGCGATCCCAAGGCCTGGGTCCGCGACCAGGCAGACGCGTCGGCCCCCGCGCCCTTGCGCGTGGCGACCTACAACACCTCGCTCTACGACGACGCCGACGGCGGCCTGATCCGCCGCCTCGAAGCCGGCGACGGCAACGCACGCAAGATCGCCGCGGTGCTGCAACGGGTGCGTCCGGACGTGGTGCTGCTCAACGAATTCGACTACGACGCGCAACAGCGCGCAGCCGAGTTGTTCCAGCGCGACTACCTGGAAGTGGCGCAGGACGGCGGCGGCGCGGCCTTACGTTATCCCTATCGCTATCTGGCCCCGGTCAACACCGGCGTGCCGAGCGGCCTGGACCTCGACGGCGACGGCCTGGCCGGCGACGCCCAGCGCGCCGACCGCGCGCGCGGCAACGACGCCTGGGGCTACGGCCTGCACCCGGGCCAATACGGCATGCTGGTGCTGTCGCGCTATCCGATCGACGCCGCCGCGGCGCGCAGCTTCCAGACCTTCAAATGGAGCGACCTGCCCGGCGCGCGCCAGCCGCGTCATCCCGGCACCGGCAAGCCCTGGTATTCGGCGACCGCGTGGCCGCAGATGCGGCTGTCGTCGAAGTCGCACTGGGACGTGCCGGTGCGCACCCCGCTCGGCGTGCTGCACCTGCTCGCTGCGCACCCGACACCGCCGGTGTTCGACGGCCCCGAGGACCGCAACGGCGCGCGCAACCACGACGAAATCAAACTGTGGGCGCGTTACCTCGACGGCGGCACGCCGGCCTGGCTGTGCGACGACCAGGGCCGTTGCGGCGGCCTCGCCAAGGATGCGCGCTTCGTCATCGTCGGCGACATGAACGCCGACCCGGTCGACGGCGACGGCGTGCCGGGCTCGATCAAGCAATTGCTCGATCATCCGCGCGTCGATGCGAGCCGGGTACCGCGCAGCGAAGGCGCGGCCGAACGGGCGAAGTTCTACGGCTTCCCGCGCAAGGGCGACACCGCCGAACATACCGGCGACTTCGGCCCCAAGGCCGGCACCCTGCGCCTGGACTACGCACTGCCCTCGCGCGGCTGGAACGTACGCGGCACCGGCGTGTTCTGGCCGAAGCCGGGCACCGCCGACGCCAGGATTTCCGAAGCCAGCGACCACCATCTGGTGTGGGTGGATCTGGCGGATTGAGCTTGGCGATGAAGAACGAATCGATGGACCGTCGCTATCTCAAGCGCATGGAGGCTTATTGGGCGCGCGTCGAGCGTCGCCGCCGGTCCTTCGATTGGATCACAGACAACGATTTTTTCGATTTCTGGCATACCCATATCGATTGGCGAGGCCGCGGCAACCGTTCGCTCCCGGACCGGATGCGGGTAGCCGAATTGACCTATCGGCTGTTGCTCGACTTGAACGCGTTCGCACGCAGCAGGTCCTTCCCTGTGCAATGCTGGGCCACGCTATGCGAGGACACCGGCAGCAATGCGGTGTACCTGCACTCGGCCAATCCTAACGGCGTGCCCTTTCCATACGAATTCGATAGAGCCGAATGGGACGTGGAGCCGCCGCTCGAAGCGGCATCGATCACTCCCACGCAGCCCTACAGGATCGGTCGTATCCGTTACCAGGATTCGACCACGCACATCATCCAGCTGCGCGATTGAAGCGATAACGCCCCGTCATCCCCGCGAAGGCGGGAGTGAATAGATGCGCTTCTCGCACGAAAATCCGGTGGATCCCCGCCTGCGCGGGGATGACGGGCTGCGGGTGCATGGCAGCGACCAGATAGATGGTCGCTACCTAGACGGCCGACTTCAGCGACTCAAGCCGTGGCGTAAAACTCCCGGATCACCTCGATCGTCCCGACGATGTGATCGTTGAGTTGTTCCAACTCCTCGGCCGGCACCCACCATTCGGTGTGGTGTTCGCCGCCGACCTTCTGCAGCGGATAGCGCGCCATGAAATCAGCACGCACCTGGAAGCGGGTCACCGCGCCGTAGCCGCTGTCCTGGACGTTCCAGCGTTCGGCGATCTCGGCCGCGTAGCGCTCGTTGCTGACCGGGTAGAAGATCGGCTGCTCCGGCAACCGCGGCGGCCAGCGCTTGAATCCGCTCTGGCGCAGCAGCGCGAGTTCCTCGGGGCCCACCGGGCGATACAAAGTGATCGTGTCCGACTTGCTCATGGCTGACCTCCTGTCGGCGCCATGCTCGGGCACCCGATCGTTGTTGGAACCCTGGATCGCTGCGCCGGCATCCGCACGCGGTGTTCGCCCGATTAGTCCGGCTTGTCCTTCGCCGTCACCGGCGCGGGCGTATCGGGCACTGCGGGCGTGGGCTCGGGTACGACGACCGGCACGGGCGCGGCCGGCGTGGGCGCAGCCGCCACGCTCGCGGCCGGCGCGGTGCGCACCACGCGCGGGCCGAAACCGAAGGCGCCCTCGCCGTGCGCGGAAACGATCATGCGCACCATGTTGCCCGGCACCATCAGCTCCAGCGACAGGTCGCGGCCATCGGAAGCGCGGCCCTCGAGGGTCATTTCGATGAACGCGCCGCCGGTGTCGATCTCGCGACACAGCACGTGCGGCCCGACCGGACCGTCGAGCAGGTAGGGACGGATGGCTTCGCCGAGCGCTTCCAGCGCCTGCGGGAAGAAAAATACGGCGTAGCCCTGTGTCTCGTTCATGACGCTCCCCTGAAAACACGGTCCTGCAGCGGTGGTATGGCAAAGCTTCGGATCGGCGCGCGTGCAGCGGCGCCGATCCGACGATCGTGAGCGCGCGCGACGATCAGCGCAATTCGACCTGCAGTTGCGCGGCGGCCTCGCGCGCCTTCGCACGCGCTTCGTCGACGTCCTGGCCGAGCGCGAGCGTCACCGCGACCCGGCGCTGGCCTTCGACGCGCGGCTTGCCGAACAAACGCAGTTGGGTATCGACCTGGCCCAATGCGGCGTCGACGCCGGAAAACACCGGCACACCGTGGCCCTGGGCGAGCACCGCGCACGAAGCCGAGGCGCCGAACTCGCGGATGGTCGGGATCGGCAGGCCGAGGATCGCCCGCGCATGCAAGGCGAACTCGCTGAGATCCTGCGAGATCAAGGTGACCAGGCCGGTGTCGTGCGGGCGCGGCGAGACTTCGCTGAACCACACCTCGTCGCCCTTGACGAACAACTCGACGCCGAACACGCCGTAGCCGCCGAGGTCGTCGGTAATGGTGCGGGCGATCTCCTGCGCCCGCGCCAGCGCCACCGGCGCCATCGCCTGCGGCTGCCAGCTTTCGCGGTAGTCCCCGTCGCGCTGCAGGTGGCCGATCGGCGCGCAGAAGGTGGTGCCGGCGGCATGGCGCACGGTCAGCAAGGTGATCTCGTATTCGAAGTCGATGAAGCCTTCGACGATGACCCGGCCTGCACCGGCGCGGCCGCCGGTCTGGGCGTAGTCCCAGGCGGCGTCGACGGCGTCGGCGCTGCGCACCAGGCTCTGGCCCTTGCCCGAGGACGACATCACCGGCTTGATCACGCACGGCAGGCCGAGCTCAGCGACCGCGGCGCGATAGTCTTCGGCGGTGTCGACGAAGCGGTAGGGCGAAGTCGGCAGTTGCAGGGTCTCGGCGGCCAGGCGGCGGATGCCTTCGCGGTCCATGGTCAAACGCGCCGCGCGCGCGGTCGGGATGATCCGCGTGTCGCTGCCGCGCGCGGCGAATTCCTGCTCCAGCTCGACCAGGGTCTGGGTATGGATGGCCTCGATCTCCGGCACGATCAATTGCGGCCGTTCGGCCGCGATCAAGGCGCGGATGGCCTGGCCGTCGAGCATGTCGAGCACGTGGCTGCGATGGGCGACCTGCATCGCCGGCGCGTTCGCATAACGGTCGGCCGCGATCACCTCGACCCCGAACCGCTGCAGTTCGATCGCCACTTCCTTGCCGAGTTCGCCCGAACCGAGCAGGAGCACGCGGAAAGCGTGCGGGGACAGCGGCGTGCCGAGCGTGGTCATGCGGAATCCTCGTAAAACCATGGGGTGGATGAGCCTAGTCTAACTTTCCGGGCCATCGGCGCGGCGCCGGACTATGGCGGCGCGCATCGCCCATGCGATGCTGTGGCCATGCCCTTCGCCCGTCCTCGGCCCGCGTCGCGCGCCGTCGCCCCCGCACCGCAGTCCAGCCACGCCCGCCGCCCCCGTGCGGCGCGGCGGCTGGCGCTGCTGCTGGCGGCGGCGCTGCTCGCGGCGTGCACCGGCGAGCCCGAAGCGCCGCCGCACGGCAGCAGCCAACTCGCCGGCATGATGCTCGACCCGCAGTTGTCGGAGATCAGCGGCCTGGCCGCCTCGCGCCGCCATCCCGGCGTGCTGTGGATGCACGACGACGGCGGCAATCCCGAGCGCCTGTTCGCGGTCGCCGACAACGGCGACCGGCTGGCAACCCTGCGCATCGAAGGCGTCACCAAGACCGACTGGGAAGACATCGCCGCCTTCGAACTCGACGGCCGCCAGTACCTGCTGATCGCCGACACCGGCGACAACGGCGGCCTGCGCCGCAGCCTGCAACTGCATGTGATCGAGGAGCCGGCGAAGATCGAGAACGCGCGCCTCAAGCCGGCCTGGTCGATCGCTTTCCGCTGGCCCGACGGCGCCCGCGATTGCGAGGCGGTGGCAGTCGACATCGCGCGCAAGCAGATCCTGTTGATCTCCAAGAAGCGCCAGCCGCCGGAGCTGTTCTCGCTACCGTTGATGCCGGCCGGCAACGCCCTGCAGACGGCAACCCGGCTCGGCGGCCTGGCCGGCATCCCCGAACCCGATGCGCAACTGCGCCGCAGCAACCCGACCCGGGCCAAGCTGCAGGGCCAGGTCACCGCCGCCGATATCTCCCCCGACGGCAACACCCTGGCGGTGATGACCTACCGTTACCTGTTGCTATACCCGCGCCAGCCGCGCCAGAGCTGGGCCCGGGCCGTCGCCGGCCAGCCTCGGGTCAGCGACTTGCCCTGGCTGCCGCAGGCCGAGGCCTTGGGTTGGTCGGCCGACGGCCGCAGCCTCTACGCCACCGGCGAGTTCATCCCGGCGCCGCTGTACCGGATCACGCCCTGAGGGCGTTCGCACCGCGCTACGGGTACCGGGCGTTTCCCTGGCGTGGCCGTGGCCGCGATTCCGCCCGCCCTCGTCGATCCAAACGGCTCCGCCCTGCCTGCCGGGCCCGTATCGCCCTTTCCGACGGCCGGACATTCCAGATTTGATATCAGTCTGATATCAATATGTTTGGACAACGAGCGAGACGGACGCCATGAAAGAGAACCCCACCCAATCCCTCTCAGGCATTCCGGTCCTGCTGGGCTGCCTCGGCCTCGGCGCGGTCGGCGCCTATGCCTTCCTCGGCGGCGTCGCCAGCGAAAGCGGGGCCAGCGTGATCGTCGCGATCCTGGCCGGCGCCCTCGCCTTCTTCGGCCTGTCCGGCCTGTACAAGATCGAGCCCAACCAGGCCGCGGTGCTGAGCCTGTTCGGCAAATACGTCGGCACGGTCAAGGACAACGGCCTGCGCTGGAACAACCCGCTCTACGCCAAGCGCAAGGTCAGCCAGCGCATCCGCAACTTCGAAAGCGGCAAGCTCAAGGTCAACGAGCTCGACGGCAGCCCGATCGAGATCGCCGCGGTGATCGTCTGGCAGGTGGTCGATTCGGCCGAAGCGGTTTACAACGTCGACGATTACGAAACCTTCGTGCACATCCAGTCCGAGTCGGCGCTGCGCGCGATGGCCACCAGCTACCCCTACGACCAGCACGAAGACGGCCAGTTGTCGCTGCGCAGCCATGCCGCCGAGATATCCCTGCACCTGCAGCAGGAACTGCAGGACCGCCTCGCCGACGCCGGCGTCAACGTGATCGATGCGCGCATCAGCCACCTCGCCTACGCGCCCGAGATCGCCCACGCCATGCTGCAACGCCAGCAGGCCAACGCGGTGATCGCCGCGCGCACGCGCATCGTCGCCGGCGCGGTCGGCATGGTCGAAATGGCCCTGGCCGAACTGCAGAAAAACGGCGTCGTGCAGCTGGACGAAGAGCGCAAGGCGCACATGGTCAGCAACCTGTTGGTGGTGCTGTGCGGCGACCGCGGCGCGCAGCCGATCGTCAACGCCGGCAGCTTGTACTGAGCAGGCTGCGATGACCCTCCACGACTACCTCGTCCCCATCGCGATGGCGGTCAGCGCCGTACCGATCCTGGTTTCGGCGGTGCTGGTCGCGCGCGGCAACCTGCACCTGATCAATGGCCTGGACGCCTCGCGCCTGCCCGACCCGGCCCGCACCGCGGCGAAACTCGCCCGCCTGCTGGCGACCACCGGCGTGGCCATGCTGCTCGGCGGCGCCGGCTTCTACTGGGCCGGCGACAACGAAGGCCGCATCGCTCTGGTCGTGGTCGCCCTGTTGCTGGCGGTCAACGGCCTCGCCGTCGCCTTGATCCTCGCGATCGGCGCTGCCCGCCGCAGCTATCGCGACCGCCCCGGCGGCGGCGAAGGGACGCGCCGGCGGTGAGCGACAAGAAGGCCTATCCGCTGCGCATCAATGCCGAGGTGCTCGCCGCCGTGCAGCGCTGGGCCGACGACGAGTTGCGTTCGCTCAACGCCCAGATCGAATATGTCCTGCGCGACGCCCTGCGCAAGAATGGGCGGCTGCCGCGCCAGGACACCCCGACTCCCGAGGAAGACCCATGACCCAGAAGTGGAAACATCAAGTCGTCGAGCTGACCTATCAATTGTTCGAGTCGCCGATGCGGCAACGCATCCAGGAAGAACTCGACAAACGCGGCGAACAGGGCTGGGAACTGGTGTCGGTCGAGCACGACCCGAGCATTCTCGGCACCCGCCTGTATTTCAAGCAGCCGGCCTGACGGCACCATGCCCCAGCGCCACCCGCGAACGTGGCGCGACGCGCCCTCGCCGGCTAATCTGAGCGCATGCGCGGCCACGGCCACCTTCTGATCAACACGCCCGAGATCGAACTCTGGCCGGGCGGTCTGCTGCGCGCGCGCAGCAACCACGACGCCCGCGCGCTGTCGCGCGCGCGGCACGTGTTGCGGCGCAAGCGCGACGGCCGCTTCCTCGCCGCCGACCTGCCCGAAGGCCTGTTGCCGCTGGTCCACCGGCTGATCCACGAAGACGGCATCGGCCACGCCCTCGATGCGCTCGACGCCATCGTCGAATACCGCCGCGAGGGACTGCTGCGAATCCACGAGCTGCCGCTGGATCGGATCGAGGAGCGGCTGTCCGCGCTCGGCCTGGACTGCGACGGCTACGAAGCGCGAACCGGCCTGGGCCTGATCGCCGAACCCGACCGCCTCGCCTACGCCGGCGTCGACCGCTTCCGCCGGCCGCTGTGGCTGCATCCCGGCGCCGCGCGCGCATGGAGCCACCTGCGCCAGGCCGCCGTGCACGACGGCATCGTCCTCGATGCCATCTCCGGCTATCGCAGCCACCATTACCAACTCGGCATTTTCGAGCGCAAGCTCGCGCGCGGCCTCGGCGTGGACGAAATCCTCACCGTCAACGCCGCACCGGGCTACAGCGAACACCACAGCGGCCTCGCCCTCGACATCGGCACCCCCGGCGAGCCGCCGGCCGAAGAATCCTTCGAGCACACCCCCTCCTTCGCCTGGCTGCGCGACAACGCCGGCGGCTACGGCTACGTCATGAGCTATCCGCGCGACAACCCGCACGGCATCGTCTACGAGCCGTGGCACTGGCGTTACGACGCGAAATAATCCGCACGCCGCTGCAAGTCAGCGATGAAAGACGGCCATCGCCGTGCGGGACATCGACAATGCCCAGAGTCGGCGCGCGCTCAATCCTGCGAGCGATTGGTCCTGGGCTTGGCGACTTCGGAAAAATCCGCGATCCGCCACAGGTACAGGCTGGCATAACTGCGATACGGCCCCCAGCGTTCGCCGAGTTCGGCCAAGGCCTTCGGCGGCGGCATCTCGTCGAGCTTGTCGACGCGCTGCGCGCCCTTGCGGATGCCCAGGTCGTCGATCGGCAGGATGTCGGGGCGGCCGAGGCGGAACATCAGCATCATCTCGACCGTCCAACGGCCGATGCCGCGGATCGGCACGAGCGCGGCGATGATGGCTTCGTTGTCCATCGTCGCCATGCGTCGCAGGTCCGGGATCTCGCCGCGCGATTCGCGTGCCGACAGATCGCGCAGCGCGAGCAGCTTGTTGCCGGATACGCCGCAGGCGCGCAGCGCCGCGTCGTCGCAACGGCCGAGGGTGTCGTAATGCAGGCGGTCGCTTCCGATCGCCGCTTCGACCCGGCCGACGATGGTCGAGGCGGCCTTGCCGCTGAGCTGCTGGAACAGGATCGCCCGCGCCAGCGCATCGACCGGGTCGAAGCGCTGGCGCCAACGCGGATCGGTCGGGATCGGACCGTTCTCCAGCCGATCGACCTTCTTCATCCATGCGCCGAGCTTGCGATCGCGCTTGCTCAGATAAGCGTGCGCGGCCTCGGCGTCGAACCCCCGGACATGTCGCGGCATCTCAACGTCTCAGCGCATCGGCGGCGTAGACCAGCCACGCCAGGATCATCAGGCTGCCGCCGTAGGGCAGCAGACGGGTCGAAGCGCCGAAGAAATATGCCGCCGCCAGTCCGCCGGAAAACACCAGCACGCCGACGAGCAAGGCCAGCAGAGCGACCCGTGCCAGCGTACGCCGAGCGATCGGCGCCAACGCGGCCAGGGCCACGCCGTGCCCGAAAGCGAACACCGCCGCCGTCTGCAATCGCGATTGCGCCGCCGGATCGGCGACGTGCGCGGCATAGGCCGACAAGGCCACCGCCAGAGCGGCCAGCACCGCACCGGCCGCGGCCAGCGCACGCGCTCCGCCTGGTGCGGATGCCGATGAAGAAAGTTCGCGCGAGGAAGAATTCATGCGTTCGGGAACCTCAGTGCCGGGCGACAGGCGCCAAGCCTGCGCCGCCGGATGAGCACGATAGCAGCCAAGCCCGGTGGCGGCGCGGGCGTGGCTATGCGGATGTTGCGGATGGGGGATCGTCGGAGTGGGCTCGGCCATGCTGAGTCGGCTGTGTTCGTATCCGACGCGGGCGCGTTGCCGTTGCTTTGCTTCGGCTGTGCGTAGCTTCGCACTAGCGAAGGCAGTCGAAGACCCAGAGGGCGGCCCGCATGGATGCGGGCCGTTTTTCATCGGGACAGGGATGTCCCGTATGAAAAATCCCTGCGTCGGCATCGCTCGTGCGGGCCTGTGATTCAAAGCAAAAGCACTTTTCTTTGGTGACTTTCTTTTGTTGCTTTAGACAAAAGAAAGTTACCCGCCGCTTTAGTGGCGGAAGCTCTTAGCGTTTGATCTTGCTTCTGAAAACCCCAAACGAGTGCAGAGCTGTCACCCCTGTAGGAGCGACGTAAGTCGCGACCGATCTCGCCCTATCGGTCAAGCAAGAGCAGAGCTTCCGTCCGCTAACGCGGCCGGGTTACTTTCTTTTGCTAAGCCCAAAAGAAAGCTAACCAAAGAAAAGGGCTTTCCTTGCAAGGGCACAGGCCACGAGTTCGTAGCTTGCGCCGGGATTTTCCGATAAGACGTCCCTGTCTTATCGGAAAACGGCGCACGTCCTGTGCGCCGCCCTCCGGGTCTCCATTTGACCGGTACAGCGGAAAAGCAGATCAAAATCACGGCAACGACTGATGTTGAGACAACACATCTACGAAAGATGCAACGCTACCTGAGATTCGCGATGGTGGCTCGTGACCGGAGGAAATCCCTGTGGGACGCCGCTCATACCCCTGAGCCAAGGCTCGCCCAACGATAAAGCGCCCACAAAAAAACGCGCCGCGGAAACCGCGGCGCGTTTTCGTCGATCGCAGGCCCGCCGCAGCGGACACCGTGCTCGGTATTACTTGATCGGCCAGTACACGTCGAACTGGCCCAGGGCCGGGTCGAAGCTCTGGTCGATGCCGGCCTTCCAGACTTCGTACGGACGCTCGGTCGTGGTGTAGCCGCGGGTCAGCGCCCAGGCGCGGACGGCGTCGCGGACCGGAGCCAGCGCGGCCATGTTGTGGCCGCCGCTCGTGGCGACGACGACCTTGCTGGCCGGCAGCAGCTCGGCCTTGACCGGGTTGCCTGCGCCTTCGATCTTGACGTCGAGCTTGCTCGCTTCGGTGCTGGTGTCGCCGATCTTGCGCACCACCTGCACCACGTCGAACGAATAGGTCTCGCTGCCGAACTCGTTGGTCACGACGCGGATCGGACCGACCGCTTCGAGGCCGTTGGCGGCGATGACCTTCTTGATCCATTCCATATTGGAGTGGATCTGCGACTTGATCTTCTCGTTGTCGCGCGCGACCGCGGCGGTCACGCTGAGCACGTTCTCGGCCGGACGGTCGAGGACCTTCGGCGCGTTGGCCGGGTCGACTTCGGACAGCTTCGAATAGTCGTAGTTCGGGACGGTCGCCAGCATGTTGCTCAGGCGCGCCAGACCCATCTTGATGTCTTCGCCGACGTTGCTGCTGACGTACATGCCGGAGTAACGGCCGAGCAGGTTCCAGCCGTAGTCGACGTCGTAAGTCTGGGTGATCTCGACGTTACGGTTGTTCTTGCCGGTCGGACGCAGTTTGAACTCGGTGCGCTTGTTGTCGCCGCGCTCCTCGTTGACGATCTTGTAGCCGACCGACTTGCCCGGCTCGCTGCTGACGATTTCCCAGCTGCCCTTGCCCAGGCCGCGTTCCTTGGACGAGTACTCCAGGCGGGCGCCCACGCCCTCATCCTTGCCGGTCAGCTTGACCTCCATGGCCGGGTCGCGCAGCACCAGCGGGTTCCAATCCTTGAAGCGACGCACGCTGTTCAACGTGTCGAACACGATGGTCAGCTTGCGGTTGGTCTCAACCGAGTGCGACAGATGGCGGCTCGACGGCAAAACCACGCCGACAACCAGAAACAGCACGGCGACGATCGCCAGTGAAATCAAAATCTCGATCAGACGGGTCATTCAGGTTCTCCAGGGCCGGGCCCGGATCGGGCCGGGGCGCAGACCCACAATCGTAGCAAGATAAATCCCGGCAAGGGCAGCCATCACAGGCAAGAAAATCGACGGGCCGCATCCTGCACGGCGCCGGGCGCGGGCCCGGGGCCGAGCCGGACCAGGCAATGCGCGGCGAAAAACCTGGAAACAGCCGGCTTTTCGCCGCCAAGCCGCCACATTCGCGTGGGTATGCCCCGCCCCTCGCCGCTTCGCCGATGCGCAACTGCAGTCAATCGCACGCCACGCCGACGCACCGTCCGGGGCCGGCGCGGCGCGCGTCGATCGCGCCGAAGGCCCTCGCGCGCAACGACTGCGCGGGGTCGCGGTGCCGATGCTCAGACCAACTGCAGTTCGAAGGCCTTGAGCACCGCGCGGGTGCGGTCGCGCACGCCGAGCTTCGACAGAATGTTGGAGACGTGGTTCTTGATCGTGCCTTCGGCCACGCCCAGCGAATTGGCGATTTCCTTGTTGGAGAAGCCGCCGGCCATCAACCGCAGGATCTCGGTCTCGCGCTCGGTCAGCGGGTCGGGCCGGTCCAGGCTGACGAAATCGTTGCGCATGTGCTCCAGGCCCGACAGCAGGCGCTGGGTTACTGCCGGCTGAACCAGCGAACCGCCGTCGGCCACGGCCTGGATCGCGCCGACCAGTTGTTCCAGCGACACGTCCTTGAGCAGATAGCCCTTGGCGCCGGCCTTGAGCCCGGCCAGAACCAGTTGGTCGTCGTCGAAGGTGGTCAGGATGATGGTCGGCGGCAGATAGCCCGAGCGCGCCAGGGCCTGCAGCGCCTCCAGGCCGGACATCACCGGCATGCGCATGTCCATCAGGACCACGTCCGGACGCACGGTCGGGATGATCTCGACGGCCTGACGGCCGTCGCCGGCCTCGGCCACGACCTCGATACCCTCGGCCAGGGCCAGCAGAGAGCGCACGCCCTGGCGGACCAGGGTCTGGTCGTCGACCAGCAGCACGCGGATGGGGTTGGGAATCATGTCAAAGCTCCTTCGCGGGCCATGGCGGCCGCGGTGGCGGGCAGAGTCAGTTGCAGGCAGAAGCCGGCATCCGCACGGGTTTCGATGCTGAGCCGGCCGCCGTACTGCTGCAAACGCTCGCGCATGCCGCGCAAGCCGTTGCCGGTGACCAGGTGATCGGCGCCGCGACCGTCGTCGCGCGCGCTCATGACGATGTCGTCGCCGCTGCGGCGTACGTCGATCCACAGATGCTGAGCGCCGGCATGGCGCACGGTGTTGGTGACAATCTCCTGGGTGCAACGCAACAGCACGTGGGCGCGCTCCGGGTCGTCGAGGGTCAGCGGCGTCTCGATCTCCATGCGGATATCCAGCGCCGGTACGTTTTCGGCGAGCGGGCGCAAGGCCAGGGCCAGGTCGATCGCGCCGTTCTCGCGCAACTGGCTCACCGCCTCGCGCACGTCGGTCAGCAGCAGCCTGGCCAGAGTATGCGCCTGCTGGACGTGCTCCTTGACCCGCCCTTCCGAGAGGTGGCCGGCGACTTCCAGGTTCAGGCTCAGCGCGGTCAGGTGGTGGCCCAGCAGGTCGTGCAACTCGCGCGAGATGCGGGTGCGCTCGTTGATGCGCGCGCTCTCGGCCAGCAGGGCGCGGGTCGCGCGCAGCTCGGCGTTGAGCCGGCGCTGGTCTTCGCGGGCCTGGGTCTGCTGCTTGGCGACCAGGGCGGTCAGGAACACGAAACCGGAAAAACCGGTGTACAGCAGCGATTGCAGCACCGCCAGCAAGGGCGGCATCTGCACCGCCTCGATGAACACCGGGATGATGACCAGGTTGAGGACCATCAGCCCGATCACACCGACCCGCAGCGGCACCATCCACGGCAGCAGCCCGGCCAGGACCATCAGCAGCACACTGCCCAGGCCGGTGCCGGAGTAATAGCTGATACCGATCGCGCACCCGCCCAACACCAGCAATTGCAGGTAATCGAGCAGGCCGGTGCGGCGCTCGCCCAGCGAGCGGGTTATCCACCAGTAGACCGCACCGAAAGTGGCGTAAACCGCGACCCAGCGCAAAATCTGCAAATACAGGCCGGCCACCGGTTCGCCGTGGCCGGGCTGGAAATAATCCGGGTCGAGCCAGATCGACAACAGCCAGGAGCCGACCAGGCCCCAAGTGAACAGGCCGGCGTAACGTAGTAATCGGGTATGGGTCAGGCGAGCCAGCATGAATGCATGCTAACGGTATGGGGCACGCGTCGGAGCCGTCCAGAAGTCATGCACTTGGCGTTCGCCCCGGGAGCGACCGCCATGCGATAATCGGGACGCCGACACGGAACGCGTGCCGGCTTTTGAATACTTGGAGCGTGGAATGTCGATCGTTGTCCGCGACGTGCGAGAGCACGAGCTGGATTCCGTCCTTGCCCTCAACAATGCCGCCGGGCCCGCGATCCTGCCGCTGGATGCGGCCCGTCTGCGTCATTTTTTCGACACCGCCGAATATTTCCGCGTCGCCGAACGTGACGGCACCCTGGCCGGATT
Organism: Lysobacter sp. ESA13C; assembly: GCF_019970005.1. Taxonomy (NCBI): domain Bacteria; kingdom Pseudomonadati; phylum Pseudomonadota; class Gammaproteobacteria; order Lysobacterales; family Lysobacteraceae; genus Lysobacter; species Lysobacter sp. ESA13C. Next base: position 31,138 of record NZ_JAHXYK010000014.1, on the reverse strand, counting down.
CCTTATCGGCATCGGTGCCCGCAGCGACCACGACAGCAGCAATTTCCGCTGGTTTCGCGAGCGTTATCCGGACTTCTTCTATATCGACCGTATCGTCGTCGCCAGCCGGCGCCGTGGCGGCGGTGTCGGCCGCGCCTTTTATGCCGACGCCCAGAGCTACGCCGAACTGCGCTATCCGCAGCTGGCCTGCGAGGTCTTCCTCGAAGGCGGCAACGACCCGGCCCTGCTGTTCCACGGCAGCTTCGGCTTCCGCGAGGTCGGCCAGCACGTCATGGAAGAGGCCGGCGTACGCGCGGCCATGCTCATGAAGCCGCTGTGCAGCTATGCCTGGGTCCGCGAGACCTATGGCGACGCCCTGCCCGAGGCCAGCTGGCTGACCCGCCCGCGGGTCCCGGTCCAGCACGGCCAGGTCGCCGCCCAGGCGCCGCGTCCGACCGGGACCGGCCTGTGAACGTGGCCGTGGATTACGAACAGGCCGGCGAACTCAAGATCGGCCAGGTCGGCATCGCCAACCTGCGCATCCGCACCCTCGACGTCGAACGTCTGGTCGAGGAGATGCGCAGCCGGGTCCAGCGTGCCCCGAACATGTTCGGCCGGGCCGCGGTGGTGATCGATTTCGGCGGTCTCAGCCAGACCCCGGACGCCGGCACCGCCCAGGCCCTGCTCGACGGCCTGCGTGCGGCCGGCGTGCTGCCGGTGGCCCTGGCCTACGGCACCAGCGAGACCGACCGCCTGGCCCAGGCCCTGGGCCTGCCGCTGCTGGCCAAGTTCCGCGCCTCCTACGAGCGCGCCGACGGCGCCGCTCCGGAAGCCCCACCGCCGCCGCCGCGTCGCGAGGCCCCGGCGGTCGCCCCGGCCCCGGAGCCCGCCCGCGCGCGCGCGGCCGCCCCGGCAGCCGCCGCCCCGGCCGCCTCGGTGGGCATGATCCAGTCCGCCCCGGTGCGCTCGGGTCAGCAGATCTATGCCGACAACCGCGACCTGACCGTGCTGACCACGGTCGGCGCCGGCGCCGAGGTCATCGCCGACGGCTCGGTCCACATCTACGGCCCGCTGCGCGGTCGCGCCCTGGCCGGCGCGCAAGGCAACGAAAAAGCCCGCATCTTCTGTCGCGAGTTCCACGCCGAACTCGTCGCGATCGCGGGCCATTACAAGGTGCTCGAAGACATCCCGAAGGAATTGCGCGGCAAGGCCGTGCAGATCTGGCTGGAAGACGAACAAATCAAAATTGCGGCTCTGGATTGAAGCCGCACCATTGGAGGAACGAGTTTTGACCGAAATCATCGTAGTCACATCGGGCAAGGGCGGTGTCGGCAAGACCACCACCAGCGCCAGCCTTTCCTGCGGGCTCGCCCGTCGCGGCCACAAGGTCGCCGTGATCGACTTCGACGTCGGCCTGCGCAACCTCGACCTGATCATGGGCTGCGAACGCCGCGTCGTTTACGACTTCGTCAATGTCGTCAACGGCGAAGCCAACCTCAAGCAGGCGCTGATCAAGGACAAGCGTTTCGACAACCTCTACATCCTGGCCGCGTCGCAGACCCGCGACAAAGACGCGCTGACCAAGGAAGGCGTGCAGAAAGTCCTCGAGGACATCTCCGCCGAAGGCTTCGACTACATCGTCTGCGACTCCCCGGCCGGCATCGAGAAGGGCGCGTTCCTGGCGATGTACTTCGCCGACCAGGCGGTCGTCGTGGTCAATCCGGAAGTCTCCTCGGTGCGCGACTCCGACCGCATCCTGGGCCTGCTGTCGTCCAAGACCCGCCGCGCCGAGAACGGCGAGCGCGTCAAGGAGCACCTGCTGCTGACCCGCTACAGCCCCAAGCGCGTGGAAGGCGGCGAGATGCTCAGCATCGGCGACGTCGAAGAAATCCTCGGCCTCAAGACCATCGGCGTGATCCCGGAATCCGGCGACGTGCTCAATGCCTCCAACAAGGGCGAGCCGGTGATCCTGGAAACCGAATCCGACGCCGCCCAGGCCTACGACGACGCCGTCGCCCGCCTGCTCGGCGACACCCGACCGATGCGCTTCACGCAAGTGGAAAAGAAGGGCTTCTTCAGCAAGATCTTCGGAGGCTGAGCTTATGGGTCTGTTCGACTTCCTGCTGGCCAAGAAGCAGACCGCATCGGTCGCCAAGGACCGTTTGCGGATCATCGTCGCCCACGAGCGTGCCGGACGGGGCGGCCCCGACTATCTGCCGATGCTGCAGCGCGAACTGCTCGAGGTAATCCGCAAATACGTCAACGTCGACGCCGAATCGGTCAAGGTCGACCTGATCGGCGAAGGCGACAACAAGGTCCTGGACATCTCGGTCGCCCTGCCGGAAAACCCGGCGCAGGCCTGAGCCGACGCGGCCGGCCTGCCGGCCGCGGACCTGCCCATGCTGCGTGCTCGAACGGTGCAAGCCGTCGTCGCGCAGCCGCTACCGCTCCGCCAATGCCGCTGCGCCGATGCCGTGGCCGCGCGCCTCATCGCGGCGAACGTGCATGGCCGAGGCCATACACTCGCTGGCCGCGCCGTTGCGCGCGCCGCCGCGACGACTACGGCGGCTGCCCGGCTATGGCCTGACTCACAACGTTCCCACCCTCAAACGTTCCGCACCATGCTGACCCTGTCCCACCTCGCCTTCGACGACGTCGCCACCCTGCTCGCGCGCTACGACCTGCGCCTGCAGCGCGTCGACGACGGCGAGCCGATTCCGGGCAGCTACTGGGGCGACACCGAGGCCGGCCTGATCGGCAGCACCGTGTACGCGCGCGGCGACACCCCGCTGCACTCCCTGCTGCACGAAGCCGCGCACCTGATCGTGCTGCCGCCCGAGCGCCGCGCCCAGATCCACACCGACGCCACCGATTCGATCGAGGAAGAGGACGCCGTGTGCGTGCTGCAATGCCTGCTCGGCGATGCCATTCCCGGCGCCAGCCGCGAGCGCATCTTCGAGGACATGGACAGCTGGGGCTACAGCTTCCGCCTGGGCTCGGCGCGCGCCTATGTCGAGCAGGATGCCGAGAGTTCGTGGCAATGGTTGGCCGAGCGCGGGTTGGTGCGGCTGCCGGAGCGCGTGCTGGCGGTGTAAGCCCGATCTCGCGCCGCGATTGTTCGCTGGCCCAGGGTAAGAGCGGCGTCCTACTGGATTTTCTTCGGTCACGAGCCGCGACCGCACGACTTCAATCTCGCGCCGCGAACATCCGCAGCCCAGGGTAGGAGCGACGCAAGTCGCGACCACGTCGTGCCGGCCTCCGGCGTTCCCTTGAAGCAAGTGCAAAGCTTCCGTCCGCTAAAGCGGCCGGGTTACTTTCTTTTGCTAAGCCCAAAAGAAAGGTAACCAAAGAAAAGGGCTCTCCTTGCAAGGGCACAGGCCACGAGTGCGAAGCTGTCGCCGGGATTTTCCGATAAGACATCCCTGTCTTATCGGAAAACGCCGCACGTCCTGTGCGGCGCCCTCCGGGTCTACGGTCGCATCGCAAGCTCAAAGCTTCGCCAAGCTCTTCACAGCAACAGCAACGGCCGCAGCCGCAGCGGCAGCGGCAGCGGCAGCGGCAACTACAACCGCAACAAAGACTGGGTTGCCGTTGCCGTAAAGATTTTGCTGTTGCTGTGCGTCGCCCCGCCCTCGCGAAGGCAATAGAAGACCCGGAGGGCGGCGCGCAGGGATGCGCGCCGTTTTTCATCGGGACAAGGATGTCCCGTATGAAAAAACCCCGCGGATGCATCGCTCGTGCGGGCCCTTGATTCAAAGAAAAGCATTTTTCTTTGGTTACCTTTCTTTTGTTGCTTATGACAAAAGAAAGTAACCCGCCGCTTTAGTGGCGGAAGCTTTTGGCGTTTGATCCTGATCTTGCTTGAGCAATGCGCCGCGAGACCGCAAGAGCGCGGTCGCGGCTCGCGCCGCTCCTACCCCCGCGAAAGCACGCCGCTTCGATGAGCACCATCGGCGCTGTCGCCTCTGCGCGTCCCTCGGTCGCGACTCACGTCGCTCCCACACAAAGGCAGCCTGGAGCGGCCAAAGGCCTTGAGAGCAAAGCTAAAGAAGATCATCACGAGCGGCCACCGACGCCCTCCCTGGCGCCGACGCCATTCAAACCGTGCGGATCGGGCTATCCCCATAACCCTTTCCGTCTTCTTACAGCTTCCCTTCCCCTGATTGCGCCTTCCAGGCGCTTACCCCCACCGAGTGCCTGCCGGCCGCGTTCTCAGAACGCGACCGGCGAAATCTGCGCGGTCCGCGCGGCGTCGACCGCCGCGGGCTCGGCTTCGCTGACCGGTGCCGGCAGCGCCGATTCCGCGCGCCGGACCGGACCGGCGTCGGCCGGGCCATTCATCATTACGATGCCCACCACCGCCAGCGCCAGCAGGGCGGCCATGGCGACGCGCCTCAGATTGAGGCTGCCGTGGGGAGGTTCGATCGGCGCTTCTTCGCGCGCCCAACTTAGATCGGCCGTGAACAGGCATTCGCCACCTTCGCGCCGGTTGCGCTGCGACGAAGTCGTCGTGAGCGGCCGGTACCGCCTATCGTCGGAAGAACTCATCGTAGGTTTCATGCCTTTCCTGTTGAAGCCAAAACGATTCCCCATGGGATCCACCCATCCCAAGCGTGGCCGATGAACGGCTGCCGCTGGGCGTCACTTTTTCCGTTTTGGCGTCACAAATCAAATCCCTTTTTGTGACATGGGTGGAAACCTGGCCGGGAAACGCCGTCCCGAAACCTGAACGAAATCGTCACAAATCCGGCCTGCGTTTCATGGCGTTAAATGAATACCGAAAATTTAACAATCTAAGCGTTTACACGTAACGAAAAAATAACTTCTTCGAACGCACATTTCGTGACCCGGTACTGGCTGAACGGCCTGAATCGGTCAAATATCGGATCTGAACGGAGACCCTCGTAACCGTTTTCAGTCCACCTAGTGTGCCGAATGTGCGCAGAACCACGCCCCGGCTAGACGCTCACCCGGCCTCCCGGCGAGCCGACCCGGCGCCCCGGCGGTGGCCGGCTTGCGCCGGACCGACCCGGCCTCTAGCCTTCTGGCTCGCGCGCAAAGCGCGGCACTTCCTGGAGAGAGCACACATGAACCACGTTCGCGCCGTATTGGCGCTCGGCATCGCTGCGGCCGTCATCGGCCTGGCCGGATGCAAGAAAGACCCCACCCCCTCCTCCAGCACCACGGCCGCCGCCGCGCCGGAAGGCGAGACCGCCGACCAGTTCATCGCCCGCGTCAACGACGAATACAAGAAGATGTATCCGGAGATGACCTCGGCACAGTGGTTGTCTTCGACCTACATCAACGACGACAGCCAGCTGCTCTCGGCCAAGGCCAACGAGCGCTACCTGACCCAGCTCAACAGCTGGATCGAACAGTCGAAGAAATTCGAAGGCCAGCAGATGTCGCCCGCCAGCGCGCGCGCGATCCAGTTGCTGAAAATCGGCACCTCGATGCCGGCGCCGAAAGACCCGGCCAAGCTGGCCGAGCTGACCCAGATCGCCACGCGCATGGAAGGCATGTACGGCTCGGGCACGTATTGCAGCGGCACCGGCGATACCGATTGCCGCCAGCTCGGCGATCTCGAAGACGTGCTGCGCAACAGCCGCGACTACGACGCCCAGCTCGACGCATGGAAAGGCTGGCACACCATCTCCAAGCCGATGCGCAAGGACTACACGCGCTTCGTCGAACTGGTCAACGAAGGCGCGCGCAACCTGGGCTATGCCGACACCGGCGAGCTGTGGCGCTCCGGCTACGACATGAGCCCGGTCGAGCTCGCCGCCGAGACCGACCGCCTCTGGGGCCAGGTCAAGCCGCTGTACGAACAACTGCATTGCTATACCCGCTCGCGTCTGGAAGCCAAGTACGGCGCCGACAAGGGCGAGACCACCGGCGGCATGCTGCCGGCGCACCTGCTCGGCAATATGTGGCAGCAGGACTGGGGCAACATGTGGGACGTGCTGGCGCCGTACACCGAACAGCAGGCCGGCAGCCTCGACATCAACGGCGCGCTGGCACGCCAGTACCAGCACAACTTCGACCTGCAGACGGCGAAGAACCCGGGCGACCGCGCCGCCGACGAACAGGCGCAGATCGAAGTCGACGCGAACCTGGCCAACGCCAAGCAGATGACCGAGCGCGCGCAGGACTTCTACGTCTCGCTCGGCATGCCCAAGCTGCCCGACAGCTACTGGAGCAAGACCCAGTTCATCAAACCGCGCGACCGCGACGTGGTCTGCCACGCCAGCGCCTGGGACATGAACATGGGCGGCGACGTGCGCACGAAGATGTGCATCAAGCCGAACGAAGAAGACTTCACCACGATCTACCACGAGCTCGGCCACGTCTATTACTACCTGGCCTACAACAACCAGCCGCCGTTGTTCCAGACCGGCGCGCACGACGGCTTCCACGAGGCCATCGGCGACACCATCGTGCTGGCGATGACGCCGAAGTACCTGCAGTCGATCGGCCTGGTCGGCAGCCAGCAGCAGAGCAACGAGTCGCTGATCAACGCGCAGATGCGCATGGCCCTGGCCAAGGTCTCGTTCCTGCCGTTCGGCCTGATGATCGATCGCTGGCGCTGGGGCGTGTTCGACGGCTCGATCAAGCCGGGCGAATACAACAAGGCCTGGTGGGAACTGAAGGCCAAGTACCAGGGCGTGGCCCCGGTCGAGGCGCGCGGCGAAGAGTTCTTCGACGCCGGCGCCAAGTACCACGTGCCGGGCAATACGCCCTACACGCGCTACTTCCTCTCGCACGTGCTGCAGTTCCAGTTCTACAAGTCGCTGTGCGACGCGGCCGGTTTCAAGGGCCCGCTGTACGAGTGCAGCTTCTACGGCAACAAGGCCGCCGGCGCGAAGTTCCAGGCGATGCTGAGCAAGGGCGCCAGCCAGCCGTGGCAGCAGACCATGAAGGAGCTGACCGGCGGCGAGAAGATGGACGCCTCGGCGGTGCTCGAATACTTCGCGCCGTTGCAGACCTGGCTGAAGCAGCAGAACGAAGGCCAGAGCTGCGGTTGGCAGGCTTCGGCGGCGGGCGCGCCCGCGCCGGTCGCTCCGGGCGCCAAGCCGGCAGCGGCCAAGCCCGAGGCGAAGGCGGGCAAGCCCGCACAAGGCTAAGCCTAACCTCGCGATGTTCTCGCGGCGTCCGCGTCCGCAAGCAAAAGAAAAACCGGCTTCGGCCGGTTTTTCTTTGTCCGCGAAACGGTTAGGCGCCGACCGCGTCGGCCTGCTCGGCCTTAGCTTCGAGTAACTCGCGATAACGCGCGAGCAGCTCGCCTTCGGCTGCGGCGACGAAGGCCCGCGTCATCGCCGTGAACTCTTCGTCCGCGCCGGCCATCGCCCGCAGTTGCGCGCGTTTGCGCGTAACCCGCTGCAAGGGACGGGCCCGCTGCGCGGGCGCCGCGACCGCGGCCTCGTCCAGCGCTTCGGCGATGTCGAACAACAAATCGTTCAAGCGCTGCAGATGGCGGGTGCGCGCCTCGACCAGCGCCTGCCGATTGAGCGCCATGATGCGGATCGTGTGTTCGCCGTAGGCATCGGCGACGGCGCCGTGGAAGCTCGGGCTCAGCAGCGACAGATCGGTGTCGGTATGCCAGGCCAGATGCGGGCCGGGATCGCGCCGGGTCGGATCGATCAGCAAGGGGTCCTCGCGGTCGCAGTCGTCGCCCGGCTTGAACGCCCGAACCGCCGACACCGGGAACGCGTTGCCCTTGCCGACGCTCTGCACTTTCTGGGCAGCGAGCTGGGCGGCAGTCATGCCGGCTTCGGCGACCCGATGGCCTTCGACGCGATTGCAGCCGATGCAACTGCGCAGCAAGTTGTCCCAGTCGGCCGCGAGCCACCAATAGCCGCGATGGCCGGGTTCGCCGTCGACGCCCGCCTTGGGCCGGTAATGCTCGATGTCCGCCGACGAAGTCGCCTCGTGCAAGGACTCGCAGTACGCGCACTTCTTCTTGAACAGCTCGCGCAGCGCCTCTTTGACGTCGGGCCGCTTATAGGCCTTGAAGGCGAAGGTCTCGGCCTTAGGGTCCAGGTAATGCTTCGAGGCGTTCTCGAGTTCGCGCCGGCCGGCGCCGTCCGGGTCGACCAGCGAGGCCGGCGCCGGCACCGACTTGCGATCGACGAACCTCATTCGTGGGCTCCCGCCGCCGCGTCCGCGCTCAACAGGGCGACGATTTCCTCCAGCGCGTCCTCGCGCATCGCCGCACGCTCGGCGCCGCCGCGACGGCGGCGGTCGTTGAGGTAACGCTGGGTCGCCTCGCCGACGAGTTGCTCGACGGGCGTGTCGCCGAGCGGCAGGCCCGCGAGTTGCGCCGCAAGCGCGCCGCGTTCGCGCTGTTCGCCGGCATCGAGCGCGGGCTTGCCGAGCAGATAGGCATAGCGATGCAAGGCCGCATCGGTCTGCGGCCGCGCGGTGCTGGCCAAGCCGAAGAAGTCCGAGGTCAGCAGTTGGTCGCTGCGCAACAGCTCGATGTTCGGCAGGTCTTCGCGCGGGCGGATGCGGTCGTGCTGGTCGCGGTACAGCACGTGCACTTCGCCGTCGCGCATGCCGCGCAGGCACAGTGCGTCGTGGGCGGTGACGATGAACTGCACCTTCGGCATCGCCCGCCGCAACGCCGACATCACCTCGATCTTCCAGCGCGGGTGCAGGTGCACGTCGATCTCGTCGATCAGGACGATGCCCTGTGCGTATTCCAGATTGCCCCAGGCCTCGACCATGCGCCGCATGATGTCCACGGCCATCGCGAACAGGGAACGGTAGCCGTCGCTCATACGTTCGACCGGAGTCACCCGGCCGTGGGCGCGCACCATCACGTGGCCGCCCGGACCGCGGAAGATGTCGTCGTCATCGTGCAACGAGAACACCTCGCGCATCGCCCGCGCCACCGCATTGAAATGCTGCCGGCTCGCCTCGACCAGCCACGGCGAGGGATCTTCGAGCTTGGCGAAAGGATCGAACAGGCTGCGGTTGACCGCGTTCTTGTGAATGCGGTCTTGCGAGCGGAAGAAGCGCCTCGCCCCGTAGGCCAGCACCATCGACGGCGCCGCCTCGGTATGGTCCTCGATGCGACCGAGCGAATCGATCTCGATGCGGCGGGTGTCGCCCGACGACAGCAGCACTTCCACATAGGGCCGGTCGGTCAGCACCTCCCAGGACTCGCGCTGGCGCGGCAGGAAATCGGCGCCCTCGACCCGGCAGCCCTTGCGCAGGCGCTCGTCCATCAAGGCCAGGGCCAGCGCTTGCAGCACGGTACTTTTGCCGGCGGCGTTCTCGCCGAGCAGCATCACCCCGGAAGCATTGCTGTCGGCCTGCGCATGGGCGAACTCCAGCTCCAGGGTGTCGATGCCCTTGAAGTTGAAGATGCGCACGCGTTCGACATGGGACGCATCCAGCCTGGGCCTGAGTTCGTAGTACTCGCTCGCCGCGCTCCGCAGGGATTCGGAGATCGGCGTTTTGTCCGCGCCCGACAGGTATTCGTAGGCGACCCGGTCCCAAAGTTCATGGTATCCGGCCAGGCGGGGAATGTCGCGCGACGGGCGGAAACCGACGATGGGCTTGAGCCCGGCCCGGCGCGCGGTTTCCTTGGCCACGGCGTCGAGCGCGGAACGGATCGCGCCGCTGTGTCTGAGATTGTCCAGCTCGTCGATCAACCCGATCGCAACCGCTTCGGCATCCGGGTCGATGGCCTGATGAATCGTGGTCAGCAGGTCGAATATCCATCGGCGTCGCTCCTCGACCAGCCGCAGCCGGTTGAGGTTCAACACCTCGATGCTGACCGCGCCCTTGTCGGTCTTGCCGGCCAAGCGGCCATCGGGCAGAAACGCCAGATGGCGCGCGGGGTCGTCGCGGCAAGGGTCGATCAGCAGCGCACTCTCGCTCGCCACGGTCTGACGCCAGGCCGTCATCGGCAAGGCACGCGGCGTGTCGACCGGGAACCGATTGCGCTTGGCCGAGACGCATTCGTTGCAGGCGTACATCAGGTTGCGCCATTCGAATGCCAGCCAGCCGTAGTGATCGGGGCTTTCCTCGCGCGTGCGCGGATCGGCCGCGGCCAGGATCGGGCGGAACGGGTCGATGCGGCTTTCGTGCAAGCTCAGGCCTGACTCGCAGTACGCGCATTTGCTCTTGAACTGCGCGTCCAAAGCCGCGAACACGTCCTCGCCCAGGAACAACGGCTCGTAGCGCTCGAACGGCGCGCGCTGGCGCTGGCGTTCCTCGGCCGGGCGACTGTAGAACGCGGTGATTTCGCGGGCCCAGTCCAGCAGTTCCGGCCGGCGCAACGACGGCGGCGTCGCCAGCCTTTTCACTTTCCTCATGCAGCCCCTCCGCAGGGCATTGGCGGCCGCAGGCGGCCTGGGTATCGGCGGCCGCAGGCGGCCTGGGTATCGGCAGCCGCAGGCGGCACGGGCATCGGCGGCCGCAAGCGGCACACGCATTGGCGGCCGCAAGCGGCCTAGCTTCCGTGACTGCGCCGGGCGGCGGATCGCCGTCATTATGGACATGGCCGGGTCTGGCGGAATGGCATTCGGTCCGAGATCGCGAAGCCGGAGCCATGCCGGCCTCGGGCACAATGCCGATGGCGCCAGCGTTCGCGCTTGCGCCGCTAGCCGTCCTGGTCGCCGTTGCGGCGACCGCGCTCCCGGAGCTCCGCATGCCCCCGTCGATCCGCCTGTCCGCCGCCTTGCTGCTCGCCCTGTCGTCTTCCGCTTCCGCCGCCGAACGCGTCGACTTGCTGATCCGGCATGCCAACGTGATCGACGTCGCCGACGGCCGGACCCGCGCCGACCAGGCCATCGCCGTGCGCGGCGATCGCATCGTCGCCATCGTCGACGACGCCAAGGCCAAGCGCTACCAGGCCGCGCAGACCGTCGAAGCCCAGGGCAAGTACGCGATCCCGGCGCTATGGGACATGCACGTCCACTTCGGCGGCGGCGACAAGCTGATCGAAGAGAACAAGAACCTGCTGCCGTTGTACGTGGCCCACGGCATCGCCGCGGTGCGCGACGCCGCCGGCGACCTCAGCCCGAGCGTGTTCGAGTGGCGCGACGCGATCGCCGCCGGCCGCCTCGACGGCCCGACGATCTATACCTCGGGCCCGAAACTGGAAGGCTACAAGTCGATCTGGCCCGGCGACATCGAAGTCGGCAATGCCGCCGAGATTTCCAAGGCGCTCGACCGACTGCAGGGCTGGAAGGTCGATTTCGTCAAGATCACCGACAACACCTTGTCGCCGGAGCTGTTCCTCGACGCCCTCGAGCAGGCGCACGCACGCGGCCTGCGCACCTCGGCGCACGTGCCGTTCACCCTCACCATCGATACGGTCAGCGCGGCCGGGCTCAGTTCGATCGAACACATCGACTACGCCTACAAGGCCGGCTCGCCGCAGGAAGCCGAGATCGGCGCGATGGTCGCGCGCGGCGAGATAGACAGCCGCGAAGGCTGGAACCGGATCCAGGCCAGCTTCGACAAGGACACCGCGCGTGCAGCCTATCGGCGCCTGGCCCAACGCGGCACCGCGGTCACCCCGACCCTCAACGGCAGCTTCGTCACTACTTATCTGGATCGCGACGACCACCGCGGCGATACCTATCTGCGCTATATCGGCCCCGGCCTGCAGGCGACCTACGCCTGGCGCGTCGAGCGCGCGGCCAAGGACGACGCTGCGGCGATCGAGCGCCGCCACCAACGCTATGAACGCAGCGCAGCGATCCTGCCCTTGTTGCAGTCCTCCGGGGTCGCGATCCTCGCCGGCACCGATGCGGGTTTCCTGAACTCCTTCAATTACCCCGGCATCGGCCTGCACGACGAGTTGCAGCGCTTCGTCGACAACGGCCTGACCCCGTTGCAGGCGCTGCAGGCGGCGACCATCAACGGCGCCCGCTTCCTCGGCCAGGAGCGCCTGCACGGCCGCCTCGCCGCCGGCAAGGCCGCCGACATCGTCCTGCTCGACGCCGACCCGTTGCGCGACATCGCCGCGACCCGGCGCATCGACAGCTTCGTGTTGCGCGGCAAGATTCACGACCGCAAGGCGCTGGACGCGATGCTGGAAGAGGTGCGCAAGAAGGTGGCGGCGCAGACCGCGCCGTAGCCTTTGTAGGAGCGACGTCCTGCTGGATTTCCTTCGGTCATGAGTCGCGACCGAGAATCGTGTTTGCGCGCTCGTTGCGAGGTCGGTCGCGGCTCGCACCGCTCCTACCCTTGAAGCCCGCCGGCTCGTCCCTCAACGCCGGAACTTCTGCGGCGTGGTGCCGCTGAACTGCTGGAACATGGCGATGAAGGCCGAAGCGCTGGCATAGCCCATCGCTACCGCCACCTGCTGCACGCTGCGGCCCTGCTCCAGCAACGGGATCGATTGCTGAAAACGCAGGCGCTGGCGCCATTGGCTGAACGACATGCCGAGTTCGTCGCGGCAGCGCCGGCTCAGGGTGCGCTCGGTGGTGTGCACGCGCTGCGCCCACTGCTCCAGGGTGGTGTTGTCGCCGGGATGATGCTGCAAGGCATCGAGGATCGGCCCGAGCAAACGGTCTTCGCTCTGCGGCACGAAGCGCGACAGCATCGGCGTGGCCAGCAACTTGTCGATCAAGACCCGCGCCAGGCGCCGGTCGGCCGCGGTGTCGGGCACTTCGATGCCGCGATCGAACAAGTCCTCGACCCCGGCGATGAACAAAGGATGCAGACGCACGATGCCCGGCGCTTTCGGCAGCATCGGCGTGTAGCGCTCGGCGATATTGATCAGGCGGCACTGCACCTCGCGCCGGTTGTGCGAGCTGTGGTCCATCTTCGGCGGGATCCACACCGCGTAGCCGGGCGGCGCGAAGAACGGCTGCTCCTCGATCAGGAAGGCCATGCTGCCGGACTCGACGAAGGCCAACTGGCCCCAGGGGTGCTGATGCAGGGCGCTCTCGGTATCGACCGCCAAGGCCTCGTAACGCAGCAGCAGGGGGCCCGGCAGGGAGCGGTAGGGATAGTGGAAGCGGCGGCTGTTGCGCATCTTGTCCGGGCCTCGCTACGGCTTGTCTGGTTATCGACATCTGTCGATTACCCGACATTCTAGAATGAGCCGCCCCACGTTGTACGGAACACCGCAATGCATTTGTTACTGCCGATCCTGGCCACGCTGATCTGGGCCGGCAACACGATCGTCAACAAGCTGTCGGCCGGCGCGATCGAGCCGGCGGCGATTTCGTTCTACCGCTGGCTGGTCGCCCTGCTCGTCCTCACTCCCTTCATGCTGCCGCGGGTGTGGAAGCTGCGCGCCCATGTGCGTCCGCACTGGCGCAAGTTGATCGTGCTCGCCGCGCTCGGCATGGTCATGTACCAGTCGCTGGCCTACTTCGCCGCGCACAGCGTCAGCGCCATGTCGATGGGCCTGATCGTCGCCGCGATTCCGCCGATGACGATGGTAATCGGCATGTTCGTGCTGAAGACGCGTCCTTCGCCGGGCATGTTGATCGGCGCGTTGATTTCCTTCGCCGGCCTGAGCTGGCTGCTCAGCGGCGGGCACCCGGCGCGATTGCTGCAGCAGGGCCTGGGCCGCGGCGAACTGATGATGCTGCTGGCCGCGTCCTCGTACGCGCTGTACGGCGTGCTGGTGAAGCGCTGGGCGCTGCCGATCCCGAACGGCGAATCGCTGTACCTGCAGATCCTGTGCGGCAGCGTGCTGTTGCTGCCGGGCTTCCTGCTGGCGCCGTCGGTGGCCTTGACCGCGCAGAACCTGCCGCTGGTGCTGTACGCCGGTCTGCTGGCCTCGACCGTGGCGCCGTGGTTCTGGATGCACGGCCTGCTGCGCCTGGGCGCGGACAAGACTTCGGTGCTGATGAACCTGACCCCGGTGTTCACTGCCGTGTTCGCCGTGCTGTTCCTCGGCGAGCCCTTGCAGACCTATCACTGGATCGGCGGCGTACTGACCTTGCTCGGCGTCGCGACCGCCCAGGCCTTGCGCCAGCGTCCGGCGGCGCCGGTGCGGGCGCAGGAATGCGCGAGCTGACGGCCACGACTGCTTGGCTTGGGTAGGAACGGCGTCCTTCTGGATTTCTTTCGTTCACAAGACACGACCGGTCTGCGGACGGTCCCTCGCGGCCTGCCGCAGGTCGCGGCTTACGCCGCTCCTACCCTCGAACGGCTCCTCGCTCCGCTCGCCGCCATGCGCGCATCGCCATTGTGAGCCTCGTCAAGTTCGGCATTGACACTCGCTGTTAGGGTCGTGTCATGTCGTCGCCATCCGACATCGAAACATCGGCCTCGCGGTCCGGTCAGCGCCTGCTCTGGGCCGCGCTGATCGTCGCCACCGCGCTCGTCGTCGCGCTCGGCTGGCAGGTCGGGCGCCTGCGCGACGATCAACAATGGCTGGTCGATCGCGTCACCCAACCCTATGTCGGCATGTACGTGCCGCGCGTCGCCCTGCAGTCGCTGGACGGGCGCGCGCGCGAGCTCGGCCAGCCGCCCGGCGACAGCCAGGTGGTGTTTTTCTTCACCACCACCTGCCCGCATTGCCGCGCCTCGCTGCCGCAGCTGAAACTCGCCGCGTCGCAGTTGCAGGCCGCTTCCGGCGGCGGCGCCGAACTGATCGGCGTGGCCTTCGCCTCGCCCGAACAGACCCGCCGTTATGCCGACGAACACGGGCTCGACTTTCCCTTGATCGCCCACGACGACCGCCGCACCTCGGCGCTGTTCCGCGCGCGCAAAGTGCCGTCGCTGCTGGTGATCGGCCGCGACGGGCGGGTCCGCTACCAGCACGTCGGCGCGATCAACAGCAAACAGACCTTGCAGGAACTGCTGCGCGCAGTGCGGCCCGCGTCGCCGTCGCGCGCCGCCGTGCAGGCCGCGGTCGCCGCCCCGGCGGTGCCGCGATGAACCCTGCAGCGTCGAGGGACTCGACGCTGCGGCGGGTGCCCTGGCATCCGCCAATGACGCGGCCCTGGCCGCGTGCCCCGGCCGGACCGGCATCGTGCCGGGCTCCGGCGTATCCGCCGCGGTCTTGGGAGAGGGCGCGGCGAACATCGACAGGAGCTCAGTAATGAAGAAGCGCAATCGTGGTGTCCGTGTCGTCCTCGCCGCCCTGCTGTTCTCCGCGGCGATGGGCTTCGGCGCCTTCCAGGTGATCGCCGGCAACGGTGCCGCACCGGCCCAATCGGAATCGTGCAACTCGTTCGCGTGTCGCAGCGAGTGCCCGGAATTCGGCGGCGAACTCGGCCCCGGCGGCCCGGGCCGTCCGCTGGTCTGCTATTGCTGCGGCTGATCCCCCTCGGCCGCAAGCGTCTGCCGGCCGCAGGGGGGTGGCCCCCGGCCGGCTTTTTTTATTCCGCATCCGCCTTGAAGCGGAGCCCGGCATCGGTCGCGACGGTCGGCGCCTGGCTGCCGCCCAGGTACGAGACCGGCGTGTGCGCCAGCCCCACGCAAAATCGGTTGTTTGCCGGCCACCCCGGCATCCGATCAAGCCGATTCGATGCCGTGTCACTGAAATTCGTGATCCAGCACACACGGATGCGTGACATTTTGCTAGCTTGCGCATGGATTCAGTGAACTCCCCGCCTGACGTCGCGATGGGGCGCGACGACACCGGCGGCCTTTCGCCTGTTGCGCCGGCTCGTAACGAGCGGCGGTTACGGATGACGGGGCACGCATGAAGCCTTCATGCGCCTTTGGCCCCGCACATCGACCGCCCCAATCTCACGAGCGTGCCCTGCGATGCATCAACGCATCGACCGGATCAAGAACCTGGCATCGGTATCGCAGTTCCGCATCGGCGCGCTGTTGGTACAGCCCGATCGTCTGTCGATCGTCCGCGAAGGCGTAACCACCGCGCTCGAACCGCGCATGATGGAAGTGCTGGTCGCCCTGGCCGAGCGCGCGGGCGAAGTCATCAGCGCCGAGCAACTGCTGATCGAGATCTGGCGCGGCACCTTCTACGGCGACAACCCGGTCCACAAGACCATCGCCCAGTTGCGGCGCCGACTCGGCGACCGCAGCCGCGAACCCGACTACATCGAGACCATCCGCAAGCGCGGCTATCGCCTGGCTGCGCGGGTCAGCTTTCCCGACGACTACCGCAGCGGCCTGCCGCGCGCGGCGGCGTGGACCGAGGGCAGCCCTTACGTGGGTCTGCGTTCGTTCGACCAGGCCCATGCCGGGGTGTTCTTCGGCCGCGGCCGCGCGACCGCCGAGTTGCTCGCGACCTTGCGCGAACAAGTCGACAGCCAACGCCGCTTCGTCCTGGTCTCCGGCGCCAGCGGTTGCGGCAAGACCTCGCTGCTGCGCGCCGCGGTGATGCCGCTGTTGCAGCAGGACGGCGGTTTCGACGGTCTGCATGCGCTCAGCAGCGTCTACTTCGACCTCGGCGCCTGCCGCGGCGGCGACCTGCTCGCGCGTTTGGCGCAGGCCTTGTGCGGCTGGTCGTTGCTGGGGCGGCCGGTGTTCCTGGAGACCGAGACCGAGGCGCTGGAACAGCAGTTGCGCGCCGCGCCCGAACAGGTCCACGCCCGCATCGAAGACGCCTTCCTGCGCATGACCGGGCATCGCGCCGAACGCGCCCACCTGTTGCTGGTGATCGACCACAGCGAGGCCGTCGTCGCCGAACCGGCCATCGACGCCCGCGACCGCAGCGATTTCGGCGCGGCGATGGCGGCGCTGTGCGGCTGCAGGCACGTCGCCGCGATCGCGATCACCCGCAGCGATTTCTATCCGCGCCTGATCGAAGCCGTGCCCGGCCTGGCCGAACTCAAGGCCGGCGACGGCCATATCGATCTGTTGACCCCGCGCGTGGGCGAGATCGGCCAGATCATCCGCGCCCCCGCCGCGCTGGCCGGCCTGAGTTTCGAGGAAGACCCGGAAAGCTCGATCCGGCTCGACGACGTGCTGCGCGACGCCGCCGCCGAGCATCCCGATTCGTTGCCGTTACTGCAGCACACCCTGCAGGCCTTGTACGAGCGCCAAGACGAAGGCGGCGTGTTGAGCCTGCGCACTTACCGCGAGCTCGGCGGGCTGGAAGGCGCGCTGGCGCACCGCGCCGAACAGGTGTACGCCGACTTGCCGGCGACCGCGCAAGCCAGCCTGGAACGCGTGCTCGCGGCCTTGATCGTGATCCGCCCCGACAGCGATGCGATCACCGCGCGACGAGTGCTGTGGTCGGCGCTCGACGATGCCGCGGCACGCGAGCTGGCCGAAGCCTTCGTGCGCGCGCGGCTGTTCGTCGGCGAACTCAGCGGCGGCGAGCCGGGCTTCGGCGTCGCCCACGAGGCGCTGTTGCGGCAGTGGCCGCGCGCGCGCGAATGGGCCGGCGACAACCGCCAGTTGCTGCAGGCGCGCGAACGCCTGCAGCGCGCGGCGCGGCGCTGGGCCGGCGAAGGCCGCCGTTCCGATCACCTGCTCAATCCCGGCCGCCCGCTGGCCGAAGCGCGCGAGGCCGCGCGCCGTCTGCCGGCCGACCTGGCCGCGGCCGACCTCGAATTCCTGCGCGCCAGCGAACGCCAGCAACGGCGCAAGCAATGGCTGCGGGTCGGCGCGATCGGCGCTCTGGCGGCACTGACCCTGGCCTCGGTCGGCCTGGGCCTGCAGGCCTTGCAAGCGCGGCGCGAAGCCGAACAACGCCGCGACCAGGCCCAGCAACTGGTCGGTTTCATGCTCGGCGACCTCGCCGAACAACTGCGCCCGATCGGCAACCTGCAACTGCTCGACAGCGTCGGCAGCCAGGCCCTGACCTATCTGGAACGCATGCCGGAAGCCGACATGCAACCGCGCGAACTGGTCAACCATGCGCGCGCCCTGCGCACGGTCGGCGAAGTACTGATGAACCTGGCCCGGTTCGACGAGGCCAACGCCGCCTTCGAGCGTGCCGCCGAAGCGGTGGCGCGGGCGCGCCGGGAAACTCCCGACTCGCTGGAGGCCCTGGCCGAATCCGGCACGGTCGCCTACTGGCAGGGCTATTACGACTTCCGCCAGAAACGCATGGACCCGGCGCACGCGCATTGGCTCGACTATCTGCGCGCGGCCGAGCAATTGGTCGCGCGCGCGCCGACCGACCCGCGCTGGCAGCTCGAACTGTCGTATGCGCTGAACAATCTCGGCACCCTCGCCAACAGCCGCCAGCGCACCGACGAGGCCGCGGAACTGTTCGCGCGTTCGGTCGCGATCAAGCGCGAGCTGATCGCCCGCAAGCCCGACGACAAGTCGCTGCGTTACGAACTGGTCGACAGCCTGTCCTGGCTCAGCACCGCGCAGGAGTCGCGCGGTCAACTCGAAGCGGCCGCCGCCGGCTACGCCCTGCAGACCCGGATGCTGCGCGAACTGGTCGCCGACGAACCCGACGCCAATGCCTGGCGACGCAAACTCGCGACCGCGTTGTTGCGCAGCTCGATCCTGGCGCTGGATCGGGGCCGGATCGAGGAAGCCGCTCGCGATGCCGAGGAAACCCGGTCCCTGTTGCGCCAACTGGTCGAGCAGCAACCCGACAACCGCACCTGGCGCCGCGACCTCGCCCATGCCCAAGCCCACGCCGGCTGGATCGACGCGCTGCGCGGCGCGCATGCGCCGGCCGTCCAGCAAATGCGCGAAGCGCTGAGCACCTTGGCGCCCTTGCTCGCGCAAACCGAATCGCTGCCGGAATGGCGCCGGCTCGATGCCGTCGTGCGCCTGCGCCTGACCCAGGTGGAGAGCGCTGCCGCAACGACGCCGTGGCCGACGCAGATCGACCGCGCCGTGGCCGACCTCGAAGCCCTGCACTCGGGCGGCAGCGACGCCGCCAGTCTGTCGACCCTGGCGCGCGCCTTGGTTTCGCGCGGCGAACGCTTGGCCGCCGTGGGCCAACGCGAGCGCGCCCTGGCCGACTGGAAGCGCGTGCGCGGGCTGCTCGCGGCGAGCGCGCCGCAGTCGCGCGACCGCTTCCTGCTCGACACCTGGATTCGCGCGCAGATCCACCTCGACGCCCACGCCGACGTTGCGCGCCAGATCGAATGGCTGCGCCGCAGCGGCTACCGCCACCCGGATTTCATCGCCTTCTACGCTCCACCCACCCGCCAGGAAGCCCTGCAATGACTCAGAAGTCCAAGAACAAGACCAAGCCGGCCACGCTCGAGATCGAACTCACCGTCGCCCATGTGGTGTTCGGCGGCAACGCCGCGCAAGGCCGTTACTTCTACAGTTTCTCGCCCGACGTAGTCACCGTCGGCAAGGACCAGAGCCCGGTCAAGATCACCTACCGCCTCGAAAAAGAAGTGTCCAAGGATCTTAAGATCGAGGGCGTGCTGAACTCCGACGCCAAGGACCAGATCTACGACACCAAGATCGCCGCCGACGGACGCAGCGCCAGCATGATGAACCGCAACGACACCCAGACCCTGATCTTCTTCTCGGTGCTGGTGCGCGACCACAAGCGCGGCGTCCTGGTCGCCTGCGACCCCCAAGTCGGCAACGACCCGGAAATCACCCCGCAGGCCGGCAAGCGCAAGCGCTGACCCGCCGCGGCCTGTCGACGGCGCTGCGCCCGCACCGCGAGCGCAGCGGCGACCGACCGCCGGAAACCGCAGCGGCCGTTACCCAACGGCCGCTGCCCATGTTGGCGGTTCGACCGCCTCGTTCGTCTCCGCTTCGGCACCGATCCGGCGCTGTCGCCAAGCGGCCGGCAGAAGACTCTGGATGTTCGGCCATCGCCGGAGAAGAGCCGAGCCCGCCTGCGTGGGAATGACGGGCTATCGACGGCCGCGCCGCAATGCCGGCCAACGCCCGGCCCACGTCGCGAACGACGGAAAGCGGCCAGAACCCGCGCTGACGACGGCGAGCGAACCTGTTCGTTCGCCTCCGGCAAGGCTCGACCCGTTGCACCAAGCCATTAATTTAACAGGGAAAAACAGACCGTAAGGTTGCCGTAAGGCAGGCCGGACGCGCTGCGAGGAATCTGCGCCGACCCGGACCGCCGCGTGCCGCCGCCGGGACCGATGCGCCGGCCGGCGCACGGTGTCCGGCACGAACCCGCCCCGGCGGATTCGCAGGAGCCCGGCCATGTCCGATTCCGACTATCCCTACACCTTGTCCGGCGACGGCGGCGACACGCTCGACTCGCAGGACGACATCGGCCCGCTCTCGCAGTTCCGCCACGGCGCCCAGGACCGGCGCCTGCTCGAACTCGCCCGCCTCGATGCCGGCCTGGCCGCCAACAACGATTTCGACGACAAGCCCTGGGGCCTGCTGTACCGGGCCCTGACCGATTCGATCGACGTCTCGCCGGACGACTTCCAACTGGTCTATCCGTCGACGCGTTGGGACTGGCCGCTCACCCAGGCCGGTTTCATCAGCGCCGCCCAGCACGACTTCTGCGCGACCGCGCCGCGCTGGAGCGCGATCGGCGCTTACGTCTCCAGTGGCGACCCGGTGCACCAGGCCTATCAGCAGTTCCTCAACGTGATCCCGGCCGCGACCGAATACCCGAGCCTGCGCCAGCACCTGCACGACGCCGACGACGAACTGGTCGTGGCGACCAACCACTACACCCTGGCCACGACCTCGGCCGCCTCGGCCTACGCCAATCAAGTCGCCGACAACGAGCCCTGCTTCAGCGAGTGGCTGGGCCGCAGCGGCGGCCGTGGTTACCAGGCGCGCATCGTCGCCGCCGAGACCGCGATGAACCAGGCGCAGGCGCACTACTCGGCCTTGATCGCGCAGTGCGACGCGGTCGAACTCGGCGCGGCCCAGCGCCGTTGCGGCAGCGACGACTTTCACGTCCGCCTGGCCGATCTCAACCTGATCAAGATGGCCAAGGTCCCCGACTGGCAGGTCGAACACGACGCCGCCGACTGGGTCGCACGGGTCCAGGCCGGTCACGGCCCGGCCGGCGCCACCGTGGGTTTCAGCAACCGCGAGGCGCCCTACGATTTCGGCCGCAGTTGGGCCGGGCGCCAGGGCAAGATCCGCCAGTTGTTCTGGCAGGTGCGCATCAACGGCCGTTGGGAGCGCATCGACGAATTCGAGTTCGACAACCAACTCGAACTGTCGCTGGATTTCCAGGCGGTCGACCGGATCCGCATCGCCCCGGGCGGCTGGTACGACGGCGAATTCGCCCGCAGCATGATCGACGGCCCCTTCGTCCACGGCTACAGCCCGTTCGGCGACGAACGCGGCCAGGCGGTGTTCGGCGAAAAGGGCTTCTTCGGCCTGGTCAAGAGCGGCATGGTCGTCGGCTACAAACCGAGCTTCAGCATCCGCACCACCACCTCGACCTTCCGCCGCTTCGCCAACGTCTTCAAGTTCGCCACCGGCTTGCGCATCGGCCCCTTCACCCTCGAAGCCGAAGGCGGCAGCGCGCGCGCCGGCTGGAAAGCCGACCCGGCGAGCCTGAGCTTCACCGGCACCACCACCTCGGAGGTGCCCTTGATCATCGGCGTGACCATCGCCGAGCTGCCGAACGCTTGAGCCTCGACCGCGCGCCGCGGCCAACAAGCCGCGCGAGCGCTCACGGACCGCGCAAGACCCAGCCGCAGTAACGGCCCGAGCAGGCGCCGCTGGAGGCATCGAGCAGCACCACGTTGCCCAAGTCGCCGCGCGGACGTTCGATCATCGCCGGCAATACCAGGATCGCCGGCGCGGAGCGGTCCAGCCCGCGCGGAAGATCGAAACCGCGCGCGATGCGATAGCGCGGCCAACCGGCGATGCGGGCATCGAAGGATTTTTGTCCGGCCGCCCCAACGCGCGCACGCCAGTGACTGAGGTCGAGCGGGCCGGCGACGACCAGGGCGCCACGACGCCAGGGAGTGGCCAGCAGCGCGGTCGTGCTCGGCGCGGCCTTCGCGCCGCGAAAAGCGACCGCGTCCAAGGCATCCGACAAGCGCGGGATCGTCGACAGATCGTCGGGCGCGGGCTCGACTGCGACACCGGCGCCGGTGCCGACCATCTTCTGCATCGTCGCTACCGCCGGCGGCAGGGACGGCAGCGGCCGGCGCGCCATCACCCGCACCGCGGCCGGGATCGACAGCCCATGCAGTTCCATCGCCACCTCCTGCGCGCGCGCCTGCAGGATCTGGAAACGCGGCGCGGCCTCGGCCCCGCCGGCGACGTCGATGCGTTGGCGCACCGCGCGCGAACCGGCGGCACGGCCGACTTGTTCGGCTTCGATCATCAAGGCGCCCAGGGCCAGGTCCGGCTGGTCGTAGAGCCAGGTCCAGGCCAGGCCGCGCCAGGCGCCGTCGAAGGTCGGGTTGGTGCGCAAGGCCTGCAGGAAATTCGCCCGCGCCGCGTCGCGCTGGCGGCGCAGGCTTTCGGCATCGACGATGTCGAGCGGCCGCTCCGCAGCGGCGCCATAGCGGCCGAGGCCGTCCATGAAAGCGCCGAGCCGCCAGATGCCGAGCTCGCGCGGCGGCAATGCGCGCGAAGGGTCGGCCGCCACCGCCGCGGACAAATAGTGCTCGATCGGCTCGATGCGCTCGGCGCCGGCGCCCGGCTGCAAGGCCGCCGAGGCTTCGCGATACAACCGCATCGCACCGTCGTAGCGGTCGGCATCGCGCTTCGCGTTCGATCCCTGCGCCTGCGCCGCGATCATCGCGAGCTGCTGGCGATAGAAGGAATCGCCGTGCGCGGCGCTGCTCGCGGCGCCGCGGATCAGGGCATCGATCTCGGCCTCGCGTTCGCGCGCCGAACGCGGCGGCGGCGAGACCGCCGCGGGCGCCGGCGACGCCAGCGCATCGGCCATCGCCGAAGGCTCGGCGGGCGCGGCCGGCACGCCGCCGACGATCGCATCGGCGGGGAAGCGCTGCGCGTTGCGCGCCGGCGCGACCAGGATCGCGACCACGGCGAACGCCGCCACCACCACGCCGATGCGCAGTTCGCGGTCGTTGTGCTCGATCGAGCGCATCAGCACCGCGATCAGGCTGGGCACCGCCGCCATCAACAAGGCGAGGTTGAACCAGCGCTCGTCGCGGCTGTGCAGCGGCGAGGACACCCAATGCCCGGCCACGTCCATCGCCCACAGCGGCAAGGACATCAACCAGCCGGTGAACGGCGCCAGCAGGATCAAGGTGAAGAACAGCAGCACGGCCAGCTTGCCCCAGGCCATGCGGGTGTAGCGGAAACGCTGCAAGGGCTTGGGCCGGCTCATCGGTTCTTGAGCATCCTCGGCAGGACCAGCATGAACACGCCGCAAGCGGCCAGAAAACCGGCGCCGAGCAAGGTCATCAGGATCGCGTTCATCCAGCCGTCGAGCGCGGCCGCGCCCGAGCTCGGCAGCAACTGGGCGTACAAGGCCTGCACGAACTGAGCGATCCGGGCGAACGACCAGGGCAGCGCCACCGCCAGGCTGACCCGCACTGCGATGCCGATTCGCGACGACCAAGGCTTGCTCGCGACGGCCGCGCCAGACCCGCGTGGCCACCAGGACCGCTGCGCCTGCGCCACGTTCTGCGCAGTCTGCGCCTGCATCTGCGCCTGCATGCGGGTCAGTTGCGCCTGCATCTGGGCCATCTGCGCGGCGGTCACCGCAGAAACCGGCCCGCGCGCCCCGCGCCGACCGCCCGAAGGCTCCGGCCGCGGATTCGGTTTCGGCCGCGGCGTGGCGTTGCGCGCGGTCTTCGCGATCAACTCGGCGCGCACGCAGGACGCGCACGGCTGGCTGGCGTAGTGCTGATGCTCGCGATTGCGCGCGCACACGACCAGGCGCCCGCTCGAAGGTTGCGCATAACTGCGCAAAGCGCGGCTCCACTCGGCCGCGCTCGGCCGCTGCTCGCCGTCCTTGCCGAAGGCGCGGTCGAACAACTCGCGCAGCTCCAGCGGGATCGCGGCATGCGCGCTGACCGGGCTCGGCGTCATCATCCGATGGGCGCGCAGGCCGTAGGCGTAATGCCGCTCGCGGATGCGCGCCGGGATGTCGGTCGGCACGCGGTCGGAAGCCGGCCGGCCGCTGTAGGGATGGATGCCGAAGTTCAACAACTGGAACACGACCACGGCCAGGGCGAAGCGGTCCTGGGTTTCCTCGCCATCCGGACCGAGCTTGCGTACCTGGAATTCCGGGGCGAGGTAATCCGGCGTGACCTGCGGTGCGGAAAAACGTTTGCCCTGGCCCTGGATGCTGAAGCCGTCGCAGTCGAGCAAGGCGATGTACAGCGATGCGCGATAAAAGCGCAGGTTGACCGGCTTCAGGTCGACCACGTAGTGATGCTGCGCATGCAGCGCGGCAAGCACCGCGCTGAGGTTGGCGGCGAGCGTGACCTTGGCGCCGAGCCCGACCGGCAGCCCGGCCGCGCGCGCCTGCCGCTCCTGCAGCACCTGTTCGAGTTCGGAGGTCGACTTCACGTCGAGCGCCGGCATGGTGAAACCGACGAAACGCCCGCGCTCGTCGCGCACCACCGCATGCGGCCAGGCGATCTGGACGTAACGCTTGCCGCCCTCGACCTGGTCGGGCAGATGCGGGCGCAGTTCCAGCATCGCCTCGATGCGGTCGGTATAGCTCGGCGGGTCGACGCGCTCGTGATAGATCTTGGCGACGCTGTGAGCGTCGTCGGGCAGCAGGTATACGCTGCCCGCGCCGCCGCTCTTGATCAGCGCGCCCAGCGTCGAGCGCCGAGGCCCGATCCGGATGCTGCTGCCGCTGCGCAGAGTCATGGCGCCCGGATCAGACCCGCAAGGCGATCAGCAGGGTCTTGTCGTCGGACGTGATGCCGTGCGTGCGCGGATCGTCGAGGGTACCGAACAAGGCGCGGCTGCCCGCGTCTTCGTCGACCGAGGCCAGATAACGCGCGACCGGATCGATGAAGGGCCGGTACAGGCCGGCATTGCCCTTTTCCATCGCGAACGGCATCGCGCCGTCGGACATCAGGTTCAAGCGAGCGACCGGGTACGGCACGGCCAGCACGCGCAAATGCTCGCGCCAGGCCTCGCCGGTGACGAAGTAAGTTTCGTTGGCGTACTCGCCGTTCTCCGGCGCCGACACGCGGGCGGCATGCGTCTGCGCATCGGCCGCTTCGGCGACGCCGAGGCCGTCGCCGATGTGGAAAAACCAGCCGCGCTCCGCGTCGCCGACGAAGCCGACCAGGGTCGCGGCATAACTCGACAACTCCGCCTGCGCCGCGCCGGCCACGGCGATCAGCGCGGCACGCGCTTCGAGCACCGCGGCTGCCGCCAATTCGAACACCGCCTGCTCGCTCGTCGCCGAAGCATCGCCCTGCTTCGCCCAGGCCGCGGCCAGGTTGCGCACCACCGTGTCGGCGGTCAGGCGCGAACCGACGTCGCTCGACGCCGCCGAACCCGCGCCGTCGCAGACCACCGCCACCAGGACGTCGCCGTCGGCGTGGAAAGCGAACGCGTCCTGGCAGGGAATGCCTTTGTCGAGATGCGATTTTCCGGTGGCCGATGCCGCATAGATCCGCCAGCCCATGGCCCGGGACCCGCCGCTCAGGTCGGCACCGACGACCAGGTGTCGGTCGAGGGCAACTGCGCCTGACCGCCCGGCCGCGACTGCGACACCACCTGCATGCTCGCGCTGAGCCACAGGAACAATTCGCGGAACTGCAGACCCTGCAGGCGCTTCACGCCGGCCGCGCCCTTGCTGCTGAACTGGGCCATGACCTTGTCCTGCGAGCCTTCGCCGACCGCGATCGGGAAGATCGCGACCTTGTTGGCCTGCTCGGCGTCGCGCGCCTGCTTGGCCGAGGTTTCCCAGGCGTCGGTCGGCGAGCCGTCCGACATCAGGAACAGCCACGGCCGGGTGTAGGCGATGCCGGCCTGCTTGAAGCGCTGCTTTTCGTTTTCGACTTCGGCCAGGGCCAGTTCGATGGCGCGGCCTGTCGGCGTGGTGCCTTCGGCTTCCAGGGTCGGCGCGGTGAAATCCATCGCGTCGCACCAATCGCCGACCACCTCGGCGGTGTCGAACCCGCCGTAGCGCACCACCAGCACGCGCACGCGCTTGGCCGCGATCACGTCGGACTTGAGCTCCTGTTCGAGCAGCTTCAGGCCTTCGTTCAATTGCCGGACCGGCTCGCCGAGCATGCTGCCGGAGCAGTCGAGCACCAACACCAGCGGGGTGCGCTGCTCGGTGTTGTCGACCAGGGCTACATCGGGGATGACGGGCTGATTCATGGCATTCCTTTGCTGCATGGAGATAGGGGCCGAGTATAGCCACGAGCCGGGGTGGTCGGCGCGGGCCCGGGTCGCGGAGCGCCACATCGGCCTGCAAACGCCTGCGAACAGGCCCTGTGCGGCGGATACGGCCGCGCCTGCGTCGCGCTCATTCGCCGGGCCTAGGCGCGGCCCCGCTGCGGCGCGATACTCGGGCCATGACCGAGCCCGCCGCCCACGTCGCCGCCGCTGCCGATCTCGCCCCGCAGGCGCTCAGCCACGCCACCGCCCTGCCCGCGCACTATTACGTCGAGCCGGCCATGGCCGCGCGCGACCGCGCCACCATCTTCGACCCCGCCTGGCAGTTGATCGCTCATGTCTGCCAGTTGCGCGACGCCGGCGACCACGTCGTCGCCGACTTCGCCGGCCTGCCGGTGATCGCGGTGCGCGGCGCCGACGACGAGATCCGCGTCTTCCACAACGTCTGCCGGCACCGCGCCGGGCCGATCGCGAGTTGCGACGGCCTGGCCGCGCGTTCGCTGCGCTGCCGCTACCACGGCTGGACCTACGGCCTCGACGGCGTGCTGCGCTCGGCGCCGGAGATGGCGCAGGCGCCCGACTTCGATCCGGCGCAGATCCGCCTGCCGCAGTTGCGGATGCGGGTCTGGCAGGGGCTGGTGTTCGCCGCGTCGCATCCAAACCTCGATTTCGACGAGTTCGTCGCCGGCATCGATGCGCGCATCGGCGCCGAACGCGGGCTCGAACATTATCGCCACCATCACCGGGTCGGTTACGACGTCGCCTGCAACTGGAAGGTCTACGTCGACAACTATCTCGAGGGCTACCACGTCCCGCACATCCATCCCGGCCTCAACCGCCTGCTGGATTACCGCAGCTACATCACCGAGACCGCGCGCTGGTATTCCTATCAGTGGAGCCCGCTGGAAAGCGGCGACGGCCTGTACGGCAACGGCGACGCGCTGTACTACTGGCTGTGGCCGAACACCATGCTCAACATCCTGCCCGGGCGGCTGCAAACCAACCGGGTGGTGCCGATCGGCGTCGACCGTTGCCGGGTCGAGTTCGATTTCTACTACACCTCCGACGACTCGCTCGAGGCGCGCACGCGTCGCGAGGCCGACCTGGAATTCAGCGACGAAGTGCAGTTGGAAGACCTGACCATCTGCGCCGACGTGCAACGCGGGCTGGCCTCGGGCTCGTACGTGGCCGGACGCTTAAACCCCTTGCGCGAAAACGCCGTGCATCACTTCCAGGAGTTGTTGCGCGACGCCTATCGCGATGCCGGCCCGGCCGCGATTCCCGCCGCCTTGGTGGAGCGCTAGCCGCTTGCGGACCACGCCCGCGAGCGCACGCCCGCTGGGCCTGTGGACCGCGACGGCGCTGGTCGTCGGCAGCATGATCGGCAGCGGCGTGTTCCTGCTGCCGGCGGCGTTGGCGCCTTACGGCGGCGCCAGCCTGATCGGTTGGGCGATCACCTTGTGCGGGGCCTTGTTGCTCGCCTGGACCTTCGCCCGCATGGCGATGCGCTGGCCGCACAGCGGCGGGCCCTACACCTATGCGCATCGCGCCTTCGGCGACAGCGTCGGCTTCGTCGTCGCCTGGAGTTACTGGATCTCGATCTGGTGCGCCAACGCCGCCATCGCGGTGGCCTTCGCCGGCAGCCTCGGCGCGATTTCGCCGCAGCTGACCGCGACGCCCGCGCGTGCCGCGGCCTGCGCGCTGGCGGCGCTGTGGGTCTGCGCGGGCGTGAACCTGGCCGGGGTACGCGAAGCCGGCCGCATGCAGCTCGTCATTACCGCCCTGAAATTGTTGCCGCTGTTGTTGTTCGGCGTGGTCGCGCTGTGGTGGCTCGATCCCGGCACGGCGTTTCGCCCGTTCAATCCCGGTGGCGGTTCATTGCCGCAGGTGGCCAATGCGACCGCGGCGCTGACCTTGTGGGCGCTGCTCGGCCTGGAAGCGGCGACCGTGCCGGCCGACGCCATCGCCGACCCGGAACGCAACGTGCCGCGCGCGACCGTGATCGGCACCTTGCTCGCCGGCATCGCCACCATCCTCGCCTGCACCGTGGTGCTCGGCCTGGTGCCGGCCGAAACGCTGCGCCAATCGCCCTCACCGATGGCCGATGCCGCGGTCTCGATCTGGGGCCCGGCCGCGGGCCTCGCCCTCGCCTCGGTCTCGGCGGTGTCCTGCTTCGGCGCGCTCAACGGTTGGACCTTGTTGTCGGGGCAACTGCCGCTGGCGGCCGCGCGCGACCGCGTGTTTCCGGCGTTCTTCGCCCGCGTCGATGCGCGCGGCACGCCCAGGCTCGGCATCGTGATCGGCGCCACCCTGGCCAGTGCCCTGGTGCTGTCGAACTACAGCCGCACGCTGGTGCAGGTATTCACCTTCGCCATCCTGCTGTCGACCGCCGCGACCTTGCTGCCCTACGTCGCCGGCAGCGCCGCGTGGCTGCTGCGCGGCCAGGGCCGCAGCCGCATCGTCGCCGGCTTCGCCCTCGCCTTCAGCCTGTACGCGTTGTGGGGCATCGGCGCCGAGGCCTTGTCGTGGGGCGCGGTGCTGGTCGCGGCCGGACTGCCGGTGCATCTGCTGTTGCGACTGCGACGCTGAGCAGCACCGACCGGTGCACACACAATGAGCGCTGGCGCACAAGTCGGCGCACCGCTCTCGCCGCGGTAACCGCGATGCCACGTTGCACAAGCAGGCTGGGAGATCGGCCGCCCACCGATTCCCCCGAACGACTGCACGGATTACCCATGACCGACCAACAACGCCGCGACTTCCTGCGCAGCGCCGCCGGCGCCACCGCCGCCGGACTCGCCCTCAACCTGTTCCCGCCAAGCATCCAGAAAGCGCTGGCGATCCCCGCCGCGCGCGTCACCGGCACCATCCACGACGTCAAGCACGTGGTGATCCTGATGCAGGAAAACCGCTCCTTCGATCACTACTTCGGAGCGATGCGCGGCGTGCGCGGCTTCGGCGACCGCTTTCCGATTCCGCTGCCGAACGGAAAGCCGGTGTGGCACCAGCAAACCGCGCTAGGCCGCGAGATCCAGCCCTACCACCTCGACACCACGACCACGAGCGCGCAGCGCATCGGCGGCACGCCGCACACCTGGCCCGATTCGCAGGCGGCCTGGAACAACGGCCTGATGGACCGCTGGTTGCCGGCCAAGACCGAACGCTCGCTCGGCTATTACCGCCAGGCCGACATCCCGTTCCAGTACGCGCTCGCCAACGCCTTCACCCTGTGCGATGCCTACCACTGCTCGCAGCAGACCGGCACCAACCCGAACCGCCTGTTCCATTGGACCGGCACCAACAACCCGGCCGCCGACCGCGGCGGCCCGGCGATCGTCAACACCTTCGACGACTACGGCCCGGCCAATGAAGGTTACTGGTGGACGACCTATCCCGAGCGCCTTGAGCAAGCCGGGGTCAGTTGGAAGCTGTACCAGGACATGGACGACAACTTCACCGACAACCCGCTCGAAGGCTTCCGCCAGTTCCGCGCGGCGTTGCCGGGCTCGGCCTTGGCCGAGAAGGCGCTCAAGACCTGGACCCTCGACGACCTCGCCGCCGACGTGCGCAGCGGCCGCCTGCCGCAGGTGTCGTGGCTGGTCGCGCCGGCGAAGTACTCCGAGCATCCGGGGCCGTCGGCGCCGATCTGGGGCGCGGACTACACCGCGCGCGTGCTCGACGCGCTGACCGCCGACCCCGAGGTCTGGGCGCGCACGGTGCTGATCGTCAACTTCGATGAGAACGACGGTTTCTTCGACCACGTTCCGCCGCCGGCGCCGCCTTCGCTCGACGGCCAGGGCGCTTACCTCGGCGGTTCCACCGTCGACCTGCGCGGCGAACACCACCGCGCGCGCTCGGGCCCCTCGCACGGCACCTCCAACGACCCGCCGATCTATTACGACCGCCCCTACGGCCTCGGCCCGCGCGTGCCGACCTATGTGATCTCGCCGTGGAGCCGCGGCGGCTGGATCAATTCGCAGGTGTTCGACCACACCTCGGTGATCCGTTTCCTGGAACGCCGCTTCGGCGTCATGGAACCCAACATCAGCCCATGGCGGCGCGCGGTCTGCGGCGACCTCACCAGCGCCTTCAATTTCGTCGACCCTAACCGCGAGCCGATCCCGAACTTGCCCGACACCCGCGACGCCGACCGCATCGTCGCCGAACAAAGCCGTTTGCCGGCGCCGAAACCGCCCACGGTGGCGAGTGCGGCGCAACAGGAACGCGGCACCAAGCCCTCGCGCGCCCTGCCTTACGACCTGCAGGTCGGCGAACGCATCGATGTCGGCGCGCGCCGCGTGCGCCTGCACTTCGGCAACACAGGCCGCGCCAGCGCGGTGTTCCATGTCTACGACTTGCTCGACCCGAACGCGATCCCGCGCCGCTACACCGTCGAGCCCGGCAAGTCCTTGCACGGCGAGTGGGCGCTCGACGGCGACGGTGCCCGCGCCTATGCCTTGCAGGTGTTCGCACCGAACGGCTTCTTCCGCGAGTTCCGCGGCTCCCTGCACGGCGCCAACCCCTCGGCGACGACCGTGCCGGACCTGCGCCTGCGCCGCCGCAAACTGATCCTGGCCTTGCGCAACACCACTCACAAACCGGTGCGGCTGAGCATCGCCGACCAATACGGTTTGTACGAAGCGCGCCTGGAACGGCTGGGCCCGGGCACCACCCGCCAGCGTCCGATCCGCCTCGACGAAAGCCACCAGTGGTACGACTTCGTGCTCACCGACGCCAACGACCCGGAGTATTACCGCCGCCTCGCCGGCCGCATCGAAACCGGCGCGCACGGCATCACCGATCCGGGCCTGATCTGAACGACCATTCGCGGGATCGCCGCTGAGAAATCGCCGATGCGAAACGAAACGGCCGCCCCGCGCGAATCGCGGGGCGGCCGTTATCTCCAACGGCTTACGATGCGGCCGTCAAAACGCCAGTCGGTAGCTCGCCGACACGCCCCAATCCGCATCGCCGCCCGACGAGGATGCGCGTGCGCCGACGCCGAGCACCGAACCGTTGCCGAAACGGTGGTCGAAGTCCACCAAGGCCTGCCCCCAGCTGCGGTCCAGTTCGCCGCCGGGCA
>NZ_JAHXYK010000013.1:0-189982 GCF_019970005.1 Lysobacter sp. ESA13C | reverse complement strand
GAAGGCCATCGAAGACCCGGAGGGCGGCGCGCAAGGATGCGCGCCGTTTTTCATCGGGACAGGGATGTCCCGTATGAAAAATCCCCGCGGATGCACCGCTCGTGCGGGCCTGTGATTCAAAGAAAAGCATTTTTCTTTGGTTACCTTTCTTTTGTTGCTTATGACAAAAGAAAGTAACCCGCCGCTTTAGTGGCGGAAGCTTTTGGCGTTTGATCTTGTTTCTTTAGAAACCTGGGCAAGAGCAGAGCTTCCGTCCGCTAACGCGGCCGGGTTACTTTCTTTTGCTAAGCCCAAAAGAAAGGTAACCAAAGAAAAGGGCTCTCCTTGCAAGGGCACAAGCCACGAGTGCGATGCCCACGCCGGGATTTTTCGATAGGACATCCTTGTCCTATCGAAAAACGGCGCACGTCCTGTGCGCCGCCCTCCGGGTCTCCACTTGACCGGTAAAGCCACAAAGCAAAGCCACAAAGCAAAGCCACAAAGCAAAGCCACAAAGCAAAGCGGCAAAGCAAAGCGGCAAAGCAAAGCAGATCTATATCGCCGCAACGGCAACGATTTTTCTGCACATCCGGTAATCGCGGCTCGCGCCGACGCATCGCTTCGATGGGCGGCATCGGCGATGCCGGCTATGCGTGTTCCTTGGTCGCGGCTTTCGTCGCTCCTACCCTTCGCGAAAGCATGCCGCTTCGATGGATGACATCGGCGTTGCACCCTCTGCGCGTCCGTCCACACCCGCACGGCATCGGCACGCTTACGTCCGCGACACGGCTGTCGCGATCCAGCCCGAACCGCGCCGCCTCAGCCGCGACGGTTCAGACGTCGCCCCAGCCACCAGGCGCCGGCCGCGACCGTCACCCCGAGGAACAGGGCGAGGCCGCTGACGCCCGGGGTGGCGCGTTCGCTGACGAACTCGCCGCCCGGCAACAGGATGATCACCGCCATCGCCAGGCAGGCGTAGGCGACCACGGTCAGCACCCAGAACAGCCACTGCAGCGCACGCAGCACTTCGCGGCTGGGTTCGTTCTCGTGGCTGGTGCGGTGGGTGCCGCCGCGACCGAGCGCCCACAGCCAATAGGTCAGCGAGGCGTTGTCGACCTTGGCGCCGCGGCGCAGCGGGCGCCGGTAGGGGCTGTCGGCATACACGGCATGGTTCAGCGGGCCGTCGTTGCGCATCAGGTTGAGGCGGTCGTTGGCCAGCGGCAGGTTACGCGGGTCGTTCGGCGCGGCGTTGACCATCAGCGGCACCACCGTCGGCGCCACCAGGGCCTCGCTCGCCGGCGCGGCCACGTTGGCCGGCACCACGTTCGGAGGCGTGCTCAAGCGCTGCATCATCGACAACTGATTGAGCAGGTTCTGCTGCGCGAGCAGGGACTCGCTGTACAACGCGCTCGTCATCGGCGCGGCCAGCACCGCATTCGGCGTCGCCACCGGTACCGCGAGCGCAGGCGCCGCCGCATACGCGACCTGCGCCGGCAGGCCGGCGTTGCTCGCCGCGGCCACGCTCGGGTTGCCGAGCAGCGCGCTCTGCACGCCGGAAGGCTGCATGGTCATCGCGCTGCCGGGCACCGCATCGGCCGAGACCGGCCGGTTCAAGGCCGGCTGCAGCCCGGCGCTGTTGCCGAGCGCGCGTTCGGACAAGGTCGGCGGCGGGTATTGGGTGACCTGATTGAATGCGGTCTGGGTGTTGCCGCTCGAGTGCATCGACTGGCCGGGCAACAAACGGCTCGGATAGGCGGCGATCTGATCGTCCATCGCCGAACCGGAACTGACCACGTTCGGGGTGTTGTGCGGGCGGTCGTGCTCGGTCGAGCTGGGCGTGGTGCCGGACGGCGGCGTGACCGGGCTGGTGTCGCTGCCGTGATTGTTATCGACACCATTGCCGCCGGTGTGGGTATCGCCGCCGCCGTGCGGTTTTTCCAGGCCCGGCGGGCCGTCGCCGTTCAGCCCCGGCGGCGAGCCGGGACCGTGGTGATCGTCGCCGCCGAGACCGGGCAGGCCCAGGCCGAGCGGATCGTGGCCATGACCGTGGCCACCGCCCAGGCCCGGGAAGGACGGGCGGTGGCCGCCCGGAAATCCGGGGAAATTCGGAAAACCCGACATGGGCGTTCTCCCAGCAGAAACCTCGCACCGGATCGATAGCGCGCTTTGGGAAATTAATCCGCTGCGGGGCCGGGAGCATCCTCGGGCCGACCCTAGGTGCGACACGCCTGCGCCGGCCTTGCGGCGGGGCGTCGTGCCTGCCGGACTGCGTTAGCGGGACGAGCGCGATGCCGCAGTCGCCGAGTCGCGTGCGTCGATGCCGCAATCACCAACGTCGCTCGCATTCGATCGACCGCCCGCTCGCTCATCGCGTCCATCGACCACGCGAATCCGACACGCAGCGTGTTTGCGGCGAGGAGGCGTTGCCATTCATCGCCTGCCTTCCACGCCGGCATGCGATCGCCGCACAAACGTGGCAACGCAGGCGTCTTTCGCCTGCACATCCTCTTGTTGCCGTTGAAGTTCTCGGCGAGACTATTCGCGCAATCTCTACGTCGCGGCGCAACGCCGCGATGCGATCGCAGCACCATCCCTCTGCCGTAAACCCCAACCAGGAACTTCAATGAGCCGACTGCCCGGCCTCGATCTGCTGCGCGCGATCGCGATCGTATGGGTGATGTTTTTTCATGCCGCCACCGCCGGACTCGGCTCGCCTTACGGCCCGATGTCGGAATTCGGCTGGATGGGGGTGGACTTGTTCTTCGCCCTCAGCGGCTATCTGATCGGCTGGCAGGTGCTCAAGCCGCTGAGTCGCGGCGAACCGCTGCGCTGGGGCGATTTCTATCTGCGCCGCGCCATGCGCGTGCTGCCGGCGTTCTGGGCGGTGATCGCGCTGTACCTGCTGGTGCCCGAGTTCCGCGAGCGCCCCGGCATGCAGCCGGCCTGGCAGTTCCTGACGTTCACCGTGAACCTGTTGATCGACTACGAACACAACAAGGCGTTCTCGCATGCCTGGTCGCTCTGCGTGGAAGAGCATTTCTATCTGGTCTTTCCGTTGCTCGCATGGTGGCTGACGCGGCGCCCGGCGTTGTGGAAAACCCTCGCGCTCGGCGTGCTGTTGGTCGCGGGCGGCATGGCCTTGCGCGCCTGGGTCTGGCATTCGAGCCTGCCCGACGGCAGCGTGGCCTGGGTCGAGCGCGTCTATTACCCGACCTGGATGCGTCTGGACGGGCTGCTCGCCGGCGTCATGCTGGCGGCGATCCGCGCCTATCGTCCGCAATGGTGGTCGGCGATGATGCAGCGCTCCGGCGTGTTGCTGGCACTCGGCCTGGCCGGCGTCGCCGCGGCGATCTGGCTGTCGCAGAATCGCCTGGGTTTGCAGGCCTCGGTGTTCGGTTTCCCGGTGGTCTCGTTCGGGCTGGCCTTGCTGGTCGCCGCCGCGGCTTCGGAACAACGTTGGACCGGGCGCTTGCGCGTGCCGGGCGCGGCCTGGTTGGCGGCGGCGTCGTTCAGTCTCTATCTGACCCACAAGCAGATGTTCGGCCTGGTCTCGCGCCACTACGGCGAGCAACTCGACGGCCACGGCCTGCTTGCCTTCGCTGCCTATGCCGGCGCGGCCCTGCTCGGCGGTGCGGTCCTGTATTACGCGGTGGAGCGGCCGTTCCTGCGTCTGCGCGATCGCATCGTGCAGCGACGCGATGCCCAAGGCGAGGTCGGATCGGGTGCCGCGCTGCCGGCGGGCCAGGGCTGAGGCGGCGGGCGGGTTCGTCGGATGGCGCCTCCCCACTCCTGTTCATCGGCGGGCGATGCCTGAGATGTGACTTCTGTCATGTTTCGAGCATCCGGACTATGGCCTAAGGTGGGGAAAGCGCGCCGGACCGCGTTCGGGATAAGGTGGGTTCCGGAATCGTCGGCCGGCGATGCAGATCGCAGGCGGCGAATCCGGGCCGGTCCGTCCATGCATCCCCCGGTGTGGGCGCCTACAGTCCAGTGGCCCGATCCGTCCGTGGCCGATGTGCTCGAAGCGGGCCTTGCCCGTCGTTGCCAGAGGGGTGTGAACGATGCATCGAACTCGTGCCGAACTCGATGGCGATCTGTGCCAGCTGCGTGCCGCCTTGCCGATGTGGCGGCGACAGTGGCGCGACGATGCCGTGTTCTGGCCGCGCGTCGACAGTCTCGTCGAACGTCTGTTGACGGTGACGCCGCGCCCCGAGCGCGGCCACGTGGTCTCCAACATCAATCGGATGCTGGCCTCGCAGGGCTTGCAGCACGCGCCCTACGAATGAGGCCGGCGCGCGTCGCGACTGCGGCGGCGCCTGCGCTTATCTGATCAATTCATCCAGCAAGGCCGCGACGCGCGCGGCATAGGCGTTCGGCGCGAATCGCTGGGCGAAGGCGCGGCGTTGTTCGGCGTTGCCGTCGACCGACTCGCGGCCGAGCTGGATCATCAACTGGGTCAGCATCGGCCGGTCGTGCGGATCGAAACGCGGCATGTCGCCGGGCGCGACTTCTTCCAGGGCGCTGCCTTCGGCCACCGCGACCGGCGTGCCGGCGGCCAGCGCTTCCAGTACCGGCAGTCCGAAGCCTTCCGCATACGAGGGCTGCCACAGGCGTTCGGCATCGACGTACAGGCGCGCCAGGCCTTCGTCGTCGACCTCGTCGAACCAATGCACGCCGTTGAGCCGGCGCAGTTCCGGTCCGACGTCGGCGGGCGAGCCGACTACGGCCAGGTCCGGCGTGTCGTAATGCTGGCGGCGCGCGTCGAGCCAGGCGCGCAGGAACAAGTCGGCGTTCTTGCGCGGTTCGCGGGTGCCGACCAGCAACCAGTAACGCGGCGGCAAGGCGAGCGGCAGTTTGCTGCGGTCGGCCGGCGGCGGCAGCGGTGCGACCGCATCGGGCAGCACGTAGAGCTTGTGCGCATGCGCCGGGTACAAGCGTCCGCATTCGGCGGTGGTATAGCGCGACGGCGTCCAGATCGCGTCGGCGTTGGCGATCGCATGGCCGATCCGGGTCTGGTCGATCAGCCGCGTGGCCAAGGCGCGCCACGGCGAGGTGCGCGGGCGACGCAGGGTCAGCCGGAACAGGTCGTGCAGCAGCAACACCTGGCGCACGTCGGCCGGCTTGCGCCACACCGGCAATCCGCCCTCGGCGGTGGCGATGTAGATATCGATCTTCTCGCGGCGCAGCGCGGCCGGCAGAAAGCCGGCTTCGTAGTGCCAACGGTCGCGCAGGCCGGGGTCGTGGTCGAGCGGCAACGGTGCATCGTCGCTGACCGCGATGGCGCGATGCGGATGATCGGCCGGCGCGGCGGTGAACAGCACGGTGTCGATGCCGCTGCGGCCGCGCAAGGCGCGCTCCAGGGCCAGCACCTGGCGTCCGGCGGAGGTCGTCGGGGCGGCAGTGGCGGCGCGATAATCCAGGCCTATGCGCATGGCGCCCGCCTCCGTGCCGGGGCCGGCACGGGTTCGGCCGATGCCGACGGCAGCCACGGCGAAATCATTGCGGCGGCATTGGCCGTCGCGCGCGCGCAGGCAACGATCGCGGTGGAGAACGAATGCTTCATCGGATCCCGCAAGGCCCTGGGTCAGACCACTAACGGGATTGCAGCCGGATCGACCCTTCCCACTTAGTGCCAAATTAATGCGAAAAACATCACACTTATTATGTGATGTAAGTCGTTATGGTTGGCCCGGTCTATTGAATCGTTCATGAAAACGATGAACGAAAATAGCGCTTCCCCGTTCAGCTAAACGCGGTTTCGCGGCGCAGCGGCCATGCGGCTTGACAGCCTGGGCCTCCGGCTTTATCAACGGATCAGTTATTTAACCTTTCGGTTCATAGATATGTCCGTCGATTCGCTCAATGCGACCTTCGCCGCCCTGGCCGATCCGACCCGGCGCGCGATCCTGGCCCGGCTCGCCCACGGCGAGGCCGGCGTGACCGAACTGGCCGAGCCCTTCGCCATGAGCCTTCCGGCGATTTCCAAGCACATCAAGGTGCTCGAGCGCGCCGGCCTGATTGCGCGCGGCCGCGAAGCGCAATGGCGGCCTTGCCGGCTCGAGACCGAGCGGCTGCAGGAGGTCTCCGGCTGGCTCGATCGCTACCGGCAGATCTGGGAACAACGCCTCGACCGCCTCGACGACTACCTTGTGCAGTTGCAGGCGACGCACGCAAAACGCGACGACCCACCGCAACGCGGGGACCAGCGCGATGAGCACGATCCCGACTAGCGACAGAAGTGGCTTGCGCCGAGCAGGCTGCAGGCGGAGCCTGCGCCGCCATGGCTGACACCGGCGCGTCCGGGCGCAAGCGCGACGGCGCCGCCGATGCCTTGCCGGTGTCGGGCAGACCGTGTTGCGGTCTGCCGAGCCCCTTGGCGAGCGCCATCCGCAGCACCGTGCGCACGCCGGCCGACGTCGCCGCGTCCGCCGCACCGCCGCCGCCCTCCGGCGAAGACGGCGAGGGCGGCGAGGGCGGGCAAGACCCGATCCGATAACAGCCGCTGCGGGCGCGGCGAAACCACGCGAGCGCCGTCCCCGCAGTGATCGCTCGTTTGCCCGCACGAAGCGGCGAGCGCACGACTTCGGCGCATCGCAGCGATGCGATCGATCAAACGCCGGCGACGGCGTCCTGCCACCGTTGCGGGGTAGCGATCGTCCGCAGTCCTTGCCGCCCCGGGCGCGCCCCGTGCCGGCGATCCGCTAACCGGGCTTTGCGCGCCGATCCCGTGCCGGCGCGTCGTTTCGCGGTCCGTCAGCCCCCTGGACTGGCGGACCGTGGCTTTTGCCGTCGGCCTGCGTCGCCACGGTACTGGCGTGCTGGTCGACCGCGTCCTTGTCGATTTGGCCGCAGGCCGTTCGTCGTCCTCATGAGAGCCGCCACCGGGCCGCTCGCCCGCGAGGAACCGACGATGAAATTCATGCTGATAGTCAAAGCCGACCGCGACAGCGAGGCCGGGGTGTTGCCCGATCCGGCCCTGCTGCGCGCGATGGGCGCCTACAACGAGGAACTGGTCCGGGCCGGGGTGCTGCTCGCCGCCGAAGGCCTGCACCCGAGCGCCAAAGGCGTGCGGGTGCAGTTCGACGGCGCCACCCGCCGGATCGTGGAAGGTCCCTTCGCCTCGACCGAGGAACTGGTCGCCGGGTTCTGGCTGATCCAGGCGCGTTCGCTCGCTGAAGCGGTCGAATGGGTCAAGCGGGTGCCGCACCCGCCGGGCGTGCCGGCGCAGATCGAGATCCGTCAGGTCTACGACCTGGCCGACTTCGGCGAAGCCCTGAGCCCGGAACTGCGCGCGGCCGAAGAGCGCATGCGCGACCGCGTCGCGACCTGGTCGAACTGATTCGACCGCGATCAATGCGTGGCTTGTCGATTCCGCCCGCGCGGGTTCGTCGTTCGTAAGACACCGGCCGCCATGGCCGCCAGCATCGCGACGGCCATGCCCACCCACAGCACCCGTCTTACCCGGTTCAAACGCCACCACCCCAACCAGGACGACCACGCCATGCAACTGACCACGTATCTGTCTTTCAACGGCGATTGCCGCCAGGCCTTCGAGTTCTACCACGCGACCCTCGGCGGCAAGATCACCGACATGATGATCTTCGGCGACCATCCCGGCTGCGAAGGCCTGACCGAGCAGGACAGCGACAAGATCATGCACGCCCGCTACGAGCTCGACGGCTTCGCGCTGATGGGCACCGACGCCACCCACCTGTATCCCTACAAAGGCATCGCCGGCGCGCACGTCGTCGTGTCCTTGAACGACCCGGCCGAGGCCAAGCGCATCTACGACGCGTTCGCCGACGGCGGCAAGATCGAAATGCCCCTGCAGGAAACCTTCTGGGCGCTGGCCTACGGCATCGTCAGCGACCGCTTCGGCGTGCCGTGGATGATCAACTGCGAACAGGCGGCCTGACCGCCATCAGGGTAGGAGCGGCGTCGCCCAAGGATTTCCTTCGGTCGCTAGCCGCGATCGCGTTGTCGCATTCACCGGCGAAGGCCGTGGTGCCGACCGTTGCGGCCCGGGACCGATTTATCGGGCGTCGCAACTTTCGCCGGAGTTCGCTGGGTCGCGGTCGCGGCCTGCGCCGCTCCTACCCAAGGCGGCGATGCGGTCGCGGTCGATAGCACGCCGCTCTTACCCTGAAGCGGTCGCGCGGGCCTCGTCCTAAATGCCCTTGCATCGGCGTGCGCGAGGTGGTCTGATCCTTGGCCGTGACGGCCATCGATACCCACCGTGCCATCGACGCCGTCTGGCGCATCGAATCGGCCAAACTCATCGCCGGACTGACGCGCATGGTGCGCGATGTCGGTCTGGCCGAAGAACTCGCCCAGGATGCGCTGGTGGTCGCGCTCGAGCGCTGGCCCGAGACCGGAGTGCCCGACAATCCGGGCGCCTGGCTCATGCAGACCGCGAAGAATCGCGCGATCGACCGCTTGCGCCGCAAGAAGTTGCTCGACCGCAAGCACGAGGAAATCGGGCGCGAGATCGAGGCCAGCCAGGAAGAGGTCGAGGACGCGTTCTTCGACAAACTCGACGACGACATCGGCGACGATCTGTTGCGGCTCGTATTCATCTCCTGCCATCCGGTGTTGTCGACCGAAGCGCGTCTGGCCCTGACCCTGCGCCTGCTCGGCGGCCTCACCACCGACGAAATCGCGCGCGCCTTTCTCGCCGCCGAACCGACCATCGCCCAGCGCATCGTCCGCGCCAAGCGCACCCTGGCCGAGGCGCAGGTGCCGTTCGAGGTGCCGCGCGGCGAAGAGCTCGCGCAGCGGCTGGCCTCGGTGCTCGAAGTCATCTACCTGATCTTCAACGAAGGCTATTCGGCCACTGCCGGCGACGACTGGATGCGTCCGGGCCTGTGCGAAGACGCGCTGCGCCTGGGCCGCATCCTCGCCGGGCTGATGCCCAACGAATCGGAAGTGCACGGTCTGGTCGCGCTGATGGAAATCCAGGCCTCGCGTGCCGGCGCGCGCACCGCGCCCGACGGCACCCCGATCCTGCTGCTCGAGCAGGACCGCGCGCGCTGGGACCGGATCCAGATCCAGCGCGGGCTCAGCGCCCTGGAGCGCGCCATCCGCCTCGGCGGCGCGCAGCGGCCGTATGCCTTACAGGCCGGGATCGCCGCCTGCCATGCCAGCGCGCCGACCGCGCAGGACACGCCGTGGCCGCGCATCGCCGCGCTGTACCAGCAACTCGCGGTGCTGACGCCGTCGCCGGTGATCGAACTCAATCGCGCCGTGGCCTTGTCGATGGCGTTCGGCCCGGCCGCCGGCCTGGAGCTGGTCGACACGCTGATCGACGAGCCCTCGCTCAAGCACTACCACTTGCTGCCGACGGTGCGCGGCGACCTGCTGTTCAAGCTCGGCCGCCGCGACGAAGCGCGCGCCGAGTTCGAACGCGCCGCCTCGATGACCCGCAACGTGCGCGAGCGCGAACTGCTGCTCGCGCGCGCCGCCGAAAGCGTCTGAAGGTCAGCGCGACCGGCGAGTGGGCGAACCCGGGTTCGCACCGCGGCGCCATGGCGGCATTCGCCGCAGGTGTCGCGAGGGGGATCGGCAGCGCCGACACCGTCGTCCCAGGCATGGAATTCACAACATCCGAACGTGCGAAAACCGCGGAAATTTACCGGTTTTTTACACGCCCGCCGACGGCCTCGATCAGGATGCGCGCAACTCGGGCCGCGTGGAGGGAGACACGATGAGCAACCTAGCTATCGGCATAGCCATTGTCGTCGCACTGAATGTCTGGGCTACCGTCGTGGTGGTGCGCAACGAGGAGCCGCAAACGTATACGCGGCGCCGGCAACTGGGACTGATCTGGCTGCTGCCGGTGTTCGGCGCGACGCTGTGCTTGGCGATACACGCCAGTGGCCAGGTCATTGCCCACGGGATGCGCCGCGCAGGCGCTATGCGTTATCGGTCGGGCCGCGGTGCGGCCAACGATTTCGTATTTCCGCAGGCGGTGTTCTTCGCCAGCACAGCCGGTCAAGACTGCGGCGACCACGGCTGGGGCGGCCCTTGCGGCAACGACGGCAGCACCGAGGGCGGTGGCGACTGCGGTGGTAGTGACGGTGGCGGAGGCGGAGGCGGGGGCGACTGAGTCGCGCCGCTCAAACGCCGTCGTCGGCCATCGCACCGACGATCAACCGGGCCAGCGTCGCCGCGGCGTCGGCTTCCTCGATGCGCCCGCGCGTCATCTCGCGCGACAAGGCGTCGCCTGCGCCGATGATGGCGACGCAGCGGCGCAGCAGTTCGTCGCTCGGCAACGAGGCGGCGAAGGGCGCGAGCAGATCGCGGTAGAAGTTGACATAGCCTTCGACCAGTTCCTGCTGGAACTTTTCCATTTCCTCGTCGCCGGCCAACGCGGCGTTGATCGCGTGGCATTCCGGCCCGGCGGTGCGGAAGCAACTCATATAGCTCTCGCCGAGCAGGCGCGCGACGTCGTGCAGGCGATGCGGGGTGCGCTCGAAATCGCGCCGCACCACCGCGTTCTGGCGGTCGTCGATCTGTTTGTACAGCGCGATCAACAGGCCCGAGCGAGTGCCGAAGTGTTCGTAGGCGATCGGCTTGCTGACCCCGGCGCGCTCGGCGAGGTAGCCCAAGGTCAGGGCATCGGTGCCTTGCTCGCGGACGATGCCCATCGCTGTTTCGAGCAACTGCTCGCGACGTTCGGCCTTGGGCAGGCGTTTGGCGGGGGTGTCGGTCATGGAGCGATCTCTGGCGGGACGGGTGGTGGGTGCAGCGGAGAAAAAAGCGCTTGACAGCCTGGGTAGGAGTGTATCTTACTATTGGTAACTTACCAATCGTAGCTTATGCCGATGCCCGCCGGGCGCCGCGCACGCTGCCTCATCAAGGAGCTTGGACCATGAACGCAATCGCCAACAAACCCGTCCTCATCATCGGCGGTTCCGGCGTCGTCGGCGCCCAGGGCGCTCAGGCCCTGCGCCGCCTGCAGCCCGACCTGCCGATCGCCATCGCCGGCCGCGACCTGGCCAAGGCGGCAAAGGTCGCGGCCGAGGTCGGCCGAGCCGAAGCGGTGCGGGTCGACCTGGCGCGCGCCGATCTCGGGTTGGGCGATGAAGCGCGTTATGGCGCCGTCGTCGTGTTCGTCAAGGACGACACCCTCAACACGCTCAAGTACGCCCAGCGCCACGGCTTGCCCTACGTCAGCACCTCCAGCGGCTCGTTCGAGATCGCCCCGGAAGTCGCGCGCCATCTGCGCCATCCCGGGCGTTCGCCGATCCTGCTCGCCAGCCATTGGCTGGCCGGCACCGCAACCTTGCCGGCGCTGCATTTCGCCCGCGATTTCCGCCGGCTCGACCGCATCGTGATCTCGGCCCTGCTCGACGAGCAGGACATGGGCGGCCCGGCCGCGGCCGCCGACTACGAACGCCTGACCACCGCCGCCGCCGCGCAGATTCTCGACCAGGGGCGTTGGCGCTGGGTGCGTGGCGAGGAGGCCGCAACCACCTTCGCCAGCGTCGACGGCACCGTGGTCGAGGCCGCGGCGTATTCGCCCATGGACGTGGTCAGCCTGGCCGCGGCGACCGACGCGCACTCGATCCGCCTCGACATGGCCTTGGGCGAAAGCGCCAGCCGCCGTCGCGGCGAAGCCTTCTCGACCGAGATCGTGATCGAGCTCGAAGGCGAGCGCCACGACGGCACGCATGCGCGCACCCGCCACGAACTGGTGCATCCGCAAGGGCAGGCGCCGATGACCGCACTCGGCATCGCGCTCGGCGTCGAACGCCTGCTCGGCCTCGCCGGTGGCGAAGCGGTGGCGCCGGGCCTGTACACGCCGGACCTGTTGATCGACCCGGCCTACCAACTGGCGCAGTTGCAGGCCTTCGGTGTGCAGGTGGCGCAACGGTCGCTCGTCGAGATCCGCGCCGCCGCCTGACGACCCCTCGCCGTCGCTGCTGGTCACGCAGCGACGGCCGACCGCACACCACGCCATTCCCGGCCGACGTCCTGGTGACGTCGGTTGCGACCGCTTGCGGCCCCGCGCCGCGCCCAGGACTCCGTCATGGACTTCTCGCGTTTCTTCATCGACCGTCCGATCTTCGCGGCGGTGCTGTCGATCCTGATCTTCGCCGCCGGCCTGATCGCGATCCCGCTGTTGCCGGTCAGCGAATACCCCGACGTGGTGCCGCCGACCGTGGTGGTGCGCGCGGTCTACCCGGGCGCCAACGCCAA
This sequence comes from Lysobacter sp. ESA13C, assembly GCF_019970005.1. Taxonomy (NCBI): domain Bacteria; kingdom Pseudomonadati; phylum Pseudomonadota; class Gammaproteobacteria; order Lysobacterales; family Lysobacteraceae; genus Lysobacter; species Lysobacter sp. ESA13C. The sequence goes on along the minus strand of NZ_JAHXYK010000013.1, from coordinate 177,802 downwards.
GGTCATCGCCGAAACCGTAGCCACGCCGCTGGAGGAAGCGATCAACGGCGTGGAACGGATGATGTACATGAAGTCGGTTGCCGGCTCCGACGGCGTGCTTGTGGTCACCGTGACCTTCAAGCCCGGCACCGACGCCGACCAGGCCCAGGTGCAGGTGCAGAACCGGGTTAGTCAGGCATTGGCGCGTCTGCCCGAGGATGTGCGGCGCCAGGGCGTGACCACCCAGAAGCAGTCGCCGACCCTGACCATGCTGGTGCACCTGATCTCGCCGGACGGCAAATACGACTCGCTGTACCTGCGCAACTACGCGACCTTGAAGCTCAAGGACGACCTCGCGCGACTGCCCGGCGTCGGCCAGATCCAGATGTTCGGCAGCGGCGACTACGCGATGCGGATCTGGCTCGACCCCAACCGCATCGCCGCGCGCGGCCTGAGCGCGGGCGACGTGGTGCGGGCGATCCGCGAACAGAACGTGCAGGTTTCGGCCGGCCAGCTCGGTGCCGAGCCGATGGCGAACCGCAGCGAGTTCCTGATTCCGATCAACGCCCAGGGCCGCTTGCACAGCGAAGCCGAGTTCGGCGGTATCGTCGTCAAGAGCGGCGCCGACGGCGAGCTGGTGCGGCTGTCCGATGTGGCCCGTATCGAACTCGATGCCGGCGACTACAGCCTGCGCGCCCAGCTCGACAACCAGGACGCGGTCGCGATCGGCCTGTTCGAGGCGCCCGGCGCCAATTCGATCGGCCTGTCGAACGCGGTGCGCGCGCGCATGAGCGAGCTCGCACGGACCTTCCCGCCGGGGTTGGAGTACCGCATCGTCTACGACCCGACCGTGTTCGTGCGCGACTCGATCAAGGCGGTGGTCACGACGCTGTTGGAAGCCGTCGCCCTGGTGGTGCTGGTGGTGATCCTGTTCCTGCAGACCTGGCGTGCTTCGATCATCCCCTTGCTCGCCGTGCCGGTGTCGGTGGTCGGCACCTTCGCCGCGCTGTACCTGCTCGGTTTCTCGATCAACACCTTGAGTTTGTTCGGCCTGGTGTTGGCGATCGGCATCGTCGTCGACGACGCGATCGTGGTGGTGGAAAACGTCGAACGCAATATCGAAGAAGGCCTGACCCCGCTGGCCGCGGCGCACCAGGCGATGAAGGAAGTGTCCGGCCCGATCGTCGCGATCGCCGTGGTGCTGTGCGCGGTGTTCGTGCCGATGGCGTTCCTGTCGGGCGTGACCGGCCAGTTCTACAAACAGTTCGCGGTGACCATCGCCATCTCGACGGTGATCTCGGCGATCAACTCGCTGACTTTGTCGCCGGCTCTGGCCGCGAAACTGCTCAAGCCGCATGGTGCACCGAAAGACGCGCCGACGCGCCTGATCGAGCGCCTGTTTGGCTGGCTGTTCCGCCCGTTCAACCGCTTCTTCGCGTCGAGCTCGCAGAAGTACCAGGGCGCAGTTTCGCGCGCGCTGGGCAAACGCGGCGCCGTGTTCGTCGTCTATGCGCTGTTGCTGGTCGGCAGCGGCCTGATGTTCAAGGCCGTGCCGGGCGGCTTCATCCCGATCCAGGACAAGCTGTACTTGATCGGCGGGGTGAAACTGCCCGAAGGCGCCTCGCTCGCGCGCACCGATGCGGTGATCCGCAAGATGAGCGCGATCGCGATGTCGACCGAAGGCGTGTCGGCGTCGGAAGGCTATCCCGGCCTGAACCCGCTGCAGTTCACCAACACGCCTAACACCGGCACCCTGTTCTTCGAACTCGACGGTTTCGGCGAGCGCGAGCGCAGCGCCGAGGCGATCAACGCCGAACTCAACGAGAAGTTCGCGGCCCTACAGGAAGGCGCGGCGTTCTCGTTCATGCCGCCGCCGATCCTCGGCCTCGGCGCCGGTTCGGGCTATGCGCTGTACATCCAGGACCGCAGCGGCCAGGGCTACGGCGAGCTGCAGAACGCACTCAACGGCTTGAGCGGCGCGGTCGCGCAGACCCCGGGCATGGGCTATCCGATCAGCACCTACCAGGCCAACGTGCCGCAGCTCGACGCGCGCGTCGACCGCGCCAAGGCCAAGGCCCAGGGCGTTCCGCTCGACGAACTGTTCGATACCCTCCAGACCTATCTGGGCTCGGCCTACGTCAACGACTTCAACCGCTTCGGCCGCACCTACCAGGTCATCGCCCAGGCCGACGGCGCCCACCGCGACAGCATCGAGGACATCGCCAACCTGCGCGTGCGCAACGTCGACGGCGCGATGGTGCCGCTCGGCTCGATGGTGAGCCTCGGCGAAACCTACGGCCCCGACCCGGTGATCCGCTACAACGGCTATCCCGCCGCCGACGTGGTCGGCGAATCCGACCCGCGCCTGTTGTCCTCGAGCGAAGCGATGCAGTCCCTGCGCGAACTGGCCGCCAAGCACTTGCCGAACGGCATGGCCATCGAGTGGACCGACCTGAGCTATCAGCAGGCGACCCAGGGCAACGCCGCGCTGATCGTGTTCCCGCTCGCGGTGTTGCTGGCCTTCCTCGCGCTCGCGGCCCTGTACGAAAGCTGGACTCTGCCGCTGGCGGTGATCCTGATCGTGCCGATGACCTTGCTGTCGGCCTTGTTCGGCGTGTGGCTGAGCGGCGGCGACAACAACGTGTTCGTACAGGTCGGCCTGGTGGTGCTGATGGGGCTGGCGTGCAAGAACGCGATCCTGATCGTCGAATTCGCCCGCGAACTCGAACTGCAGGGGCGCGGCATCGTCGAGGCAGCGCTGGAAGCCTGCCGCCTGCGTCTGCGCCCGATCGTGATGACCTCGATCGCCTTCGTCGCCGGCACCGTGCCCCTGCTGATCGGCCAGGGCGCAGGCAGCGAAGTGCGCGCCGCCACCGGCATCACCGTATTCGCCGGTATGCTGGGCGTAACCTTGTTCGGTCTGTTCCTGACTCCGGTGTTTTACGTGGCGTTGCGGACGTGGGTGATGCGGGGTGCGACGGCGCGGGCTTCCGCTGACACGCTTGCTCTCGGGTAGGAGCGACGCAAGTCGCGAACGCGTTGCATCGGGCTAACGGCGTCAGCGACTGCAGCCCTGTAGGAGCGGCGTGAGCCGCGACCGCGCTGTGTCCCGTTGTAGCGTGTCTGGCGGTGTGTCATTGAAGCAACTGCAACTGCAAAGCTTCCGCCCGCTAAAGCGGCCGGGTTACTTTCTTTTGCTAAGCCTAAAAGTCCGTCTGGATTCCCTTCGGTCAAAGGTAACCAAAGAAAAGGGCTCTCCTTGCAAGGGCACAGGCCACGAGTGCGCGGCTAGCGCCGGGATTTTTCGATAGGACATCCTTGTCCTATCGAAAAACGGCGCACGTCCTGTGCGCCGCCCTCCGGGTCTACGGTTGCATTGCTAGATCGGAACTGCGCCAAGCTTTCAAGGCAACGGCAACGGCAACGGCAACGGCGGGCCGGGGGCTTGTGATTGGGGTAGGAGCGACGCAAGTCGCGACCGCGTGGCTTCAACCTCGCGGCGTCATGGTCGTGCGGGTGGGCGCTGCGGGCTGATCCAGATCGCTGCATCTTGTTGAGATCGCGGCTTGGGCCCCCGACCAGAATGATCACCGAGTTGATCGGCGTCACAGAAGCGACGCGCGTCTGCAACATTTGCAACATGGGCTGTGGATGATGGCGGGTCGCCTGACGCTTCCGGGGATGCCCTACCGATGACCGACCCGCAACGCCGCCGCTTCCTGGTCGGGCTCACCGTGGGCGGTGCGGCGACCGTCGCCGGGCCGCTGGCGCTGTGGCGCTGGACCGGCGGTCACGGGCATAGCCTCGGCTCGGGCCCGGCACCGAAGTTGTCGGAGTTGGCGCCGGACGCTCGCTTCGTGCAGCCGCTGCGCTTGCCCGGTGTCGACGGCCTGCTCGCCGAGGTCGATCTGAAGCAACCGCTGCGCCTGCTTGCGCAGACGCTTTCGGTGGGTCTGTTCCCGGGCGCGGCGACTTCGCTGTGGGCGTATACCGGTCGCGTCGGTGCGCGCGAAGTCGGCAATCCCTTGTTGCATGCGCGCCGCGGCGATACGGTCGAGGTCGAACTCGATAATCGCCTCGCCGAGGCGACTACGATCCATTGGCACGGCCTGAGCATCGACGAGGCCAACGACGGCAGCGGCCTGCATCCGGTCGCGCCCGGCGCCCGCCGAAGCTATCGCTATCGGGTCGACAACCGCGCCGGCCTGTACTGGTATCACGCTCATCCGCACGGACGCACCGGCGTGCAATTGCAGCGCGGCCTGGCCGGTTTGCTGTTGGTCGAGGACGAGGAAGAACGCGCGCTGCGGCAGCGCCTTGGCATGCGCTGGGGCGAGCGCGATCTGCCCTTGATGATCGCCGACAAGCAGGTCGGCGCCGACAACGCCATCGTCTACAAGGACGGCGCCGACGACTGGATCGGCAACCGCGTGCTGGTCAACTGGACGCCCGAGCCTTACCTCGACGTGATCCCGGCCTGGTATCGCTTCCGTCTGGCCAACGTCGCCAATGCGCGCATGCTGCGGGTGGCCTTCGTGCAGGGCGATCAGGTGCTGCCGATGCAGTTGATCGGCACCGACGGCGGCCTGCTCGCCCAGGCCTGGCCGGTCGACGATGTGTTTCTCGGGCCGGCGCAGCGCATCGACGTGCTGGTCGACTTCGGCGCGCTCACGCCCGGCCAGCGGGTGATGCTGCGCAGCCTCGACTACGTGGCGATGGAGAACGAGGACGAATCCGGTGCCTTCCTGCCCGATCCGATGGCCGATCATCCCGGCGCCACGCCGATGGGCGCCGCGTTGGACCTGATGGAACTGCGTTTGATCGAATGCGCGACCGAACGCCGGCCGCCGACGCGGCTGCCCGACCTGAGTGCCTTGTCGAAGATCGACCCGTTGCCCGACACCGCCGACTGGCCGGTGCGCGCCTTGCGTCTGCGCATGGACGAGGCCGGGCGCTGGTTCATCAACGACTGGAATTTCCACGACAGCGGCCACGAGCCGTCGTTCTCGGTGCGCCGCGGCAGCCGCGAGGTCTGGGAAATCCGCAACAGCATGACCAGCATGCCGCACCCGATCCATCTGCACGGCTTCCAGTTCCGTGTGCTCTCGCGCAGCATCAGCCCGCCGGATATCCGCGGCCGCCAGGTCGCGCCCGGCGGTCTGACCGCGCAGGACCTGGGCTGGAACGACACCGTCGTGGTCTGGCCCGGCGAGATCGTGCGCCTGGCCATCGACTTCGCCCAACCGCTCAGCGGCAGCCAGCGCTACATGCTTCATTGCCACAACCTCGAACACGAGGACATGGGCATGATGCTGACCTTTGCGGTGACCGACTGATTCCGCCTTCCCGATCGATGCCCCTGCATTACGGAGTTGCCATGCGCCACGATTTCCTGCGTCCGACCCTGCTCGCCGCCGTCCTGGGCCTGGCCGCATGCACGCCGCCTGCAGGCGGCCCAGCGGGCGACGCCGCCAGCGATGCCGCTGGCGGCGCGCTGACCGCGGCCGAGCTCGACAGCGAGAAGGTCCGCATCAGCTACATCGTCGGCCGCGATTTTGCCCGCAGCATCGAACCCATCCGCGGCGAACTGGACCAAGGCATCGTGCTGCGCGCGATCCGCGACGCCCAGGCCGGCGCGCCGCCGCTGTTCGACGAGGCGCAGAGCAAGAAGATCCGCGAAGGCTTCAGCGAGCATCTGCGCAACAAGCGCGACGGTGAGCTCAAGCAGCTCGCCGCGCGCAACCTCGAAGCCGGCGACGCCTTCCTGAAGAAGAACGCGAAAGTCGACGGCGTGGTCAGCACTGCTTCCGGTCTGCAGTACCAGATGCTGCGGGCGGGCAAGGGTGCGCACCCGAAAGCCAGCGACACCGTACGCGTCAACTACGTCGGCCGCTTGCTCGATGGCAGCAAGTTCGAGAGCACCTACGACACCGACCACCCGGCCGAATTCGTCCTTGCCCAAGTCATGCCGGGCTGGACCGAAGCCGTGCAGCTGATGACGCCGGGCAGTCAGTACCGCTTCTGGATTCCGCCCAAGCTCGCTTACGGCGAGCAGGGGTTGCCTGGGCAGATTGAACCCAATGCGACCTTGGCGTTCGAGATCGAGCTGTTGGAGATTGCAGGGCAGGGGGCGCCGACGCAGGGGGAATGAGGGGCGGTCGAGGCCGGATTAGTTCTTGATCGCAAAGGTGATGCCAGGCGAAGTGGCTGTTCGGTTAGCTGAGATTATGCCGTTCTCCGTTCTCCGTTCTCCGTTCTCCGTTCTCCGCTCTCCGCTTCTTGCTCTTCGCTTTTCCTGCGAATTGGAGACCCGGAGGGCGGCCCGCATGGATGCGGGCCGTTTTTCATCGGGACAGGGATGTCCCGTATGAAAAATCCCTGCGTCGGCACCGAACGCGCGGGCCCTTGATTCAAAGAAAAGCATTTTTCTTTGGTTAGCTTTCTTTTGTTGCTTATGACAAAAGAAAGTAACCCGCCGCTTTAGTGGCGGAAGCTCTTAGCGTTTGATCTTGCTTCTGAAAACCCAAAGCAAGTGCAGAGCTGTCACCCTTGTAGGAGCGACGTAAGTCGCGACCGATCTCGCCGAGTATCGATCAAGCAAGAGCAGAGCTTCCGTCCGCTACGCGGCCGGGTTACTTTCTTTTGCTAAGCCCAAAAGAAAGGTAACCAAAGAAAAGGGCTCTCCTTGCAAGGGCACAGGCCACGAGTGCGATGCTAGCGCGGGGATTTTTCGATAAGACGTCCCTGTCTTATCGAAAAACGGCGCACGTCCTGTGCGCCGCCCTCCGGGTCTCCACTTGACCGACAAAGCGGCAAAGCGGCAAAGCAGCAAAGCAGCAAAGCAGATCAAAATCTTGGCAACGGCAACGGCAACGGCAACGGCAACGGCAACGGCAACGGCAACGGCAACGGCAACGGCAACGGCAACGGCAGTTCAGCGCCGCAGCTCACGTAAATCGCGGAAGGAACGCGGTCGCGGCTTGCGCCGCTCCTACCCCCGCGAAAGTGCGCCGCTTCGATGGGCGTCATTTGCGCCATGGCCTCTACTCGTCCCTTGGTCGCGACTCACGTCGCTCCTACAGGAGGGAAGGATTCGCAGGCTACTTCGGAGCAGTTGCAGAGCTCGCGGCGGCCGACGCCCCATGCCAGCGGCACCCGCCGAATACCTACGGAAAACACATTGTTTTCACCGATTTCGGCGACCGCCCGTCGGCCAGACATCGATCTGTGACGGCAGCCGCACGTGGCCCCGCAACGGGCGGGGAATCCGTCGCAATCGTGTAGTCGTTTAGCGGCCACACTCCGCAACGTTCGTGGTCCGCCCGGACCCTTACCCGCCCGCCATCACCGTTACGGAGACAGCCAGTGAACCCCATGCTCAAGGGCCTGCCCGCCCAGGGCGCGATCGCCTCGTTGTTGATCGCCGCCGTTCTCGCGCCCGCATCGGCCAGCCAGCGCACGCTGCAGCTGTCCGAGGACGACACCTTCAGCAAGCCGGTGCCGGCGCCCAAGGCGACGCCGTTGGCCAAGGCCGCCGCGCTCGACCGCGTCTGCGAAAGCGGCGCCAAGTGGATGCGCCTGGGGTTCAAGCAACTCAAGCTGAGCGGCTACGACTCGCTGGTGCTGACCAGCAGCGGCGGCGACCGCGTGGTGTTCGAAGGCAAGCACTGGAACGACCGCAGCTTCCATACCCGCGCCCTGCGCGGCGATTGCGTCGACATCAAGCCGTATTTCAGCCAGCCCGACAGCGCCTTCCAGCTCGACCGCTACGAATACAGCACGACGGCGCTGGAACTGGCGAGCGTGGTCGTGGCCGGCGCCGGCGACATCTGCGACACCAGCGGCACCGCGTGCAAGGGCACGTCCGACCTGATCGTCTCGATCAACCCGACCGCGGTCTTCACTGCGGGCGACAACGCCTACGACAGCGGCACGCTGAGCGAATTCAATAACCGCTACGCGCCGACCTGGGGCCGCTTCAAGGCGTTGACCAGCCCCTCGCCGGGCAACCACGAGTACTACACCAGTGGCGCCAGCGGTTACTTCGACTACTTCAATGGTGTCGGCAACGCCGACGGCCCGGCCGGTAATCGCAGCAAGGGCTATTACAGCTGGGACGTGGGCGACTGGCACTTCATCGCCTTGAACACGATGACCGGCGGCACGGTGTCCTCGACCCAGATCACCTGGCTCAAGAACGATCTGGCCGCCAACACCAAACCCTGCACCGCGGCGTATTTCCATCACCCGCTGGTGAGCCGCGGCAGCTACAGCGGCTACAGCCAGGTCAAGCCGTTCTGGGATGCGCTGTATGCGGCCAAGGCCGATCTGGTCCTGGTCGGCCACGACCACAACTACCAGCGCTACGGCAAGATGAATCCGAGCCAGGCCGCGGCCAGCGACGGCATCCGCCAGATCCTGATCGGCACCGGCGGGCGCGCGTTCTACGACATCGACGGCAGCCATGCCTCGCTGGAAGCGAGCAACGACAACACCCACGGCGTGCTCAAGCTGACCCTGACCGCGACCGGCTACACCGGCGACTTCGTGCCGCGCGCCGGCAGCAGCTATACCGATCATTTCACCGGCACCTGCAACAAGGGCGGCAATCCCTCGCAGTCGCTGACCCTCAACGCGGTGCGCGACGTCACCGTCAAATCCGGTGGCAGCCGCGTCAACACCGCGGTGCTGTATGCCGACGGCAGCGACGGCGGCCAGCAATTGCGCGGTCTGATGGGCTGGAACGTCACGAGCGCCGCGGGTCTGAACCTGGTCTCGGCGCAGGTGAAGCTGCAGGTCAGCGATCGCGCGACCGGCGTCTACGACCTGTACCAGGTCACGACGAGCTGGAGCGAAAGCAACGCGACCTACAGCGGAGCCACGCTCGGCACCAAGCTCGGTTCGGTCACCCCGAGTGCGACCGGCGCGCAGTACGTGACCCTCAACGCCGCCGGCCTCCAGTTGGTGAAGAACTGGGCCGCGGGCACGGTCGCCAACAACGGCGTGATCCTGGTGGCGGCCTCCGGCGTCACCGACGGCGTCGACTGGTCCTCGCGCGAAGGCGCGAACGCGCCGCAGCTATTGCTGAGCTACACGACGCCCTGAGCCGGCGCTCCGAAGCGGCGTTTGAGCGGCCGACGATCGCTTCGTCGGCCGCTGCGAACCAGCCTCCAGCGCCGCAGCGAGCCTGCGGGCGCTGGACACCGGACGATGCCGTTGCCGGCGACGGCAACGGAGATTTGCGTTGCGGCAGATCGAATACGGGTCGATGCGTGTTGCGGGTCAGCTCATCGCCTGCAACAGCGTGCGCGATCCGACGCCGGCGCCGATCATGAGCTTGACCGATTCCTTGATCCGGTCCGCGCCGCCGAGTTTGACCGCGGCGACCAGACGCTCGCCGATGGTCTTGCTCTCGTCGGTGGAATGCGCCTGCGCGCCGAGCACCGCGAAACCTTTCTCGGTCAGGCGATAGCGCAAGGCCATGTGGACGAAGGCCACACCGTTCAAGGACTCTTTCACGCAGGCGTTGCTGCGCAGATAGCCTTCGTCGAGCAACCATTCGAACGTGGCGCCGCAAGCCAATACCGCGGCGGCCATGTCTTCGCGATTGGCCGGGTCCAGGCCTGGGATATGTCGCGCCGATTCCTCGGCGTTGAAGCGGGCTACGACGGGATGCTGTTCTAGCGCCGCTGCACAGATGCGCGCAGTGGCAATGCTGAAAACTTCGATATTTTTCATTGATGACGCCCCCTGACGTCCTTGCTATTTACGAGGGGGTTACGTCAACGCCGTGTGATGGAAAAAACGCGTAAAGATTTGAATATCAAGGCGATTTATTGATGTGCGTCTCGTCGAATCTGTGACTGCCGATGTGCGGCCATCAACAATCTGACCCACTACGGCAGATGCACGCCAACAGCGGCACCCGCGTTGGCCCACAGCGTCAGGCAGACCGGGCCGCGCGCACAAAACGGCACAACTTCGTCGCAATCGGCGGCCTCAGGATTCTGTCGGAACCAGCTCGATCACGGTGTCGATCGCATCGGGCAACTGCTTGGGCAACTCGACGATCAACTGCCGGCCTTCGCGCCGCGTCGTCAATGCCGCGCCGCCGTCGAGCAGACGTGCGCGACGGGCACCGTCGACGTCCAGGCGCAAGCGGCCGTCGGCAGGGCGTTCGAACACGTGCAGATACATGCGGTCGGGTTTCGCGGTGATGCGCCCCCAGGCGACCGCGTCGAGCGGGCTGGCCTGGGTGGCGTAGACCGATTCGCCGTTGCGGCGCAGCCAGGCGCCGATCTGTTCGAGCCGGGTCGCGCTGGCCTTGGGCACGCTGCCATCGGCCTCCGGCCCGATGTTGAGCAGGAAGTTGCCGCCCTTGCTGGCGGTGTCGACGAGGTTGCGGACCAGCTCGCGCGTCGATTTCCACTGGTCGTCGAGCGCGCTATAGCCCCAGGTGCCGTTCATGGTCATGCAGGCTTCCCAGTCGACGCCGGCCATGCCCTGCGCCGGGATCGCCTGCTCGGGCGTGGTGAAGTCGCCGTGCGCGCGATCGAACCAGCGCAGGCTGCCTTGCGGATCGTCGTAGCCGAGCGAGCGATACAAGCGATTGTTCATGACGATGGCGGGTTGCGCGGCGCGCACCATCGTCATCAACTCGCCGGCACGCCAGGTTTCGCCTTCGGCGCCGGGATTGGAATAGTCCCACCACAGCACGTCGATCGGGCCGTAGTGCTCGACCAGCTCGCGCACCTGCGCCTGCAGGAAATCCTGATAGGCCTTGAGGTTCGCGCGTCGGGCGTAGTCGGGATCGTCCCGGTCGGTGGCTTTCTCGAGCGGATGCGGCAGCGGGTGTTCGAGGCGGGCGAAATCGCGATACGGGTAGGCCGGGTGATGCCAGTCGATCACCGAGTGATACAGGCCCACCTTGAGGCCTTCGGCGCGCGCGGCGTCGACGATCTCGCGGACCAGATCGCGGTCGACCGCGTCTTTCGCATCGAAGCGCGTGACCGCGCTGTCGTGCAGGGCGAAGCCTTCGTGGTGCTTGCTGGTGAACACCAGATACTTCGCGCCGGCGTTCTTGGCCAGCTTCGCCCATTCGCGGGCGAAGCCGGGCTTGGGCTTGAACAGCGGCAACATCTGCCGTGCGTACTCGTCGGTCGGCACGTGCGCATTGCGCTGGATCCATTCGGCCGAGCCCTTGATCGGCTCGCCGTTCCAGCGCCCGGCCGCGCCCGAGTACAGGCCCCAGTGCACGAACATGCCGAAGCGCGCCTCGCGCCACCAGCGCATGCGCGCATCGAACGCGGCCTGGCTCTCGCTCGGCGCCGCCACCACCAGTGCGGGCGCGTCGGCGGCCGGCGTCGCCGCTATTGCGCTGCCGGCCGTCGCCCACAGGGCGCCAAGCAACGCGGCGGTGAGGGACGCTCGATGGGTCGAACGATGCGGGGGGCGACGCGTACACGACATGCTATTGCTCCGGCGGTGACGAACCGCAGGCATCGGAACAGACCGACGCCGATGCGGTCAACCGTTGTGCGTCGTCGATCGGCCGCCGTCATCGCGAAAGCGATAAGGTTTTTGACGCAGGTGCGAATCTCCAAAAAATTCCAATGTCTGTCCAGACATCGCATAAGCATGTGCGTGGATTCGAGTACGCATGCGGATTCATCCGCGCACGCCTGTGAGCGACGCGCCACTGCGACTAGACTCGGATCATCGAATACCGCCGTAGACCGCATCGGTCGCGGCCGCAACGCGAGGAGTTCCATGGATCGACGTCGTTTCCTGATCGCCGGCGGTGCCGGCGCCGTGGCATTGGGCGCCGCGCCGACGGTTTCTGCGCACCCGGCAACGTCGAGCGCACAACGCGAAACCTTGTCGCGGCCGCGGCCCACGCCGCAGCAATTGGCCTGGCAACGCGAAGAGCTGGCGCTGTTCGTGCATTTCACCGTCAACACCTTCACCGATCGCGAATGGGGCGAGGGCGACGAAGACCCGCAGGTGTTCGCGCCGACGCAACTCGACGCCGGGCAGTGGGCGCGCGCGGCCAAGGCCGGCGGTTTCCGCAGCCTGATCCTGACCGCCAAGCATCACGACGGTTTCTGCCTGTGGCCGACCGCGACCACCGCGCACAGCGTGCGCAATAGCCCGTGGCGCGACGGCCGCGGCGACGTGGTCCGCGAGTTCGTCGATGCCTGTCGCGCCGAAGGCCTCGGCGTGGGGTTCTATCTGTCGCCCTGGGACCGGCACGAACCGCGCTACGGCAGCGGCCAGGCCTACGACGACTTCTACATCGCACAGCTGACCGAGCTGTTGAGCAACTACGGCCCGGTGGTCGAAGTCTGGTTCGACGGCGCCAACGGCGAAGGCCCGAACGGCAAACGCCAGGCCTACGACTGGCCGCGCATCCATCGCACCGTGCGCGAGTTGCAAGCCGATGCGATCGTGTTTTCCGATGCCGGCCCCGACGTGCGTTGGATCGGCAACGAACGCGGCGTCGCCGGCAGTACCTGCTGGGCTTCGGTCGACCCGGCGCGCGTGCCCTATGCCGGCTTCGACCGCCCATGGGTCGGCGAAGCCCTGCAGCAGGGCGACCCTTACGGTTCGGTCTGGCGCCCCGGCGAAACCGACGTTTCGATCCGCCCGGGTTGGTTCTGGCATGCGGCCGAAGACGCGAAGGTACGCAACGCGCAGCAGCTGATCGACTTGTATTTCAGCTCGGTCGGGCGTAACAGCAAGTTGCTGCTCAACGTGCCGCCGACCCGCGAAGGCCGTTTCCACGCCACCGACGTCGCCAACCTGGCCGCGTTCGGACAACGACGACAGGCCTTGTTCGCCGGCGGCAATCTGCTCGCCGGGGCGCGGCTGCGCGCGAACGCGAGCGCCGACGGCCATGCGCCTGCGCGCGTGCTCGACGGCGAGGCGGACTCGTATTGGGCGCCGTCCAGCGATGCGCGCAGCGGCTGGATCGAGTTCGAACTCGAACGCGAGATCGAATTCGATCTGTTGTGCCTGCAGGAAGCGATCGTTCACGGTCAGCACATCGCCAACCATCGCGTCGAACACTGGCGCGATGGCGTCTGGCAGCCGTTCGCCTGGGGCACGACCATCGGCTACAAGCGCCTGGAGCGCTTCGACCCCGTGCGCACCCATCGCCTGCGCGTGAGCATCGAGCATGCTTATGACATGCCGCGCCTGGCGAGCGTGGCTGTGTATCGCAGCCCGCGTTGATCGTCGCGCTCGAGGGTAGGAGCGGCGTCCCGGGGATTTCCTCCGGTCACAAGCCGCGACAGACCAAAGCGATGTACGTAAGCGTGGTGAGCGGATGCCGGATGCCTGAAGTCAGCCGGGACTATGCCGCTTCGGATGCTTGCGTGGTATTCGGCTGCTGCGGTTGGTCGCGGCTCGCGCCGCTCCTGCCCTGAAAGCCCGGGCCCAGGCGCCCCGGTAACCTGAACTGAAATTCAGCCGCACCCGTGCTAAGGTGCGCGCCAGAAGGGGAGTAGCTCCCGCTGTCGTATCGTCATTACGGGCTTACCGCCCCGGTGCGACAGGCGTCCGGACCTTGGATCGATCGATCCGGCCGTACGCGGGCAAGACCTTCGCCGCCAGCGGCGAAGCGCCCATCCTCCCCGATTCCTTCCGGATGAATGACGCCTCGCGGCTGCGGTCGCGCAGTTTGCCGTCAGCTTTTCATCTCCGGGAGAACCACATGCAAACCATCGGAAGTCCGATGCTCTGGGGGGCGTTCGTCGCCTTCGTCGTCGTCGCCTTGCTCGTCGATCTGGTGCTGATGCGCCACGGCGGGCCGCACAAGGTGACCTTCAAGGAGGCCGCCTGGTGGAGCGTCGGCTGGATCGGCCTGGCGCTGGCGTTCAACGCCGGCCTGTGGTGGTGGGTGACCCAGCAGTCCGGCGCCGAGATCGGCAACCGCATCGGCCTGGAGTTCCTGACCGGCTACTTGGTCGAGAAATCGCTCGCGGTCGACAACATCTTCGTGTTCCTGATGCTGTTCTCCTACTTCGCCATGCCCGAGGAGCAACGCCAGCGGGTGCTGGTGATCGGCGTGCTCGGCGCGATCGCGTTGCGCGCGATCCTGATCTTCGCCGGCGCCCTGTTGTTGGCGAAGTTCCACTGGATCTTGTACGTGTTCGGCGTGTTCCTGGTGGTGACCGGCATCAAGATGCTGTTGGCCGCCGGCAAGGCGCCCGACCTCGACAGCAACCCCTTGCTGAAATGGATGCGCAGCCATCTGCGCTTGACCGACGGCTACCACGGCGCGGCGATCTCGATCCAGCGCGATGGCCAGCGCTGGTACACGCCGCTGTTCGTGGTGATCGTGTTGATCGGCGTCACCGACGTGATTTTCGCCGTCGACTCGATCCCGGCGATCTTCGCGATCACCGAAGACCCCTTCATCGTGCTGACCTCGAACGTGTTCGCCGTGCTCGGCCTGCGCGCGATGTTCTTCCTGTTGCAGGGCATGGCCGACCGCTTCCATCTGCTGCCCTACGGCCTGGCCCTGGTGCTGGTGTTCATCGGCACCAAGATGCTGTTGATCGACGTGTACAAGGTGCCGATCCTGGTCTCGCTGCTCGGCGTCGCCGCGATCATCGGCGCTGCCATCGCCCTGAGCCTGCTGCGTCCGGCGCCGGCCAAGAGCGAGACCGAGACCGGCTCGACCGAGGTCTGATGCGGCGAGTCTGATCGCAAGCGTCGGGACATGGCGGACGGCGGCGCCGATGAGTACATTGGCGTCGCCGTCTTCGCGAGGGTAAGGACATGGCCCGCACTGCCGCCACTCAGGCAGTCGCCAAGGCGACCCGCACGCCGTCCGCGAGCAAGCGGGCGGCGTCCAAACAGGCGGCTTCCACGCGGGAGGCTCCGGCCGCATCGCCACCGCCGCTCGCCGAACGCTTGGGCGATGCGCTGGCGCAACTGCGCGCCGCCGCCAGCACGAGCCATCGCGATGGTTTGGCGCGCTACGCGATCCCCACCGAGCGCGCCTTCGGCGTGCCGATGGCCTCGATCCAGGGCATCGCCAAACGCCTCGGCCGCGACCGCGAACTCGCCGAGGCCTTGTGGGGCAGCGGCTGGTACGAGGCGCGCTTGCTCGCGTCCTACCTCGACGACCCGGCCCAAGTCAGCGCCGCGCAGATGGATCGCTGGGGCCGCCAATTCGACAACTGGGCGGTGTGCGACACCGTCTGCTTCGCCTTGTTCGATCGCAGCCCGCACGCCTGGCGCAAGATCGGGCAATGGGCCGGGCGTCGCGACGAATACCTCAAGCGCGCGGCGTTCGCACTGCTGGCCAGCAAGACCGTGCACGACAAAGCCGCGCCGGACCAAGCCTTCCTGCATGGGCTGGAACTCATCGAGGCGGGTGCCGGCGACGAACGCAACTTCGTCAAGAAAGCCGTCAACTGGGCCCTGCGTTCGATCGGCAAACGCAATGCCGTGCTGCACGCCGCAGCGCTCGCCGTGGCGAAACGCTTAGCCGCCTCGGAAGACGCCGCGCCGCGCTGGGTCGGCAAGGATGCGCTGCGCGAGCTCAACAGCGCCGCCGTCGTCGCCCGCGTGACGGCCAAGGCGGCGCGTGTGCCGGCACGCAAGGCCGCGGCGAAGGCACCGCGCACACGCAAGTAAGCCCCGAGGCCGGCCTCTTTGCCCAGGCGATCGCGTACATTCGCTGCGGCCATTGCCTGATCGCGAATCGTCCATTAGCGTCCCAAGCTCGGCACGGTGGTCGGCGTGAGCGCCGTACTGTCTCGCCTCGTCTCCGCTTTCACTTTCCGGCCTTCCGCATGCTCGCTTCGATCATCGTCGCCAACCCCGATCCGCTCAGCTTGAGCCACGCCATGGCCCAGCTCGCGCAGCGCACGCTTGCCGTACGCGGTTACGAAATCGCGTTTCACGATCTCAATGCGGAGGGTTTCGATCCGGTCCAGCCCACGGGCGAAAGCGCCAACACCGCATCGGTCGATGCCCTGGTCGAACAGCACTGCGCCGAACTCGCGCAGGCCGACCTGATCCTGGTGTTCCATCCGAACTGGTGGGGCCAGCCGCCGGCGATCCTCAAGGGCTGGATCGACCGGGTGTTCCGGCTTGGCACCGCCTATGGCTATCCGCCGGGCGTGTCCTACGAGGGCGTGCCGGTCGGTCTGCTGCGAGCGAGCCACGCCATTGTCGTAAATACCTCGAACACGCCGCCGGAGCGAGAGGCGGCGGTATTCGGCGATCCGCTCGAGGCGATCTGGAAGCACTGCGTGTTCGGGTTGTGCGGGGTGGACAGCGTGATCAGGCGGATGGTCGGGCCGGTATCGGGCAGCAGCGCCGAGCAGCGCGCGCAATGGCTGGCCGAGGTCGAGACCCTCGTCGCCGAGCTGGCCTGATCGCGCTCAGGCGCGCCGCCATTTCTCCGCCACGCCCTTGAAGAAGCTGTAGCAGAAAGTGCCGTCGGCGCGGGTGGTGCGGCGCAGGTCGGCGAGGCCGGAGTCGAACGCGGCCGGCGTGCTGAGCCCGGCGGCGATCGCGGCATCGCGCACGCCTTCGACCATCGCGCAGAAGGTCTTGTCGGTGAACCCGTCGACGAGCGCGGGACGGCCGGCATCGGCATAGACCATGCGCGGCGACACCGCGACCCGGTCGAAGCCGACCGCGACCAGCAGCGGATACAGGCTGCGACCGATCAGGGCGTTGCCGCCGGCGCGGCGTTGCAGTTCGACCTGGCAATCGATCGTCGCTCGTGCGGCGGCGCTGTCGGGGTGGAAGCAGATCGTGCCGTGGTCGCCTTCGATCACCGTGATCGTGCCGCCGGGCTTGAGCACGCGGTCGAGCAAGGCCAGGGCCGTGAGCGGACGCGCCAGGTGTTCGAGCACGAAGCAGACGAACACGTGATCGAAGCTGCCGTCCGCGAACGGCAGCTCGAACAGATCGGCCTGCAGGAACTCGACGTTGTCGAGGCCGGCCGCGTCGGCGCGCCGGCGCGCTTCATCGACCGATTCGGCGGAACGGTCGATCGAGGTGAACTGTGTTCCCGGGCTGCGTCGGGCCAGGGTCAGGCTCTGGGCACCGACGCCGCAGCCGACTTCGAGCACGCGGCTGCCGGGCGGATAGACGGTGTCGGCGTGCAGCAGGTCGGCGAGGGTGCCGGCCTGATCCTGCAGGCGTGCGTGTTCGCGCGGGTGATAACCGTGGACGTAGTTGGAAGTCATGGCGGCGGCATCGAGGACGGAGACGGCAGTCTCGTGCGGCCTCGACCGCGCGTCTTGAAGCTTATTGCGGCGGTGCGGCGCCGTCGTTGCGCGGCCGGCGAGCCGCTGCCGCCCGCTGCCAGGCGCCCGGGGTGAAACCGAACTGGCGCGCGAACGCACGCGTCATATGGCTCTGATCGGCGAAGCCGCTGTCGGCCGCGGCATCGGTCAGGCTGCGGCCGCGCCGGATCAGGTCGCGGGCGCGCTCGACCCGCTGCTGGACCAGCCAAGCGTGCGGCGGCAGACCGTAGGCGCGCTGGAAGCGGCGCAGCAGTTGGTACTTGGTCAGCCCGAACGGGGCCGCCAGTTCGTCCAGGCTTGGCGCCCGCTGCGGGTCGTCGGCGAGCCGTTCGCGCACCTGGGCGAGGTCGGCCGACACTGCCGGCGCCGGCGCCTGGGTGCTGTGGCGTTCGAGCAATTGCGCGCAGACCTGCACCAGGGCTTCTTCGCAGGCCAGGCCGTCGTCGTCGTGGGCCTGGCCCTGGTTCCAGAGGTCGAGACGGGCGAACAAGCGCAACAGCAAGCCCTGCAATCGGGCGTCGCGGATGACCGGGCGGACCAGCTCCAGCGAGCCTGCCGACGCCAGCGACGGCGCAACGCAGGGCGCGCTCATCGAATGCATCAGCTGCGGATCGAGGTAGAGCATGCGCCAGCGCCGTGCGCCGCCGAGCGGACGGCCGTCGTGCACTTCGCCGGGGTTGGTCGTGATCAGGTCGCCGGCGCGGGCGTCGACCTGGCCGCGTCCGCTCGCCGAACTCTGCGCGCCGCGTTCGAGCAGGCCGAGGCCGTAGGTTGCGTGCCAATGGCGGCCGAACTCGCGCGCGCTGTCGATCTGGGTGCCGTACAAGCCGGCCCAGGGCGAGGCGGTGACGCGGCTGCGATGGTCCGGGGCGGCGGGCATGGCGCCAATCATCGCACCCCCATCGCATCTCATCGCATCGCTCTGCCCGGAGCGCGCCGCGCCGTGCGTGCCGGTGCCAGCGGCATGGCCGCCATACCGCGGCCTAGGGACCGCCCTAGCGTTCGTCGCCGCCGCGCCAGTGCTACGGTCCCCGCCAAACGACTTTCGCCCGAATCCGAGCGGACCACGCCATGAGCTTCATCAACTTCCTCGATTCCGTTTCGCGCGCGGTGCAGCAGCTCGCGACCCAACCGGCCGCGCCGGTGCACGTGGTCCAGCGCCACGAGACCTTGCCCGACATCGCCGCGCAACACCGCGGCACGGTGCCGCAGGAGGTCTACGAACAGAGTCTCAAGGACGCCAACCCGCAGGTGTTGAACTGGGAGGCGCTGTACCCGGACACGCCGTTGCAGTTGCCGCCCGCGCACGACGGCGAGGCCGATCCGGTGGTCCATGCCGCCGCGCCGGCCCAGGCCGACAAGCCGACGCTGTCGCCGGAAGCGCAGCGCGTCGACGCCGCGCTCAAGGCCGACGCCCAGCAGTCCACGCCGCAGACCCAGGCCGAGTTGAAGTCGGCGATCCAGGCCGAGATGAAGGCGCGTTTCCAGGTCGAGTTCGACGCGCGCCCGACCGGCGCGATCTACGACACCAAGGCGATCGCCTCCTATGGCGACAGCATCGCCGCGCGCCACGCCGACGACCCGGCGGCGCAGGCGAGCATCGAGGCCACGGTCAAGGACATCAGCATCGACCATGAAGTCGAATTCGCGCTGATGGTGTCCGGCGGCGGCGATGCCAAATCGGTCATGTCGATCCTGAAGTCGCAATGGGCGTCGATGTCGCCGGAAGCGCAAGCGCGCTTGTCGACCAGCCCCGAGCTGGGCCGCTTGCTCAACGACAAGGTCGAGCCCTACGTGGCGGCGCCGTATGCGAATTTCAGCAGCGACGACCCGCGCGAGCAGCGCGTGCCGGCCAACGAGGCGGCCAAGCGCCTGGCCGAACTGGTCGGCGGCCTGCCGCCCGAACTCGCCAATGCGATGGTGACGCAGAACCTCGACACGGTGATGCGCATCGTCCAGGTCAAGCCGATGTACGCCGGCGAGAAGTTCGGCGGCAGTTCCTATGCCGACATGGCGCGCGTGGTCGGCGCGCTCGGTAACGGCGAGGACGGCAAGCGCATGCGTGCCGACATCGCCAGCATGTACCTGGCCAAGCCCGAAGTGCTGCGCGGGCAGTGGGTGCCGTTCTCGGAGAACATCTCCAACGCGATCCGCGACGGCGCCAGCCCGGCGCTCGCGCTGGAGATGGCCCAGCAACTCAAGAATCAGGGCTTGAACGAACAGGCCGGCGTGTTCCTGCGCGGCATCAGCCACGGCGCCGAGTTGCTGCAAGGCAAGATCGACGCCGACCTGAAGGAATACCAGTCGATGATGGGCGAGCTCGGTCGCCTGTTGAAGTACTCCGAAGGCCTGCCGCCGGAAGCGATCTCGCAGGCGGTCGACAAATACCTGGCCGGCAAGGGCAAGACCAATCCGGGTTGGCTGGAGAAATTCCACGGCCTCGAAGAACGCCTGACCGCGAACGCGAACGTGCTCAAGGACACCCTGGGCGGCTTGAACGCATTGCCCGAGGACCTCAAGGCGACTTATCCGGACCTCGGCAAGGAAATGCAGGCGGTCGCCAACAACGACTCGGTGCTGCAGGCCTTCGGCCTGGCCGCCGCGCGCGACCGCGATTTCCTGATCGGCGCCGAGGCCGATGCGGCGACCAAGCTGTTCGATGTCACCAAGGTGTCGAAGGAAGGCGCCGAGTACCTCAAGCGCCTGGCCAACGACGGCATCCAGCAGGCGGCGTTGAAGGTCTTTTCCGACCTCGATTCCTCCGATCCTACCAGCATCGCCAATGCCAAGACCCAGCTCGAATCGCTGAGCACGCGTTACGCCAGCCTGCTCGGCAAGGACTCCGAGCAATACCGCGAAGCGATCCGCGCGCTCGAAGGCCTGACCAGCGTGCCGGCGGGCGACACCGCGGCGATGGAGGCCCAGCTCAAGCAGTTCAACCAGGCATTGAGCGGTATCGACGGCTTCAACGCCAATCAGCCCGCCGGCGTGACCTTCCGTTCGCTCGGCGTGGCCGCGGCCGGCCTGGCCTTCGCCAAATCGAGCAGCGACCTGATCAGCGACCCGGGCTGGGCCAACGCGGTCGGCGCCTTCGCCGATGCCGCGGGCTTGGCCAAGGACGTGCGCGATCTGATGCACCGTCCGGGCAGCATTCCGATCGACGCCGATTCGGCGCTGGCCGACAGCCACGCCCGCGCCGGCGTGCGCTTCGAAAACTGGAACCGCGCGCTGGGCCTGCTGTCGGCGACCGGCGACATCGCCAAGATGGCCGACGCCCTGCTGTCCGACCGCCCGTACAAGGAAGCCGAGGCGGCGTTGTACGGATTGGGTGCGACCGGCACGGTGGTCATGACCTTGTCGAGCGGCCCGGTCGGCGCCATCGTCGGCGCGGTGATGATCGGCGTGTCGGTGTTCGGCCAGTCGGCCCTGGCCGACGGCCGCGACAAGGACGCCAAGATCAAGGGCTCGCAGGAGTTCCTGCAGAACGCCGGCTTCGACGCCGATGCGGCGCGGATCATGGGCGACCTCGGCGAGGACGAGCACTACCAGTCGATCCCGGTGGTGCCGCTGATGATGGAATACGGCAAGCGCGACGGCCTGGGCACCGGCAAGCCGATGACGCCGGAAGAGACCATCAAGGCGATCAACGACATGCCGCCGGATCAGCTGCAGGCCATGGTCAACCGATTGCGCATCGCCGCGCGCTGAGGCCTGTGAGAGAATCGCGACGGCCGTTGCGGCCGTCGCGGCCGGTCGAACCGTACTGCTGCGATCAGGGCGTGTCGGCGGGTTCCGCCAGGGCTTCGTCCTGGTAGATCGCCACGTGCGGCACGCCGTCGGCGCCGATCCAGCCGCGGTACATGCCTTCGGTGTTGAAGGGCAGGGCGAAACGGCCGTCGGCGCCGAGCGCGATCGCGCCGCCGTCGCCGCCGGCCTTCGGGATCGCCTCGTTGATCACCGCCTTGGCGGCCTCGCCGATGCTCTGCCCGGCGTACTGTACGCGCGCGCAGATGTCGTAGGCGGCCACCGCGCGGATGTAGTACTCGCCCCAGCCGGTGCCGGACACCGCACAGCGCGCGTTCGCATAGGTGCCTGCGCCGATGATCGGCGAATCGCCGACGCGGCCGTAGCGCTTGTTGGTCATGCCGCCGGTCGAGGTGCCTGCGGCGAGGCGGCCGTCGGCATCGAGCGCGACCGCGCCGACCGTGCCGAAGTGCTTGGCGGTTTCGACATCGGCGTGGGCCTTGCCCGAGGCCTCTTCCTTGAGCGCCTTCTGCAACTGCTGCCAGCGCTTCTCGGTGCGGAAATAGGACGGATCGACCAGCGTCACGCCCTGTTCGCGGGCGAAGGCTTCGGCGCCGTCGCCGACCATCATCACGTGCTTGGATTTCTCCATCACCGTGCGCGCCAGCAGGATCGGGTTCTTGACCCGGTGCACGCCGGCGATCGCACCGGCGCGCAGGCTGGCGCCGTCCATCACCGCCGAGTCGAGTTCGTTCTGGCCGTCGTGATTGAACACCGCGCCGCGCCCGGCGTTGAACATCGGCGCGTCCTCGAGCACGGTGATCGCGGCGGTGACGGCGTCCAGCGCGGGCTTGCCGGCCTTCAGCTGCGCATGACCGGCGCGCAGGGCCTGTTCGAGCGCGGCGCGCGCGGCGGTTTCGTCGGCCGGGGTCAGGCCGGCGCGTTCGACGCCGGCGCCGCCGTGGATCACCAGCACCGGTTCCGTCGCCTTTTTGTTCGCCGGCGGTGCGTCGGCGGCGTGGGCGAGCGTCGCCGAGCCGAGCAGCAGCCAGGCGAAACAATGATGACGCAGGGCAGTTGGCATGTTCGGCTCCGGACAGCCCCGGCGAGGGGCGAGAGTGATCAGGGCGGCGGCGGGGGCGCTGCGTTCGCATCGCGCCCGACCAGGCGCCCCGCTTCGACATCATAAAGCGCGGAGAAGGCCGGGCGCTCGACGCGAAAATCCGCCAGGTGCAGCACGCTGTCGCCGCCGACGCCGAGCACCGGCACCGCGCGGACACTGAGCGGCTTGCCCGCGGCATAGACCTCGGCCGCCGGCTGCGGACCCACCAGCCAGGCGTGCCCGCCGTTGCCGCTGAAGACGCGGCCGATGCCGTCGCCGTCGATGCACAGCGCGGTGTACTCGTCGACGCCGATGCCGACCAGGTCGTCGCGGCCTTGTTCCTGCGTCAGCCGCGCCAGCATCGCGATCAGGCGGCCAAGCCGCTCGCGCTTGCCGAAATGGCTGTCGGTGAGCACGCGTTCGAGATAGGGCAGATGCAGGAAGTCATCGACCAAGGTCAGCGCCGGTCCGGCAGGGTCGCGCAAGGCGTCCTCCGAGGTCAGGCTGCCGCCGTCCATGGCGCCGTAGGCGTGCGCGCCGAGAATCGCCAGCCCCGCGCTGGTGCCGCCGATCGGCTTGCCGGCGCGCACGTGCGCATCCAGCGCGCGATTGAGCGGCGTGCCTTTCCAATAGCGCACGTAGTTGGACTGATCGCCGCCGGCGAGGAAGATGCCGTCGGCCTGGCGCACGATCTCCAGCACCTGCGGGTCGCTGGCGGCGCGGCGATCCTCGAACACCAGGGTCTGCGCGGCGGTGATGCCGCCGATGTCCCGGAAGAACTCGTCCTGCGCCTCGGTGCTGCCGGAGGCGCGCAGGATCACGATGCGGCCGTGGCCGGCGCGCTCGATCATCCAGCGGAACGCCGGGTAGGGCCAATCGCCGCCACCGACCAGCATCGCCCCGGCGCGGGTCGGCGCCGGCCGCGGCGCGGCGAGGTCGCCGATCGCGTAGTAGCGATAGCCGTCGCGGCGCGACTCGGTGGTGTCCGTGGCCAAGGCGCTGGTGCAGCCAACGGCCAGGACAGCGCCGAGCACGCCTTGGCACAGCGTTCGAGCCAACACGGACCGGCGGGACCACAGGCGCATCGTTCGACTCCGGCTGGGTATGAAGGGCCAAGACGAACCAGCGCCGGCTTTCCCCCATGTCCGTTCGCAAATTCGCGCCCGCGCGCGCAATCCGCTGATCGGCTGCAGCGGCCGCTACGGAATGGACGTCGGAATCGGCTAAGGTCGGCGCATGAACGCCGCCCTCGACGCTTGGTTCGCCCGCGAGATCCTCGTGCACGAAGAGGCGCTGGTGCACGTGCTGCGGCGTTATTGGCCGCATCGCGACGACCTCCACGACCTGCGCCAAGAGGTCTACGTCCGCGTCTACGAGGCTGCCGGCAAGGCCTTGCCGACCCAGCCCAAGTCGTTCCTGTTCGCGACCGCGCGGCACCTTATGACCGACCGCCTGCGCCGCGGCAAGGTGGTGTCGATCGAGCCGGTGGGTGATTTCGAGGCTTTGAACGTCTTGATAGACGAGGTCTGTCCGGAGCGCCGGCTCGGCGCGCGGCAGATCCTCAAGCGTCTCGCCGAAGCCTTCGACCGTCTGCCCGATCGCTGCCGCGAGGTGGTGTGGCTGCGCCGGGTCGACGAGTTGTCGCAGAAGGAAGTGGCCGAGCGTCTGGGCATCAGCGAGAAGACCGTGGAGAAACAGATGGCCAAGGGGGTGCGTCTGATCGCCGAGTATTTCTACGGCGGCGAACCCTCGCGTGCGGACTTGCCGCGCAAGCCGCAGGCCGACAAGGAAACGGAACATGGCAAGCAGCAGACAGATTGAGCGCGACGCAGCGCAGTGGTTAGCCAGGCGCGAGGGGGGCGATTGGTCGGCGCTGGAACAGGCCGAGCTCGACGCCTGGCTTGCGGCCTCGACCGCGCACCGGGTCGCGTTCCTGCGTCTGGACGCGGCCTGGGCACAGAGCGACCGGCTCAAGGCGCTCGGCGCCGGGGCCGCTTCGGACGGCGTGCCGGCGCGTGGGCAATGGCTGCATTCGAGCTTCGATCTGCAGGCGCCGCGCGCCGAGTCGATGCCGGAACCGCCGACGCCGGCCGCGACCGGTCACGACGCCGCCGCGCTGGTGTTCGCACCGCGCCGCTCGGCCGCGCGCGGCGGCCGTGGCCTGCGTTATGCGGGCGTCGCGATGCTGGCGTTGTTGGGCGTCGCCTCGTTCTGGGGTTGGCAGCGTCAGGCCGTGGTCGAACAGGCTTCCTACCGCACCGCGATGGGCGACCTCAGCGACGTCGCCCTGGCCGACGGCTCGCAGGCGACGCTGAGCAGCGACAGCCGCATCGAGGTGGCCTTGTCGCGCAGCGAGCGTCATGTCGAACTGCAGCAGGGCGAGGCCTTCTTCGATGTCGCCAAGGACGCGCGGCGGCCGTTCGCGGTGGTGGCCGGCGGCCGCCGGGTGATCGCGGTCGGCACCCGCTTCTCGGTGCGCCGCGAGGGCGCCGACTTGCGCGTGGTCGTCACCGAAGGCACGGTGCGGCTCGAATCCGAGCCGGTCGGCGGCCGTCGCCAGCCGACCAGCGTGTTGCCGGCCGGCAGCACCGCCTTCGCCAGCCGCAGCGGCGTGTTGGTGCGCATCGGTTCGGTCGAGGACGCCGAGCGCCAGGTCGATTGGCGTCGCGGCTATCTGGTGTTCCGCGACACGCCGTTGAGCGCAGCCGCGGCCGAATTCAACCGCTATAACGCCCGCAAGATCGTCATTGGCGATGCCGCCGCGGGCGAGCTGCGGGTCGGCGGCAACTTCCGCTGGTCCAACACCGAAGTGTTCGTGCGCCTGCTCGAACAGGTCACGCCGGTCCGCGTCGAGCACCACCCGGACCGCATCGTCCTGCACAGCCGCTAGCCGGCTCCGCGTCGGCAGGCCGCAGCGCGTGCGGGATTTGCCGGCTTCGTTCGTCCTGATATCCCGATGGGCGCTGCAAGGCGCCGATGGGGAGGGGAACCCGATGTCGCGAAGTGCGCGTGTGTGGTGGTTGAGTCTGGCCTGTTCGGCCGCGTTGTCCGCCCAGGCGCAAGTCGCGGCGAAGCGGGAGGCGATCGATATTCCGGCGGGGGAGCTGGTGTCGGCGCTGGATGTGCTGGCGAGGCAGTCGGGGGTGCAGTTCGTCTACCGCGCCGATCGTCTCAAGGGGTTGCGTACTCGGGGGGTGCAGGGGGCGATGTCGGCCGAGGCCGCGCTCGACCGCCTGCTGCTCGGCAGCGGTCATGTGGCGCGGCGCGATGCGTCGGGGGCGATGGTGATCGTCAAGGATCCGACGCCGCCGAAGCCGCGCAAGAAGACCTCGCTGGCGCCGATGGGGAGCGGCGCCGACATCGTCGAGGCGTCGCCGCCGTCGACGACCGAGCTGGAAGGCGTGCAGGTCACCGGCTCGCGCATTCCGCGCAGCCAGATCGAAGGCCCGGCGCCGATCACGGTGATGACCGCGCAGGAGATCAAGGCCAACGGCTTCACCACCGTGCCCGACGTGCTGCGGGCGATGACCCAGAACGGCGGCGAGACCCAGAGCCAGCAGTCGGCCAGCGCCGCCGACTTCTCGCCGGGCGCACAGCAGGTCGACCTGCGCGGGCTCGGCCCGAACCACACCCTGGTGCTGGTCAACGGCCGCCGCATCGCCGACTTTCCGATGCCGTTCAAGGGCCGCAGCAACTTCACCGACATCTCGAATATTCCGCTCGGCATGGTCGACCGGATCGAGATCCTGACCGGCAGCGCCTCGGCGATCTACGGCTCGGATGCGATCTCCGGCGTGGTCAATTTCATCCTCAAAAAGCGCGCCGATGGCACCACCGTCGACTTTCGCCTCGGCGACACTACGCGTGGCGGCGGCGAGTCGTTCAACCTCAGCGTCTCCAGCGGCTACGGCAACGATCGCTTCAACGCGGTCTACGGTTTCGAGCTGCAGGTGCAGAACCCGTTGTGGGCTTACGAGCGCTCGATCCAGGACTCGACCCGGGATGCGCCGACCGCGAGCACGCGCGCCGCGCGCCGCGCCTTCCTGCGTACCAACTGGGACGACGAATACCTCGATCCCGGCGCCGCCTGCGGCCCCTTGGCCTCGCTCAACGGCGGCACCACCTACCGCGCCTCGCGTTCCGGCTGGGGGCCGGACGGCGAGGACGGCTACTACTGCGGCAGCGACGAGTCGATCGGCTACGGCACCATGATCAACAAGCGCGAAGGCCTCAATGCCTACGCCTCGTTGAGCTACGCCTTCGGCGACGCCAGCGAATGGTTCGCCGATGTGCAGTTGGGTTATCACGAACTGTCGATGTACCGCGACGTCACCGAATGGAGCTACCAGGCCCCCGACGGCAACGAGGCCGGTTATTTCCACAACCGCGCCACCGACCAGGTCGAGTATTGGCAGCGACAGTTTTCGCCCGAGGAAATGGGCGGCCTGGATCGCGGCATGATCCGCAACCGGCAGCGTACTTTCAGCTTGGCCACCGGCTTCAAAGGCCGCTTCGGCGAGGCCTGGGACTGGGAAGCCGCGCTGAGCCATTCGCAGTACCAATCGACGATCAGTTGGCCGCAGATCGTCGCGTCCCGGGCCAACGATCTGTTCCTCGGGCCGCAGCTCGGCGTCGACGACGACGGCTTCGCGATCTTCGACGCCGACCCCGAGCGCCTGTACCGGCCGCTGAGCCGGCAGGAGTACGACGCCATCGGCGCGCGTTCGACCTATCGGCCGAAGTCGCGCACCGACGCGCTGTCGCTGACCCTGACCAATATCGGGCTGTTCGCCCTGCCGGCCGGCGAGGTCGGCTTCGCCGGCACGCTCGAACTCGGCAACCAAAGCTACGACCTGCGCCCCGATCCGCTCGCCACCGGCTATCACTACTACAGCTGGCGCGATTCGGACGGCCGCGGCAGCCGCGACCGCTGGGCCGCGGCGGGCGAGTTGCGTTTGCCCTTGCACGAGCGCTTGAACCTCAGCGTCGCCGGCCGTTACGACCAATACCGCTACGGCGGCCACGACATCGACAAGTTCACCTACAGCGCCGGCCTGGAATGGCGGCCGCTCGACTCCCTGCTGCTGCGCGGCTCCTACGGCACCGCGTTCCGCGCGCCGGACCTGCATTACGTGTTCGCCGGCGAAGGCAATCAGGAATCGAGCGGGATCGACTATTACCGTTGCCGCAGCGAAGAGCCCGACAGCGACCTCAACGATTGCTCGTACGGCGACGAAGGCCTGGTCGTCACCCGCAGCGGCAACCGCAAGCTGGAACCGGAAACCAGCACCTCGTGGACTGCCGGCGTGGTCTGGTCGCCGCGTCCGAATCTGGATTTCTCCGTCGACTACTTCGACATCGATCTGCGCGACCAGGTCCAGGACCTGCGTATCGACGACGTGCTGCGCGACGAAGCCGGTTGCCGTCTCGGCACGCGCGCCGACGGCAGCACGGTCGATCCCGGTTCGCCGACCTGCGCCGATGCTTTGGCACGGATCCGGCGCACCAGCGAAGGCAAGCTCTACGGCGTCTACGTCAACCCGATCAACATCGCCAGCGAACGCACCAGCGGCGTCGATGTCAGCACCCATTACCGCCTCGACACCGGCCTGGGCACCTTTCGCCTCGGCGCCAGCTACACCTGGGTGCGCGAACACGAAAGCCAGCAGTACGCCGGCGACCGCGTCGAAGACCAGTTCGCGGTCAACAGCGGTTTCGACATCCCGCGCACCAAGGCCAGCGCCAGCGTGAGCTGGGAAAAGGAGCGCTGGTCGGCGACCGTGCACGGCGAACGCCTGGGCCGATTGCCGAGCGGGGATTCCTACAACGAGGTCTACGAGCCCGGCGGCGACGCCAGTGCCTGGATCGGCGCGACTTATCGCTACAACGCTTCGTTGCGCTACCGCTTCAGCGACCACGCCCAACTGTCGCTGGCGGTGACCAATCTGTTCGACAAGCTGCCGCCTAAGGATGCGACCTACAGCAGCTATCCGTATTACGACGTGTCCTGGTTCGATGCCGTCGGCCGCCAGGTCTTTCTGCAGTACACCCACAAATTTGGCGGCCGAGCTTTATAGGCCAACCCCGCGTCCCGCGGCAAGGATGGCCGCGGGGCGATTTTCCATCGCCGGCCGCATTTTCGCGATTCAGCGCTGCGCCGTGCGCGCGACGACGAAGATGCGGCGGAACTCGAACCAAGTGGTGCCGTCGCTGCGCGGCGGATAGGCGCGGTCGAGCCGCGGCGCGAGTTCGGCGCGGAAGCGTTGCCAATCGGCGCCATTAAGCGCGGCCTGGATCGGTCGCAAGGCCGTGCCGCTGATCCATTCCAGCACTGCATCCGGGCCGGACAACCGCTGCACGTAGGTGGTTTCCCAGGCATCGACTTCGCAGTCCTGCGTCGCCAGCAATTCGGCGTAGGCGCGCGGCGCATCGACCGCGCCGCCTTCGCGCAGTTCCACCGAGCCCAGCAGCGGCGCCCACGACGCGCTGGCCGCCAGTTCACGAACCAAAGCGTGCGAGGGCGCATCGAAGTTGCCCGGCACCTGGATCGCCAACCACGCGCCACCCGGCAACTGACGCGCCCAGCGTCGCAGTAACTCGCGATGCTCGGGCACCCATTGCAGCACCGCGTTCGAAACCACCACGTCGGTGTCGGGGCGCGGCACCCAGTCGCGCACGTCGCGCAATTCGGCGGCGACTCCGGCGGCTTGCGCCGCCTGCACCATCTCCGGCGAGTTGTCGCTGGCTTCGAGCGTGGCCCTGGGCCAGCGTGCGGCCAAGGCACGGGTCAGATTGCCCGGGCCGCAGCCCAAGTCGACCACGCGGCGTGGGTGCTCGGCGCGCACGCGTTCGATCAGGTCGAAGAACGGCCGGCCGCGCAGATCGGCGAAGTCGAGGTATTTGTCGGGGTCCCACATGGCGAGCTCCGCGAACCGATGGTCGGTCTGTCTTGCTTGTCTGTTCTTGCTTGTCGGTCTTGGGTGATCCGCCTTCGTGCATGCGCGGCGCAGCGTTCGGCCTGCGCGATGGGTAGCTCGGCGTTGCAGTTCACGCTCAGCATTCCATCGCCGGCGTTAACGCGATGTTGAATCGTGTGGGCGATCACAACCCGAGCGTGAGCGACTAAGGCCTTCGGCAAGTCTATGAACGAACGGTCATAAACTTCGCCGCCGCATCGATTATGGTGCCGCGCACAGGGGGCTTCGTCCTGACCGGAGCCTTGCACCATGAGTACGAAACTTTCCGCGGACGCTACGACTTTGCCCTTGAGTTACTGGGCGTTGAACTATCGTCATGCGGCGTTCTATCGCGATGGCACCCGGTTCGAGGATTACGCACCGGCGATCTATCTCGGCATCACCGCGCAGATCGAGAATCCGGGCCTGGTCTTCGACGACGTGGTGCCCGAGCTGGAAGCGCGTTATCAGCAGATCTGTTCCGGATCGACGCTGTCCTGGTCGCAGGCCGCCTGTGCGGCGGAAGCGGCGTGGACGCGTGCGCGGATGATTTCCGGCGCGGCCCGCGCCGCGTTCGAATCCGAGCTGGCCCGGCGTCGCGCCGCCTGAAACCTGCGCAGCGCGCCCGCGGCCATCGGCCCGGGCGCGCCGATTCTTTACTCGCTGATTTTTCGCGTTCAGGCGCGCGCTTGGTACCAGCCCTTACTGGCATTGACGATCCGCACCACCGACAACATCACCGGCACTTCCACCAACACGCCGACCACCGTCGCCAGCGCGGCGCCGGAGTGCACGCCGAACAAACCGACCGCGGCGGCCACCGCCAGTTCGAAGAAGTTGCTTGCGCCGATCAGCGCCGACGGGCCGGCGACGCTGTGCGCCACGCCGAGCTTGCGATTGAGCAGATAGGACAGGCCCGAGGTGAAATAAACCTGGATCAGGATCGGCACCGCCAGCATCGCGATGATCGCCGGCTGGGCCACGATCTGCCGGCCCTGGAAACCGAACAACAGCACCAGCATCAGCAATAACGCGGCCAGCGACAGCGGCCCGAGACGATGCAGCAGCTTCTGCAAAGCCGCATCGCCGCCACGGCACAGCACCGCCTTGCGCAGCAACACTGCGATCGCCACCGGCGCGACGATGTACAGCCCGACCGACAGCAGCAAGGTCGACCACGGCACCACGATCGACGACAGCCCCAGCAGCAGGCCGACGATCGGCGCGAACGCGACCACCATGATCAGATCGTTGAGCGCGACCTGGCTCAGGGTGAACTCCGGGTCGCCGTCGCACAGATTGCTCCACACGAACACCATCGCCGTGCACGGTGCGGCTGCGAGCAGGATCAGGCCGGCGACGTAGGAATCGAGTTGCTCGACCGGCAAGCGGTCGGCGAAAGCGTGGCGGATGAAGAGCCACGCCAGCAGCGCCATCGAGAACGGTTTGACCGCCCAGTTCACGAACAGGGTCACGCCGATGCCGCGCCACTGCCGCCGCACCTGCGCCATCGCGGCGAAGTCGATCTTCAACAGCATCGGCACGATCATCAGCCAGATCAGCGCCGCCACCGGCAGGTTGACCTTGGCGATCTCGGCCTCGCCGAGGGTCGCGAACAGCCCCGGCATGGCGTAACCGAGCGCGGTGCCAGCGACGATGCAGGCCAGCACCCACCAGGTCAGGTGGCGCTCGAACGCGCCCATGCGCTTGGATAATGGGGCCGGCGCGGCGGCTTGCGCGGTCGCGCTCATGCCTGCGCCTGCTTGGGGCTGGCGCAGCTGTCGGCCTGCGGATCGCAGCCGGCCGGCGCGCACTGCTGCGGCTGGCCGCCGCAGCAGTTGCGGGTCAGGAACTCGATCAGGCCGTTCATGGCGCCGAAGTCGGCGCGGTAGCAGATGTAGCGGCCCTGCGACTCGCCCTGGACCAAGCCGGCGGCGCTGAGTTCCTTGAGGTGGAAGGACAGGGTCGCGCCCGGCAGCGCCAGGGCCTCGGCGATCTCGCCGGCCATGCGCCCGGCCGGGCCGGCCTCGACCAGCAAACGGAAGATCGCCAGGCGGGTGGGCTGGCCCAGGGCGGCGAGGGCGGTGGTGGCTTGATTGATTTCCATAATTCCAGAATAGTAGAAACAACAACCGACCTCAAGCCGAGCCGTCATGCCCACTCTGCCCAACCTCGTCAGCGCCGCCCTGGACCTGCCCGACCTCGACAAGCTCGCGCTCACCGGCGCGACCCACCCGCCGCGGATCCTGATTCTGTACGGCTCGCTGCGCCCGCAATCGTTCAGCCGCAAGGCCGCGTTGGAAGCCGAGCGCATCCTGCGCCACTTCGGTGCCGAGACCCGGGTGTTCGACCCGCACGATCTGCCGATCCTCGACAGCGTGAGCGCCGACCACCCCAAGGTGCGGCAACTGCGCGAGTGGTCGCTGTGGTCCGAGGGCCAGGTCTGGGTCAGCCCGGAGCGCCACGGCAGCCCGACCGCGGTGTTCAAGAACCAGATCGACTGGCTGCCGCTGGAGGAGGGCAGCGTGCGCCCGACCCAGGGCCGCACCCTCGCGGTCATGCAGGTCTGCGGCGGCTCGCAATCGTTCAACGTGGTCAACGCGCTGCGCGTGCTCGGCCGCTGGATGCGCATGATCACCATCCCGAACCAATCCTCGGTACCGAAGGCCTGGCAGGAGTTCGACGAACAGGGGCGGATGAAACCCTCGCCGTATTACGATCGCATCGTCGACGTGATGGAAGAGCTGTTCAAGTTCACCCTGCTGGTGCGCGATCGCAGCGACTACCTCAGCAGCCGCTACAGCGAACGCAAGGGCGATCTCGCCGCGCAAACGCTGGCGGTGGCTTCCGGCGCGGTAGCGCTGCCTGGGAGCGCCGCTGCGGACGGCGCCGCGAACGATGCCGCGACTGAGGCTGCGAACGAGGCCGAAGCCGATACGAACACCGCAATCCACCCCAGCGCCGCTGCGCGCACGCCGTCGGCGTGCTGCGGCAGTGCCTGCGCCTCCAACGAGAGCTGAGCCATGGACATCACGATCTACCACAACCCCGCCTGCGGCACCTCGCGCAATACCCTCGCCTTGATCCGCCACGCCGGGATCGAGCCGACCGTGATCGAGTACTTGCAGGACCCGCCGTCGCGAGCGGCCCTGGTCGAACTGATCGCCGCCGCCGGCCTCAGCGTCCGCGAGGCCATGCGCCAGAACGTCGCGCCTTATGTCGAGCGCGGCCTCGACGATACGACGCTGTCGGACGATGCCCTGATCGAAGCGATGCTGCGCGATCCGATCCTGATCAATCGTCCCTTCGTGGTCAGCCCGCTCGGCGCGCGCCTGTGCCGTCCGTCCGAACTCGTGCTCGACCTGCTGCCGCCGATTACCCGGCCTTTCAGCAAGGAAGACGGCGAAGTCGTGATCGATGCCGACGGGCGCCGGGTGTCGTAGCCTCGCAGGCCGATCGGTCAAGATACGTCCGAACCTCCGCCCACCCGGAAACCACGATGACGCCCGCCATACGCCCGCTCGCCGCCGACGAAACCGCCGCCGTGCGCACCTTGTTGCTCGACAGCGGCCTGCCGGTCGACGATCTGGCCAGCGCCGCGATCGAGTTCCGCGTCGCGGTCGACGAAAACCAAGCGATGCTCGGCGTGGTCGGCATCGAGGTCTTTGACGAGGCCGGCCTGCTGCGCTCCCTCGCGGTCGAGCCGCGGGCCCGCCATCGCGGCATCGGCCACGCCCTGGCTTCGTCGCTGGAAGCCGATGCGCGCGCGCGCGGCTTGCGACAGCTGGTGCTGCTGACCCAGACCGCCGAAGCCTTCTTCGCCCGCCGCGGCTACACCGTCATCGACCGGGCCGCCGCCCCGGCCGGCATCCAGCGCAGCGCGGAATTCCGCTCGCTGTGCCCGGCCTCGGCGGTGTGCATGAGTTTGCTGCTGGAGCCGGCGCGGGTTGGTTGACGCCATGCGTCGGTACCGCGCTGCAGGCAGGACGGTATATGCCCTCGCACCGGCGTCCGCATCCGGCCGCGGACTGCGTTAATCGAATGGGGCAGTACTGGAGACGGATCTCGGATATGGCGGGTTTGGAGCTATTGGAATCGCCGCGGGCTGCGGCGGTGAGCGGGCCTTTGGCAGAAACGTCGGTGTTGCAGCAGCCATCGGCCCATGACGGATCGGCGCTTGGCGGACCGGCGCTCGGATCGGAAGCGGCCGGCGCCGAAGTAACGGCGCTATTGCAGCGTTGGGGCGCGGGCGATGCCAAGGCGCTCGATGCTTTGCTGCCCTTGGTCTACGCCGATCTGCGCGGGATCGCGCGACGCGAGCTGTATGGCCATCGCGGTCACGACACGTTGCAGCCGACGGCGTTGGTCAACGATGTGTTCGTGCGTCTGCTCGGCAGCGATCGGCTGCAGTGTCTGGGCAGCCGCGCGCATCTGTTCAATACCGCGGCGCGGATCATGCGGCAGTTGTTGGTCGACCGCGCGCGGCGCGCGGCGTGCGACAAGCACGGTGGCGCCTGGAGGCGCGACGATTTCGCCTGCGCGCTCGATCTGCCGATCCCGGAGCGCACTTTGCTGCCGGAACTCGACGTGGCCTTGGACGAGTTGGCCAGGCTCGATGAGCGCATGGCCAAGGTCGTCGAACTGCGCTATTTCACCGGGCTCAGCGTGGCCGAAGTCGCGCGTTTGCTCGAGGTCGAGGAGCGCACGGTCTATCGCGATTGGGCTGCGGCCCGCGCCTGGCTGCGCGACCGTCTGTCCGAGTGATGGCAGGTTGAGGCGGCGCTTCGCGTTGTCTTTTGCGACCCGAGCCAGAGCTTCCGCATGACCTCCAACGAATCGCCGTTCGAACGCCGCGCCCTGCAGTTGTTCCGTGGGGTGCTCGACGCCTCACCCGCGGAACGCGAGCGCTTGCTCGGGCAGGCCTGCGCGGGCGACGAGGCGCTGCAGGCTCGTGTGCGGGCGCTGCTGGCGCAGGTCGAGGAGTCGCAAGCCGGTTTCGATCCGGGTGCGGCATCGCCGCAAGGCGACGCGACGGGATTGCAGATCGGGCCCTACCGCTTGCTCGAACGGATCGGCCGTGGCGGCATGGGCGAGGTGTTCCGCGCCGCGCGCTGCGACGGCGCGTACGAGCGCGAGGTCGCGCTGAAACGCATCTGGAGCGGTTTTGCGCCGCTGGGGGCGGCGCCGTCGACCGAACGTTTCCTACGCGAACGGCAGGCGCTGGCACGGCTGCAGCACACGGGCATCGCCCAGTTGTACGACGGTGGCGTCACCGAGGCCGGTCAGCCGTGGTTCGCGATGGAGCTCGTTCGCGGCGAACCGATCACCCGCTGGTGCGCGGCGCGCGCGGCGACGATCGAGCATCGGGTCGAACTCATGCAGCAGGTTTGCGCGGCGGTCGACTTCGCCCACCGCGCCTTGATCGTGCATCGCGACCTCAAGCCGGCGAACGTGCTGGTCGACGAGGCCGGCCAGGCCAAGCTGCTCGACTTCGGTATCGCCAAATGGCTCGACGAGGCCGATCCCAACCAGGACCCAGCCCAGACCCAGACCCTGGCGATGACGCCGGCCTGGGCCGCGCCGGAGCAGCGCGAGGGCCGCGCGGTCACCACCGCGACCGATGTCTATCAACTGGGCATGCTGCTGCGGGTGTTGCTGTCCGACGATCTGCCGGCGCTCGGGCAGGCGCCGACGCGGCTCGCGGCTGCCTACGAGGCGCTGTGCAGGCGGGATGCCACGGCGGCGCAGCGGATCGCGCACGAGCGGGCGACCACGCCGGAACGGTTGCTGGCGCGCTTGCGCGGCGATCTCGACTGCATCGTGGCCCAAGCGACCGCGCAGGCGCCGCCGCAGCGCTATCGCAGCGCCGCGGCCCTGGCCGACGACCTGCAACGCTGGTTGGAGAAGCGCCCGGTGCACGCGCGCGGCGACGACCGTGCCTATCGGTGGCGGCGCGCGGCGCAGCGGCACTGGCCGGCCTTGACCACCGCGGTGGCAGCGCTGGTCCTGGCCAGCGGCATGGCCTTCTATCACTTCGCCCGGCTCGGCGACGAACTGCAACGTACCCGCGTCGCTCGCGACGAGGCCACCGCGGCGCAGGCCAAGGCCGAGGCGCAGCGCGGCCAGGCCGAGGCGACCGCCGAGTACTTCGTGGATCTGTTCAAACAGGCGCGGCCACGCGAGACCACCAGCGGCGAAGTCTCGGCGCGGGCCCTGATGGCGGCCAGCCTCGACGAGTTGTTGGCCGATCGTAAGCGCGACCCGCTGGTGCGTGCCTCGTTGTTGGCCGCGAATGCGCGCGCGTCGGCTTATCTAGGCCGCGACCGGGATGCCGACCGGGCCGCGGCGGCGGCCATCGCGTTGTGGCAGGCGCATCCGCAGGCGGATCGGGAAACCCTGGTCAAGACCCGGTTGCTCAGGGCCGGGTATCTGCACCATCTGCAACGGCCCGAAGAAGCGCAGCGCGAATTGGATCAAGCCATTGCGCTGGCCGCGCGCATCGCGCCGCGCGATCCCGACCTGCGGACCAGCCTGCAACTGTGGCGCGCCAACCTGGCCGGCGAGCGCGAAGACGCCGCGACGATACGCGACGCCTACGAGCAGGTGCTGCGCCTGACCGAGCATTCGCTGCAGCGCAGCTTGGCCTGTCGTTCGCACTACGCCGGGCTAGGCAACCTGGCCATGCTCGATATCGACGAGGGTCGTCCGGCCGATGCCGAACGGCGTCTGCGCCGCGCGCTGGCCATGATCGGCCCCTGCGGCATCCGCGACCAGGCCGACGGTCTCATACTGCGCCGCGTCCTTGCCGTCGCCTTGATCGATCAGGCGCGGTTGGGCGAAGCGCGAACCCTGATGGCTACCGCGCTCGAAGAGTCGCGTGCGCATTTCGGCGCGACCGATTCGTTCCTCGCCCACGCCTTGTTCGTGCAGGCCTTGCTCGAAGTAATTGAGCGGCGGCCGGCGGCGGCGCAGAAGCTGCTGGCCGAGGTCGCGCGTATCGACGATGCGATGCTGCCGCCTGCCAGCCCGATGCGCTATTCCCGCACCGGGCTGGGGGCGCTCTCGCTGATTGCACAGGCCGATCATGTCGCCGCCGACAAAAGCGCAACGGATGCCGCGCTGCGCGGTGCGGTGAAGGCGCTGCGACCGATCGTCCAGGCCGACGGTAGCGCGCTGCGCTCGGGTTCGCTCAACGAGCGCGCCAGCGGGCGTTTCCACGCTCTGGCACTGGCCTATGCGCAATGCCGGCTCGATGCGTCGAGCGGCAACCGCGAGGCCTTCGTAGTGGCGCGTGCCGCCGCCGGCACCATGCGCCCATGGCGTACCCGCATCAGCCGCGACTGGGGCCAGCGCTGCGGCGTGTGAGGGCGAGGCGCCCGGGTGCACCGGACGCTCGATTCGGCATCGTCGTCCGGATGCCCCGCTGACCCCGCTGCAAGCGTAGGCCTGCCGGGTCTATCCCTTGCGCCATTCCCACCCGGCGCAGGTGCGGCCGGACCGCGCCCGGTGGAAGTGCGGCGGGCGAGACCGCGCCGTCCCGATGCGGCGGTGGGTCGGGCGACAGCCGCCATGTCAGGTTCCGCAGCCTCCTCTCGTACCCCTGTATGCCACCCACGTGGCATCCCTCGCTCAGGTATCGGGTCGTAACGGACTGCGACGACGCAACGGCAACGCATTCGCATCGAACACCGCTGCCTTCCATCAGGAGTTTCACCATGCAACTCATCTTCCATCGCAAACCCCGGCGGCGCCTGCCGCTGCTGTCGACCGCGCTCGGCGCGCTGTCGCTCGCTTTCGCCGCGACCGCAATACCTGCTACGGCAGCGACCACAGCCGGGCCGGCGTCGGTCGTGCAAGGCCGCACCAACACGCTTGCCTCGTTCAGCCCGACCGTCTATTCCGACGGCTTGCAGCGCCAGTACCTGGTCAAGAACGGCCGCGTCTACAAGCGCACCGAACCCAACTGGAACACCTGGGAGAACATCACCGCGGCCTTCAATACCGTTCGGCAGGGCATCGGCGAGATCACCGCGTTCGACGTCGAGTTGTACCGCGACGGCCTGCACCGGCAGTTCCTGACCCGCGGCGGCCATGTCTACCGGCGCATCCAGACCGGCGTCGACCAGTGGGGCGCCTGGGAAAACATCGACGCGGCGTTCCCGGGCACGGGCAGCGCGCCGATCAGCTCGTTCTCGGTGGCGGTGTACGCCGATGGCCTGCAGCGTCAGTTCGTGGTGCGCGGCGGTCAGGTGTTCCGCCGCACCCAGACCGCGAGCGGCGGCTGGCCGGCGTGGGAAGACATCACCTCGGTGTTCTCGGGTGTCGGCGGTTCCGAGTCGACCATCACCGCCTTCCACGTGGCGCTCTACAGCGACGGCAAGCTGCGCCAGTTCCTGACCCGCGGCGACCTGGTCTACCGGCGCACCGAGCCGAACTGGAACACTTGGGAAGACGTTTCCTCGCTCTTCGATGGCGTCGGCCGCTCCAGCGACCCGCGCGTCGACGAGCCGATCCATAAGCGGGTCATGGTGATCGAATTCAATCCGACCATCCGGAGCATGAACCATCAGCGCCTGAGCCAGGCGAAAGGCTGGTACGACCCGCGGGTGCTGGAGCAGCAGTACATCCAGTTCCTCGAACAGGCCAGCAGCCAGGTGGTGCAGTACTCGATCGCCGAGCACGTATTCGTCGATGCGTTCACGCCGCGCACGCAGAACCCGATCTATGACGAAGCTACCTATCTGGGGTGTCTGGCCGACGAGCCCGACACCTGCCCGCTGGAGAACGACTTCGACTACGTCAGCGTGCTGCGCCAGTACGGCGTGTGCGAGAAGGCCAATGCCGGCGAGATCGACGAGCTGTGGCTGTGGGGCGGGCCGTACTTCGGCTACTTCGAAGCCAATATGGCCGGGCCCGGCGCGTTCCCGACCAACGGCGATCCGATTCCCGTCGAGCTCACCACCTGCGAGGTCAAGCTCAACATCATGGGCTTCAACTACGAGCGCGAGCCGGAGCGGATGCTGGAAGACATGGGGCATCGCGTCGAAGGCACGATGAAATACCGCTTCGGCCGTTGGGCGAACACTCCGCCGGACCCGCCGCCGGCGGTGTTCCCGCCCGATGCCAACCTGCTCGAACGCTTCACCGCGCGCGGCTTCGATGCCACCACTGCGGCCTGCGGCAACATCCACGGCAGCCTCAACGCCCCGCAGTACGATCCGGGCAATCGCTGGGGCTACGACTTCACCAACGGCCATTACGAGTACAACACCTGCGACGACTGGGAGAACTATCCGAACCTGAGCCCCGGCGCGACCACGCTCAACAACTGCACCAAATGGGGCGGGCCGCGTTGCACCTTCCCGGACGGCTACCGCACCGCCGACCGAGGCTGGCATCTGTACTGGCTCGGCAAGGTGCCGAATTTCGTCGGCCGCCACCTCAACGTGCTGAACAACTGGTGGTGGTACGTGATGGACTGGGACGCGGCGGCGCCATAAGCGCGGCACCTGGGTGCGACATCGAAGCGACGGGCGGGGCGAGAGCCTCGCCCGTTCTTCGTTACGGCAGTCGCCATCGCTTGCGCAAGCTTCAATCCGTCGATCGGTCGACCAGCGCCGCCAGCTTCTTCGGCGCCAGCACGCAATAACTCTCGGTCAACAGATCGGCGACTTCGTCCCAATCGGTGGCGCCGTCGAGGGTCATGCCGACGATGTTGGGAAACCACACCGGCCGGAAGAACGGCGCACGTTTGAAGCGCGGCGCATCGGCGCGAGGCAACGGCAAACGGAAGGTCAGCACCGTCGCCGGCCCTTGCGTGCCCGCGGCCTGCACATAGGCCGGCGGCCAAGCTGCGGCGATCGTCAGCAC
This sequence comes from Lysobacter sp. ESA13C, assembly GCF_019970005.1. Taxonomy (NCBI): domain Bacteria; kingdom Pseudomonadati; phylum Pseudomonadota; class Gammaproteobacteria; order Lysobacterales; family Lysobacteraceae; genus Lysobacter; species Lysobacter sp. ESA13C. The sequence continues at coordinate 138,875 of NZ_JAHXYK010000013.1, read as the reverse complement.
GTGGGCGAAGTTCTTCTTGCCGATCATCCAGCGTGTGCCGACCCAGGCCCGCTCTTCATGGGCCTCGGGCAGGCCGAGGCAGATCGAAGAGAGTCGGGCGACGATCTCGGCAGAGACATTGGGGTGGTCGGCCATGGCTCGGTCCAGCGCGGCGGAGGCGCATCGGAGTGTGCCAGTTCCGCCGCAAAGCCGGCCACCTACCGCGCCTTCAGCCGTAAACGATCGCCACGACCCCGTTCGGGTTGGAGATCTGGTCCACCATCACCCCGGTGACCTTGCCCTCATAGAACACCTCGCGCAGCGGCGCGTGATTGCGGTCGTCGATACCGGGCGCGATGCCCCGGTCCTGGGCGTAGTACTGGCAGTACATGGGCGGCGGATCGTCGTTCTTGCGCTGCGTGGTCACCGCGATGTAGAAGCCTTCCAGCGATTGATAGCCCACGCCGCCGAACACGGTGAAACCGACGCAGTCGTAGTTCTTCTTGTCGACCGGGTTCATGATCGACTTGGCCGCCGGGATCGTCGCCGACAGCGGCAGCATGTTGGGCAGGCCGTTCGGGCCGAAGCGGAACTCGATGTTCTCCAGGTCGGTGGCTGCGGTGTTGAACAGCACGCCTTGCAGATGCAGCTTGATGTCGAAAATTTCGATCAGGTCCAGTACCAGGGTGTACAGGCTGATGCCGATGCCGATTTCGGTCGACGCCGCGCCGGCGATGCCTTCGATCATGTCGGTGGCGAATTTGTTGATCGGGTCGTCGGGGTCGTTGGGGTTGCCGGGGACCTCGGGCAGAGTGAATTCCCGGGTCGAGATGATGCCGGTCGCGTCCTGGTAAGCCCGCAGCAGAGCCATCATGTCCGCGTGCGGCCGCAGCCCCTCCTTGAACGCCTCGTGCGCTGCGGTCATGTTGGCGAGGAAGGTCGTCACCGCGCCGGGTGCGGTGTGCGGATTCTTCAAGCCTTCGCTGAGCGCCTTGAAGGCCGCGCTGTCCTTTCGGACCCAGGTGACGTGCGAGTACTGGCAATCCGGATAGCTCATGGTCGTGTCCTTCTGGGTGATGGCAGGGCGAGGCAAAGCGCTCGACGCGTTGCGCGCGAGCGCGGCGGCTGACGGAGTCGGATCTGAACCTTGTCGCCGCGCGTATCAGCGGTGTCCTCGCGCGGTAGCTCGGCCTTCGTCGCCCCGGATAAACGCTCCCCAACGTTTCCAACAGGCAGGCAGCACGGCTTCGTGCGGGTTAACGGGGCGGGCCGGAGCAAGCGGCCAATCGGGCCATGCCCCGAACGCGGCTGCACCGGAATGGGCCTGCCTCGCTACGCTTATCGGGGCTCTTGCCGACGGCGCCGCTGCTTTGCACTAGTATGGTGCAATGCCCTCTGATCCCCTGCCCGCGCCGGACCTCAGCCTCGACAGCCTGACCACGCCGATGGCCTGGAGCGACGCGGCCGGGGCGATCGTCGGCTGCAATACCGCGTTCTCGCGCTGGTTCGGGATCGGGGCGCGGCGCCTGCTGGGCTGGACCCTGGCCGGGCTGGATGCCGGCGACGGCCGTTTGGCCCTGGCCCTGACCCGTCAGGGCGGCGACGAGGCGCCGCTGCGGATGCGGCGCATGCGCCTGCGTTATGCCGACGGCGAGGATCGCTTCGCCGACCTGTGGCTGAGCCGTCGCGACGACGGCGGCTGGCTGCTCGAGGCGCACCCGGTCGATGAGTTTCCGGGCGACGACCCGGCGCTGCTGCTGCCGTCGGCGCTGTCGGCGTCGTTGAAGGGGCTGGCGCACGAACTGCGCAATCCTCTGGCCGGGCTCAAAGGCGCTTCGCAGTTGCTGGCGCGCCGGGCCGAAGACAGCGAATCGCGCGAGCTGATCGAGCTGATCGACAGCGAAGTCGAACGCCTGACCGAACTGGTCGACCGCCTGCTGACCCCGGCGCCGCCGCGGCCGCATGCCTTGCTCAACATCCATGCGGTGCTCGAACGCGTGCTGCGCCTGGCCGAAGCCGATGCCGGCTGGGCGGTGCGGTTGGTGCGCGACTACGACCCCAGCCTGCCCGAGTTCGCCGGCGATGCCGACCGCCTGATGCAGGCGGTGTGGAACCTGGTGCGCAACGCGATCGAGGCCAAGGCGACCCACGTCAATCTGCGCACCCGCATCGAACGCGGGGTGCGCATCGCCGACACCGTGCATCCGATCGCGCTGCGCCTGGAAATCATCGACGACGGCCACGGCGTGCCCGACGAACTGGCCGAGCAGTTGTTCCTGCCGCTGGTGTCGGGCCGCGCCGAAGGCAGCGGCCTGGGCCTGGCGCTGGCCCAGCAAGTCTCGCGCGAGCACCGCGGTTCGCTGGCCTACCGTTCGCGCCCGGGCCATACCGTATTCACGCTGTTGTTGCCGATGCAGATCGAAGCCGAAGAGGAGGCGACATGAGCGCTGCACGCATCTGGGTCGTCGACGACGATCGTTCGGTCCGTTTCGTCCTGTCGACGGCCTTGCGCCAGGCCGGCTACGACGTGGACGGGTTCGAGAACGCCGGCGATGCGCTCGATGCATTGGAACAACGCGGCGTGCCCGATCTGTTGTTCACCGATGTGCGCATGCCCGGCGACGGCGGCCTGGTGTTGCTGGAGAAGCTCAAGGCGCGCGCGCCGTCGCTGCCGGTGGTGGTGATGAGTGCCTACACCGATGTCGCCAGCACCGCCGGTGCGTTTCGCGGCGGCGCCCAGGAATTCCTGTCCAAGCCCTTCGACCTCGACGATGCGGTGGCCCTGGCCGCGCGCACGCTGGCGGCGAGCGAGCCGCAGGAGCAGGCCAGCGTGGTCGCCGACGGCGCTGCCGACGACAGCCTGATCGGCGACACGCCGGCGATGCTGACCTTGTTCCGCGCGATCGGCCGCCTGGCCCAGGCACCGTTGTCGGTGCTGATCACCGGCGAGACCGGCACCGGCAAGGAATTGGTCGCGCGCGCGCTGCACCGCGAGTCGCCGCGTGCGGCGCGGCCGTTCGTCGCGCTCAACACCGCGGCGATCCCGGCCGAGTTGCTCGAAAGCGAGTTGTTCGGCCACGAGGCCGGCGCTTTCACCGGTGCGCAGCGCCGCCATGTCGGACGCTTCGAGCAGGCCCATGGCGGCAGTCTGTTTCTCGACGAAATCGGCGATATGCCCTTGCCCTTGCAGACGCGCTTGCTGCGCGTGCTGGCCGAGGGCGAATTCTTCCGTGTCGGCGGGCGCGAGCTGATCCGCGTCGACGTGCGGGTGATCGCCGCGACGCATCAGGACTTGGAGACCTTGGTCGCACAGGGGCGCTTCCGTGCTGACCTGTTGCACCGCCTCGACGTGGTGCGGCTGCGCTTGCCGCCCTTGCGCGAGCGTCGCGCCGACGTGCCGCAACTGGCCGAGCGCTTCCTGGCGTCGGCGGCGGTACGTTTCGCCGCGCCGGCCAAGCGGCTGTCCAAGCCGGCGTTGGAGCGCCTGATGGCGCACGACTGGCCCGGCAACGTGCGCGAGCTCGAGAACGTGTGCTGGCGCTTGGCGGCCTTGGCGCCCGGCGAGACCATCACCCGGCAGGACATGGACGACGTGCTCGGTGCGTCGACGCAGACGGCCGCCAGCGCTACCGAATGGGAGGCGCAGTTGTCGAGTTGGGCGCGCGCGCAACTCGCCGAAGGCCGCGCCAACCTGCACGCCGATGCGCGCGAGCGTTTCGACCGCGCACTGTTGGAAGCCGCGCTCGAACACACCGGCGGGCGACGCACCGAAGCGGCGACACGGCTCGGCCTGGGGCGCAATACCTTGACGCGCAAACTGGGGCCCGGGCGTCGCGGCGGTTAGGGGCCGGGTTTTCGCTTCCGTTCCAGGCGGGGTCGGGCTTGCAAGACGGCGATGCGTCGCAGTTGCGTGCGCACGAACATGCCGTGGTTGGCGGAATGCGATCGCGCACCGCGCGGCCCCGGCATTCGTGCCCATAATCGCTCATGCCCCTTGCGATGCCGGCGGTGCGGCGGCGCGTTTCACTCGCGCTGAACCCGCGCCGGGCTAGCGTCGAATCACCTTCTACCGTGCGCCGTCGCCGGCGCCGACGACAGGAGTCCCGCATGAACCCGATCCTTCGCAGCGTATCCATCGCCACCGCCGTGCTCGCGCTCGCCGCCTGCGGCGTACAGACGACGCGGCCGACGCCGCCCAAGCCCGTGGGCCCCAAGCCGGTGTCCACGGCGCAGGCCGGGCAGGTCATCCTCGCTTCGGCCTCGGGCAGCCTGGTCAGCGGCAAGCTGGCGTTGCGGCCGATGGGCGACGGCGTGCATTTCACCGGCGAGATCGGCGGCCTCACGCCGAACAGCTCGCATGCGATCCACGTCCACGAGAAAGGCGACTGCAGCGCGGCCGATGCCAGCAGCGCCGGCGGCCACTTCAATCCGGTCGGCCAGCCGCACGGGCAGGTCGATCACGGTCCCCACCATGCTGGCGACATGAACAACATCGTCGCCGATGCCGAAGGCGTGGCCAAGGTCGACGTGCATGCCAGCGGCGTGACCCTCGGCGGCGGCGCCATGAACGATGTCGGCGGCCGCGCGGTCATCGTGCACGCCTCGGCCGACGACTACCGCAGCCAGCCGGCCGGCAATGCCGGCGCGCGCCTGGCCTGCGGCGTAATCAAGATCCTGCGCTGACCCCAGCGCCGCGAAGGCGAAGCATGGCGCCCCAGGTGGGCGCCGTCGCTTTATCCTGTGCGTTCCGACCCTGCGAAGCTCCGTCATGACCCGCCTGCGTATCCGCGATGCCGTTCCGACCGACCGCGACCTGATCGCCGAGTGGATGATCGCGATGGCCTGGGAGACCGAGCACAAGCGCCTCGATCCGGATACCGTGCACGCCGGGGTCGCCAACGGCCTGGCCGACGCGGCCAAGGCGCGTTACTTCATCGCCATGCGCGAAGCCGATGTCGGCGGCCACGAAACCATCGCGGTGCCGGCCGGCACCCTGATGCTGACCCACGAGTGGAGCGACTGGCGCAACGGCGACTGGTGGTGGATCCAGAGCGTCTACGTGGCCCAGGAGCATCGCCGCCAGGGCGTCTATAACGCCTTGCACAGCCACGTCGCCGCGCTCGCCCAGGCGACCCCGGGCGTGGTCGGCCTGCGGCTGTATGTCGAACGCGCGAATGCCAATGCCCAGCAGACCTATGCGGCGATGGGCATGGTCGATGCCGGCTACGACATCTACGAACAGCACACCTGATGCGGTGTTGAGCGTGGGGCCTGTTTGCCTGCGTTCGTGCAGCAAGAGCAAATCCCCCACGTCCGCTGCGCGGCCGTTCGCCCCCTTCGCAAAGGGGGCAACAGCGAAAGCTGCGTCGGTAACGGCAGGTCTGTCCTGGTGGCGGTGTGGTAGTCATCGCCCTCCCCAGCGCCGATGGCGATGCCGTCGAACCGCCCCGCGCTGCTTTGCGCGACCACCGATTCGCTCCCCCCTTTGAAGAAGGGGGGCAGGGGGGATTTGCTCTTCGTGCGGCGGTGAGGCGCTGCATCCGTGCCGCGGTCTTCTCGCGGCCGCACTTGGAGCAAGAGCAGTCCCCCACGTCCGCTGCGCGGCCGTTCGCCCCCTTTTCAAAGGGGGCAACAACGGATGCGGCTATCCGTGGTTCAAAGCTGGTTGGCTTCGCTCTCGCCGTCGCAATGCACGAACGTCACCGGCACCGCGTGGGCGCCCAGTACGGCCGAGATCTGCCGCAGCCTCGCTTCGAAATGCTGATAGCGGCGATTGAGCTTGTCGCGGCATTCGTCGGTGTTGCACGGCGCTTCGGGCGCATAGCGCGCATGCCAGGCGGCCGGCGAGAACAGGGCGATGCGCGCCTCGCCTTCGCTGTAGTGGATCAGCGGTTCCGGACGGGCGTCCAGCCATTCCTCGCCGTCGGGCTGGAGTAGGGCGGTTTCGAGCAGCGGCCACAGCGGGCCGAGGCCGGCGTGTTCGTACTGCATGGCCATCATCGCGGCCAGGTCGTGCACGGTCAGGTAGCGGGCGTGCTCGACCTGCAGGCCGAACGCGGCCTGCGCCGCCAGCGCGGTGCCGGCGCCGGCCATGCCGCGCTCGAGCAGGCTGGATTCGAGGATCTCGCCGACGCGGGCGACGACGTCGGCCTCGCCGCTGAGGACGAACGGCACCAGCCGCAGCGGACCGCCGGCGAAGTCGGGCGAGGGCGCCAGGGCGCCGGGCAGGCGTTCGTCGTGGGCGCCGAAGGCGATCACCCGCGCGGCCGAGGCGGCGGCGCGGTCGCGTGGCGCGTTGGCGGCCAGTTGGTCGAGTTCGCGGTGCAAGGGCCAGCCCGGGCGCAGCAGTTCGACCGGGTCGTAGTGCGCGCCGACAGTGATCAGGTCCAGGCCGCCGGCTTCGGCGGCGAACGTAGCCAGGTCGCGCGCGATCTTCTCCGACAGCGCCCCGGCATCCTGGAGCGGCAGGGCATTGCGGTCGACCGCGGCGTCGCCCTTGAGCTCCAGCGCGAGAGCGCCGAGGACGTGCAGGGGCGCGGACGGAGCGCTGGCGGGAGAGCTGGCTGAGGTCATGATCACCGAGGATACGCTGGCGTTTGGTAGAGCGCGTGTGCAGCGCTACACTGGGCGCCATTATGCCCGCTCCGCTGCGGCGGGTCGGTTCGAAACTCCCTGTGAGGTGTACCGATGCGTCAAAACCGTCCCGTCGCCGTGCTCGGTGGCGTGCGTATTCCGTTCTGCCGCCAGAACACCGCCTATGCGGATGTCGGCAACCTCGGCATGTCGGTGCGCACCCTCGGCGCGTTGGTCGAAAAGTTCGGCTTGCACGGGCAGCAGCTCGGCGAAGTGGCGATGGGCGCGGTCATCAAGCACAGCAGCGACTGGAACCTCGGTCGCGAGGCGGCGCTGTCGTCGGGGCTGTCGCCGCTGACCCCCGGCATCACCCTGCAGCGCGCCTGCGGCACCTCGCTGGACTCGATCATCACCGTCGCCAACAAGATCGCCCTGGGGCAGATCGACGTCGGCATCGGCGGCGGTTCCGACACCACCTCGGACGTGCCGATCGTCTATGGCAAGAGCCTGCGCCGGCGTCTGCTGGAAGCCGCGCGCGCGCGCAGCACCAAGGAAAAGCTGGCCGCGTTCAAGGGCTTCAGCCTGCGCGAACTCAAGCCCGAGTTCCCCGGCGTGGCCGAGCCGCGCACCGGCAAGAGCATGGGCGAGCACTGCGAGGACATGGCCAAGCAGTGGAACATCTCGCGCGATTCGCAGGACGAGTGGGCGTTGTCCTCGCACCAGAAGCTCGCCGCCGCCTACGAGCGCGGCTTCTTCGAAGACCTGGTGGTGAGCTTCCGCGGCGTGTCGCGCGACAATAACCTGCGCGCCGACAGCAGCCTGGAAAAACTCGCGACCCTGAAGCCGGCGTTCGACAAGACCTCCGGCCGCGGCACTCTGACCGCAGCGAATTCCACGCCGCTGACCGATGGTGCGGCGGCCTGTCTGCTGGCGTCGGAAGAGTGGGCGCAGGCGCATAACCACGAAGTGCTGTGCTACCTGCGCGACGCGCAGGTCGCCGCGGTCGATTTCGTTCACGGCGAGGGCCTGCTGATGGCCCCGACCGTGGCCGTGCCGGAGATGCTCAAGCGCAACGGCCTGAGCCTGCAGGATTTCGACTTCTACGAGATCCACGAAGCCTTCGCCGCCCAGGTGCTGTGCACCCTGCGCGCCTGGGAGAGCGAGGACTACTGCAAGACCCGCCTCGGCCTGGACGCGCCGTTGGGCCGGATCGACCCGGCCAAGATCAACCCCAACGGTTCCTCGCTGGCGGCGGGTCACCCGTTCGCCGCGACCGGTGCACGCGTGGTCGCCACGGCCGCCAAGGAGCTCAAACAGCGCGGCGGCGGCCGCTGCCTGATTTCGATCTGCACCGCCGGTGGGATGGGCGTGGTGGCGATTCTGGAGCGTTGATGGGTGGGGCTGCTGCCTGCGGCCCCTCGCCCTAATCCTTCCCGACTTTGCATGTCCTTCTGTCGTCGGCAGAGGGGCTGTGATTTTCTCTGCCGCTCTGCCGCTCTTTGCTTTGTCGCTTTGCCGGTCAACCGTAGACCCGAAGGGCGGCCCGCATGGATGCGGGCCGTTTTTCATCGGGACAAGGATGTCCCGTATGAAAAAGCCCTGCGTCGGCATCGAGCGCGCGGGCCCTTGATTCAAAAAGAAGCATTTTTCTTTGATTACCTTTGACCGAAGGGAATCCAGACGGACTTTTGTTGCTTTAGACAAAAGAAAGTAACCCGCCGCTTTAGTGGCGGAAGCTTTTGGCGTTTGATCTGGATTTTGATTCTGATCTTGCTTCAGTGATACGCAGCAAGACCGAAACAGCGTGGTCGCGGCTTGCGCCGCTCCTACCCTGGGCTCCACTCAGAAACGACTAGATATTGAGACGTCGTGGTTACGCCTTTAAAGGGTAGGAGCGACGCAAGTCGCGACCGCGTTGCTTCAATCTCACGCCGTTCCTTGCCATAGCCTCCTGTAGGAGCGGCGTAAGCCGCGACCAATGGACGCGCAGAGGTCGCATAGCCGTCGTCATCGATCGAAGCTTTGATCTGTCGCAGGGTAGAGCGGCGCGAGCCGCGACCGCGATGTGACGGTCTTGCAGCATGTTTATCAAGCAAGAGCAGCGCTTCCGTCCGCTCACGCGGCCGGGTTACTTTCTTTTGCTAAGCCCAAAAGAAAGCTAACCAAAGAAAAGGGCTCTCCTTGCAAGGGCACAAGCCACGAGTGCGATGCCCGCGCCGGGATTTTCCGATAAGACGTCCCTGTCTTATCGGAAAACGCCGCACGTCCTGTGCGGCGCCCTCCGGGTCTCCACTTGACCGGTAAAGCGGCAAAGCAGATCAAAATCTCAGCAACAGCAACAGCAACAGCAACGGTAAGCGTTTGCGACCATCAAGCCGGCGGCGCACCGCGGCTGGTGCCGGCGATGTATTGCGGCGGCCACACCGTGCTCGGCGGGGTGGTGCCTTTGGCCCGCATCTGCGCCTGCAGTTCGGCCTCGAGTACGAGCTGCTGCATCGCGAAGGCCGGGTTGCCGGCGAGGTTGTCGTTCTGCTGCGGGTCGGCGAGGAGGTCGTACATCTCCCAATCGCCGCCCTGGCCCGGGTCGGATGTCGATCCATACACCGCATACGTCCACTGCGTCGAGCGGATCGCGCGGATCAGGCTCGGGCCGTCGCCGGCGATGTCGTCGTAGGTGTAGTGCACGTAGTCCTGCACCGAACTGCTGCTGCCGTCGAGCACCGTGCTCAGGTCGGTGCCGACCAGGTCGGCGAATTGCCCGCTCACCCCGAGCAGGCTGGCCAGGGTCGGCAACAGGTCGACCGAGCTCGCCAGGGCCTGGGTGGTCTGCGCCTGCGGCCAGGCGACCGGGTTGGAGAACAGCAGCGGTACATGGATCGCTTCGTCGTAGGCGTTGACGAATTTCTCGACCATGCCGTGCGACAGGCCGAGTTCGCCGTGGTCGGCGAAGCGCACGATCAGGCTCTGCTCGATCAAGTCGCTGCCCATCGCGTCGAGCACCTGCTGGATCTGCGAATCGACGTATTCGACCAGATACGCATAGAAGTCGACGAAATCCTGTTGGTTGGCCTGGCCTTCGCTCATCTGGCCCCAGGTGAAGCTCGACTGCGCGCGCGGCTTGGTCGACAGATCTTCGTCGGCATTGGTGGGGATCGGCGCATCGGCGAGGCTGTAGGTCGCCTGGTCGTAAAAGGTCGAGGCCTCGTTCAAATAGCCCAGGTGCGCGTCGTGCGGATTGACCAGCGACACCACCAGGCAGAACGGACTCGCCGGCGGCGCTTGCAGGAAGGCGCGGGCGTCGGCGACGTAGCGTTGATCGTTCTGGTTCGGCTGCACCGGCTGGCCCGGCGGTTGCAGCGGCTGCAAAGGGATCAGGGTGCCGCCGCCGAGGAAGGTGGTGCCGAGGTTGAGTCCGGCATCGTTCGGGTCCCAGCTCTGGAAACCCCAGGGCTGCAGATCGGTGCTCAGCGAGCCGGGTTCTTCGCCGCCGAGCAGATGCCATTTGCCGATCCAGTAGCAGTCGTAGCCGGCGGCCTTCAGCACGGTGGCCAGGTTCGGTACGCCGTTTGGGAAGTGCGGCGGCAGCGGCACGTCGGGCTGCGGCAGGGCCTGCCCGCCGGTGGTGGTGCAGCCGGTGCGCGCCGGGTACTGGCTGGTCAAAAAAGTCGCGCGGCTCGGCGAGCACATGCAGGCGCCGGTGAAGGCGTTGGCGAACTCGATGCCGTTGGCGGCGAGCTGACGCATCGCCGGCATCTTCGCTGCGAGCGTCGGCTGATAGGTCGCTGGCCACTGCAGCAGGCTGCGTTCCTGGTCGGTGATGATCAGGATCAGATTCGGTTTGTTGCCGTTCGAGAACAGATCGCTCAGGGCCATGACGGACGCTCCGTGAAGTGCAAGCTCAAACGCGCGATGCCGCGCGCTCAGGCCGGCGCACGCCGCGGCGCGATATCAAGCCGTGATCGTGGTCACGCCATGGCGGCGCTCGACGCCGGGTTGCGGCTCGATGGGCGGCCGGGAACCGCAGCGATCCGGCGGTTCCGTGACCGCCGTCGCCTGGGTTCACGAAAGTCGGTTTGCGGGTGCTAGTCCGGCCTCCATGCGCGGTGGTACGGTCGTGGCGCAACAAACCATACGCAAACGTATCCAATCGTGCTGGTCGATCCTTGGGAGGGGATGAACTCATGCGCAGAATCTGGTCGTGGTTCGTGTCGTGTTTGGCCCTGTTCGTCGTCGCCTTGCCGGTCGTGGCGGGCGGATTCACAGGCAGTTACCAGCGCATTCCGGGCTGGGATGGGGCCGAGATGGGCGCCTTCGTGATGGTGCCCAAGGACCAGGGACCGGGTCCGTTTCCGCTCGTGGTGATGCCGGCCAGCTGGGCCGTGCCGAACCTGGAGTACGTCGGCCGCGGCGGCATCCTCGCCAGCCAGGGCTATGTGGTCGTCAGCTACACCTCGCGCGGGTTCTGGGATTCGGCCGGGCAGATCGACATCGCCGGGCCCGGCACGGTCGAGGACGTCAGCTCGGTCATCGATTGGGCGCTCGCGCACACGCCGTCGAATCCGGCGCGGATCGGCGCCAGCGGCATTTCCTACGGCGCCGGCATCAGCCTGCTCGCGGCCGAGCGCGATCCGCGCATCAAGGCGGTCGCGGCGCTGAGCGGTTGGGCCGACCTGGAAGCCTCGCTGTATGCCAATCGCACCGTCAGCCAGCAGGGCGCGGCCTTGTTGGTGGTGGCCGGCAGCCTCACCGGCCGGCCCGGTCCGGAGTTGGCCCAGGCCACCGCGCGCATGGCGTTCGGCGACTTCGACGGCGCGGTCAACGGCCTGCTGCCGGTGATTCCGCAACGCAGCCCGGTCACCGAGGCGGCGGCCTTGAACCGCAACGGCACTGCGGTGCTGCTCGCCAACGCCTTCAACGACAGCCTGTTCACCCCGGGGCAGTACATCGATTTCTACAACGGCCTGAGCGGGCCGAAGCAATTGCTGTTCAGTCATGGCGACCACGCCACGGTCGAAGCGCCTGGCGCGCTCGGCCTGCCGAACGAGATCTACGACGCGGTCGGCCGTTGGTTCGATCGTCACCTCAAAGGCCTGGCCAACGGCGTCGACAGCGAATCGCCGGTGCGCCTGAAATCGCAGGACGGCGACTGGCGCGGTTACGCCGACTGGAACGCGGTGCAACGCGGCGCGACCGTGTATGCGCTGAGCCGGCCGACGGGCCTGTTGGCGCCGACCGGCGAACTGTCGGGTTCGCCGAGCACCGGCTGGAACCACGCGATCCTCACCGGCCTGCCGACCGTCGCCGACTCCGGCGTGGCCATGCTCAGCGGTTTCCTGCAGTCGGTGCAGATCGCGCCGCAGGCCTCGATCCCGCTGGTGGCGCGTGCCGGCGCCGGGGTGTGGTCGTCGCCGACCTACTGGACCGGCAAGCAGCTCAGCGGCATGCCGCAGTTGCATGTCACGGTCACGCCGACCCAGGCCGACGTCAGCTTGTTCGCCTATCTGTACAGCGTCGACCTGCTCGGCAACGGCACGCTGTTGAGCCACAAACCGTACTCGCTGCGCGGGGCGACGCCGGGTGTGGCGAAGACGATCGACCTGCGCATGGAAGCGACCAGCTGGGACATCCCGGCCGGCCGCAAGCTGGTGCTGGTGGTCGACACCGTGGACCCGCGTTACACCGCGGCGACGCGCATCGGCGGCTCGGTCAGCTTCAGCTCGCCGGCCTCGAACCCCTCGACCCTGACGGTGCCGTTGCGCTGACTCTCGGCGCCACCGCAGCTCGCGACAACGGCGCCCCAGGGCGCCGTTGTCGTGTCGGCGTCGCGCTTGCGTTGCGCCCGCGCCCGGCTAGGATGAGCTGCGAAGGAATCGGCAGGCACTACAACGGCGAGTGCGCGGCGCCGCTGCGATCCGCGCCGTCGCGCCGGCGACGCGCCAAACGATTACGAAATCGGGGATGCGACAGGGGACGCGATGTCGAGCTTCAATCCGTACGAGGCGCCGAAGAGCGCGCTGATCCATTCGCCTCGCGACGCCGGCGAACAGGCCGGTCCGTGGCGCGACGGCAAGGACCTGGTGGCCCAGCGCAGCAGCGAGCTGCCGGCGCGTTGCGTCAAATGCAATGCCGAGGCGACGGCGCCCAAGCTGCTGCAGCGCTATTACTGGCATCACCGCGGCTGGCACCTACTGATCCTGTTCAACCTGTTGATCTATGTGATCGTAAAGGTCGCGATCCGGAAGAGCGCGCGTCTGAACGTCGGGGTCTGCGCCGTGCATGCGCGCAAGCGCTTGGTCGCGATGTGGGCGGCGGCGTTGTTGCTGGCGGCCAGCGTCGCGACCTTGCTCGTCGCAATGAGCGGGCAACTTGGCGGCGCGGCTTATCTGGCGAGCCTGGCTCTGTTGATCGCCGCGATCGCGGTCGGCCTGGTCAAGGCGAGGTTGCTGTACCCCAAGCGGATCAGCGAACGTTATGCGCGCTATGCCGGATGCGGCGACGAGTTCCTCGCCACGTTGCCGAGCTTCGGCGACAGCGATCGTTGAGCGTCGGCGTCGATCCGGGCGCATTCGGGCAAGGCATAAAAAACGGCCGCTTCGAAGGCGGCCGTTTTCGTCGGGGGCGCGACTCAACCGCGCAAACGCGGCATGCCGTGTTCGTCGCGCTCTTCGATCACCGCCTCGTCGAAGATCTTCTGGCGCAGGTCGCGGCCGGGCAACTCGGTGGCGGCTTCGCCGCGCGCCGCGCGCAATGCGTTGACGTAACTCAGGCGGGCGCGGTTCTCGTCGCCGGCCTGGGCGTAGCCGTGGCCGAGCTCTTCCCAGGCTTCGCTGTTCGCGCCCTGGGCGAGCGCGCGGTGCAGATAGCCTTCGGCCTGCGGCCACTGGCCTTGGGCGCGGCTGATCCGGGCCAGGCTGACCAGCAGGCCCGGGCTGCCCGAATGCGCCTGCAGCCAACGCTCGGCATTGCCGCGGCGCGCCTCTAGGCGGCCGATCGGCAGGCGGCCGTACAAGGCCGCCAGCGATTCGTCCCAACGCGTGTCGAGCGCCTGTTCGAGGCTCTTGGCCGCGGCTTCTTCCCAGCGCAGCGCGGCCGCGCGTTCGGCATAAGCGGCGACCGTGGCCGGCTCGCTCTTCAGCGGCTTCGGCAGGGTTTCCCAATGGTCGGCGAGGACGTTGGCATCGGCGGCTTCGCGCAGCGCCGCTTCGGCCCAGGCGGCTTCGAGCTCGGCGAGGCGTTCGGCCGGCCACACGTTGTGCTGACGCAGTGCGCCGAGCAGGCCGTAAGCCTCGCCGGCGCGGCCGAGTGCGGCCAGGGCCTGCGCGCGCAAGGCCAGGCCGCGCGGCGGCAGCGGTTGCACGTTGGCGGCGTCGAGCGCAGCGAGCGCATCGCCGGCGCGGTCTTCGGCCAGGGCGAGGTCGGCGACGGCGAGCGCGCGCGCGACCGGGTAATCGCCGGCGAGCGCATCGAGATGGCGGCTCGCGGCGGCGGCGTCGCCGCGCGCGCTGGCCGAGCGTGCGGCGGCGACTTCGGCGATCGCGGCCACGTCGCGGCTGCGCGCGGCCTGGCCGAGCGATTTCTCGGCGCGGGCCCAGTGGCCCTGGTGCAGCGCTTCGAGACCGTCGATGAGGCGTGCGCGTGCCTGCTTCTTGCGATGCCGGCGCATCGCCACGAACGGCAGGCTGATCACTTTCCACACCAGCCACAGTGCGAGCAGGCCGCCGATCAGGATCAGCAAGGCCTTCGGCAGGTTGGTGACGTAGTCGATGCCGCCGTAGGTGACCACGACGTGGCCGGGGTCCTGCACCAGCAACTGCGCGACGAGCGCGCCGACCAGGGCCAGGACGATCCAGAACAACAGATTGCGGAACAGATTCATGTGCGGCACCTCCTTATCGCGCCAGCTTCCTGATCGGGTGTCGGCGGCCCGGCCGGTTCATTGGGCCGTGCGCAACTGGCGCAACTGCTGCAGTGTCGTGCCCAGGGTAGGAACCGACAGTGAAAGCGGCAGCGCGGCCAGTTCGCGCAACTGCGCGAGTTGGCGGTTTTGGGCCGGCGAAGGCGCCGACAGGCGCAGCACCCAGCTTTCGGCACGCTTGAGCGCGGTGCGATAGCCGTCGGCGTCGCGCCGTTCGGCGGCGGCGCGCGCCAGCGAGATTTCCAGTTGCAGGCCGGCGAGCGCGGCGGCGCGGTCGCTGGGGTGGGTGGCGACGGTGCGGTCGACCGGGCGGGTCTCGATCAGGGTGCCGAAGGCGCGGCGCCACCACGGCGCCAGCGCCGGCGCCGCCGCGCTCGGGCGCTCCGGCGGCAGGCTCAGGTTCTGCGCCAACGCATCCAGCTTGGCCATCGCCTGCACGCGCGGTTCGATGCCGAGCTCCTTGAGCGCGGCGGTTTCCTGCAGCAGGGTCTGGCGCAGGCTGAGATAGGCCGGGTCGTCGACGCCGTCGAGGACGCCGCCGGCCAGCGCATAGGCGCGGCGTGCGCCTTCCAGGTCGCCGGCGATCTGCAGGCGCTGCTGGCCCAGGGTCAGCAGCAGTTCGGTCTCGTCCAGGCGCATGGCCTGGGCGCCGTGGCGGTCGGGATCGGCGAGCTTGGAGACGCTGTCCTCGATCAGGGCGGCGCGCTGGCCGATGCCGTGCAACTCGTCGCGCAGCACCCGGTTGGTGGTGTCGGCCTGGGCGATGCGGCGGTTTTGCGCTTCCTGGTTGGTGCGGATCGTGTCCAGGCGCTCGCCGAGCGCTTCCAGGCGCTGGCCGGCATCGGCTTCGGCGGCGCGGTCTTGCGCCTGCCGGTTCTGCCATTGCTGCCAGCCGTACCAGGCGCCGCCGCCGGCGATCAGCAGCACGATGAGCAGCCAGAGCCAGCCGTTGGAACCGCGACGCGGCGTCGGCGATGCGGGAGCGGGGGATGCGGGAGTCGTGGACACGGTATCGAGGGGGGTGTTCATGGCCCGGCCATGCTACCGGATCGGTGCATCAAGACTGCCTTGACGCGATCAGCAGGCCGGCGGCGGCCGCTCGGGGGCGTCGCCGCCGGCGAGCGCGGCGCAGCCGGCCAGCAGGTCCTGCGCGCGCGGCCCGGCGGCCACCTCGACCTCGGCGAAGCCGAGGCCGCGCGCGAGCTCGGCCAGACGCGCGCTGGCGGCGCTGACGCGTGCCCGGCGCAGACGCGCGCCGGCGGCTTCGGGCAATTGCGCGAGCACGCGTTCGAGCGCTTCGCCGCTCGACAGCGCCAACCACAGCGGGCCGTCGAAGCCGAGCAGCCGCGCGATTTCGAACCGCGACGGCGCGGCCGGTTCGCGCACGTAGATGTCGGCGCGCAGCACGCGCGCGCCGCGCGCCTGCAAGGCCGGCGCGAGCACGCCGCGCCCGCCCGCCGCAGTCAGCAAACCGAATGCTTCGTTATCGAAATGTTGCAGTTCCGCTAACGCGAGCAGACCTTCGCTGTCCATGCGATGCGGCCACAGCACTTCGGCGATGCCGATTTCGTTCAACACCGCGGCAGTGCCTGCGCCGACGGCGTACCAACGCTGGCCGGCGCGCGTGCTCAACGACGGTTGCAGATCGCGCAACGCGCGCGCTGCGGCGGGACTGGTGACGAGTACGTGCGGCGCCGCCAAAGCATCCGATAACGCACGCCGGGATGCCGAATCGTCCTGCGTGCGCACCGACCACGGCGAAAGCTCGATCAATCCGCCGCCGTACTGTGCGGCGATACGACGAAGTTCTTCGTGATCGCCGCTCGGACGCAGTGAGATCACGTACCATCCCGGCGGTTGTCGCAGCTCGCGGCTCATGCGAACAGCTTCGCACAGCGCTGCCGATCGCGGCACTCGCCGGTGGCCGCCGTCTCCGGCGCGACACTCAATACTCCCCCGAACTGCAATGCCTTCGATGACTTCCGACGCCGCTCTGCAACGCCTTCATCAGCACTACCAATCGATGCCGCCGGTCGCGGCCATGCAGGTCAACATCGCCGGTTACGACGGCTCGCGCCTGCGCCTGCACGCGCCGCTGTCGCAACACGTCAACGACAAGGGCTGCGCCTTCGGCGGCAGTCTGGCCTCGATGATGACCCTGGCCTCCTGGGGCGTGATGTCGCTGGGCATCGAACAGGCCGGCCTCAAGGCCGAGGTGTTCGTCGCCGACAGCCAGACCCGCTACCTCGCGCCGCTGTTCGCCGACCTGGACGTGCACGCCGAGCTCGCCCCGGGCGCCGACTGGGGCAGCTTCCTGACCACCCTGCGCGAGCGCCGCCGCGCCCGCACCTCGCTGATCGCGCGTGCGCTGCTGCCCGAAGGCGGGATCGCGACCGAGTTCACGGCGCGCTACGTGGCCATCGCTAAGCCCTGACGCGAACGGTAGGATGCACGCCGAACGTCCTTTCCGCCGGAGTCCGCGATGCGCCCGCTTTCGAACAGCTCGCTCCTGATGCGCTTGTTGCAGCTCGCCCTGATGTTGTCGTGCGTGCTCGCGCTCGGCGGTTGCCAGACCACCGGCACCCAGAACAACAAGATCGGCGAGACCCAGTACGCCTATTCGGCGGCGATCCGCTGGGGCGACTTCGAGGGTGCGGTCAACCTGATCGAGCCCAAGCTGCGCAAGCAACTGGCGCCGACGACGATGCAACTGGAGCGCTACAAGCAGATCCAGGTCTCCTCTTACCGCGACGTCGGCACCGAGATGGACAAGGAAAAGGGCACCGCGGTGCGCCTGATCGACATCGGCGTGATCAACCGGCACACCCTGGCCGAGCGCACCGTGCGCTACACCGAGGCCTGGACCTGGGACCCGGAAGCCAAGACCTGGTGGCTGGTCAGCGGCCTGCCGGACTTCTGGGCCGGCCAGTAACCGCTCCGGGCCGCCCGGCATGGGCGGCCCCGCTCGCACCGCCCCGCTCAGAGCGCCCGCTCCGAACGCGCTTTTGCGCCGCCGCGCGCGCTGGGCGACAATCGCCGCCCGTTCGGGCCTCTGCGAGTCCGACTTCGTGAGCCCGACCTTGTGAGCCCGATCCTGTGAGCATGACCCTGTGAGTCTTGAAGAACTGCTGGCGTTCGCCGGCCGCCACCTGTACCTGTCGCTGGGCTTCGCCGGCCTGACCCTGGCCATCGTCTACACCGAAATCGCGCGCCTGTTCCGCGGCTACAAGGCCCTGCGCCCGGCCGAGCTGACCGCGCTGATCAACCGCGACAACGCCCTGGTCATCGACCTGTCGGCCAGCACCGAGTTCGAGAAAGGCCACATTCCGGGCAGCCGTTCGGTCCAGCCGAGCCAGTTCGACCCGGAAAGCAAGCTGCTCGCCAACGCCAAGGCGCTGCCGGTCGTGGCGGTGTGCCGCACCGGCCAGGCCTCGGCCGACGCCGCCAAGCGCCTGAAGAAGGCCGGCTTCGAGCAGGTCTATTGGCTCGACGGCGGCATCCAGGCTTGGCAACAGGCCGAACTGCCCTTGATCAAGGGCCGCGGCTGAGCCCTGCGGCGGGGCCGCGACGTTGTCGCGCCACCGCCACGGGCGCCGCCTAGACTGCGCCTCGCCCACCCTCGATAGCCGCCGTGCGTGATCCCGGTCCGGGTGTTTGGTCCCGGTCCGCGCGAGCGGGCATAATCGACCTCTTTTCTGAATTCCGCTGGGGAGTCACCCGAATGTCCGAAGAAAACGTCAACGGCGCCACCGCGCCGGCCGAAGCCGCAACCGGCCCCGCGTTCACCGTCGAGAAGATCTACGTAAAGGACGTCTCCTTCGAGGTGCCCGGCGCTCCGGCCGTGTTCGCCGAAGCCGCGCAGCCGCAGCTGCAGCTGAACCTGTCGCAGAACGTGCAGCGCGTCGGCGAGAACGCCTTCGAGGTCGTCCTCGGCATCACCCTGACCTGCACCGCCAACGACAAGCCGATGTACCTGGCCGAAGTGAAGCAGGCCGGCGTGTTCGGCCTGATCGGCTTCGACGCGGCGACCCTCGACGCGATGCTCGGCACCCACTGCCCGAACGTGCTCTACCCGTACGCGCGCCAGTTGGTCAGCGACCTGATCCAGGCCGGCGGCTTCCCGCCGTTCTTCCTGCAGCCGATCAACTTCGACGCCCTGTACGCCGAAGGCGTGCGTCAGCGCGGCGCCCAGTCCGAAGGCGGCCTGGCCGACGCGGAAACCGCTGGCAACGCCTGAGCCACGGCTCGCCTCGCGCATGACCCACGATCCGTCGCCGGCCGCTGCGCCGAAACCGCGCGTGGCGGTGCTCGGTGCCGGTTCCTGGGGCACCGCGCTCGCCGCGCTGATCGCCCGGCACGGTCATCCGACCGTGCTGTGGGGCCGCGACGCCGACGGCGCCGCGGCCATCGATACGCGGCATGAAAACCCGCGCTACCTGCCCGGCATCGCCTTGCCGGACTCCCTGCGCGCGACCACCGACCTGGCCCTCGCCCTGCGCGACGCCGACCTGGTCCTGGTGGTGGTGCCCTCGCACGCCTTCGCCGAAACCCTGCGCGAGCTCGCCCCGCACCGTCCCGCGCATGCGGGCGTGGCCTGGGCGACCAAGGGCTTCGAGCCCGGCAGCGGCCGGTTCCTGCACGAAGTCGCCGGCGAAGTGCTCGGCGACGACGTGCCGTTGGCGGTGGTGACCGGGCCGTCGTTCGCGAAGGAAGTCGCGCAAGGCCTGCCGACCGCGCTGACCGTGCACTCCGACGATGCCGCCTTCGCCCAGAGCGTGGCCGATGCCTTGCACGGGCCGGCGTTTCGCGCCTACACCGGCGACGACATGCTCGGCGCCGAACTCGGCGGCGCGATGAAGAACGTGCTCGCGGTCGCCACCGGCGTCGCCGACGGCATGCAGCTCGGCCTCAACGCGCGCGCCGGCCTGATCACCCGCGGCCTCAACGAAATGCTGCGCCTCAACCAGGCCATCGGCGGCCAACCCGAGACCCTGATGGGCCTGGCCGGCCTCGGCGATCTGGTGCTGACCTGCACCGGCGATCTGTCGCGCAACCGCCGCCTGGGCCTGGCCCTCGGCCGCGGCCAGTCGATCGAAGACGCGGTGCGCGAGATCGGCCAGGTCGTCGAATCGGTGCAGACCGCCGACGAAGTGATGCGCCAGGCCGAACGGCACGGCGTCGAACTGCCGATCTCCAGCGCGGTGCGCGCCGTGCTGCACGGCGAGATCACTCCGGCCGACGGTCTGCGCAAGCTGCTCTCGCGCGAGCAGAAACCCGAATACCCGACCGACCTGTTCGGTTGAGTCGCAACGCCGGCGCTGCTGCCGGCGTCGCTGCGTCCGCCGCGACTATCGCGGCCACCCACCCCCTCGAAACCCTCGGGAAAGGAACTCCTATGCGTCGTACGCGGGCCGTCTGGCCGCTCGTGCTCTCCCTGTTGTCGTTGCCGGCCTTCGCCGCGCCGCCGCCCTGCGGCAGCTATGTGACCGACGACTCCCCCGATCGCCTGATCTTCGACGGCAGCCGCGTCGAGCTGCGCGACGAGGAAGGTTTCCTTTCCGAGTTCTCGCCCTACGCCTACCGCGTCGAAGGCGACACCTTGTGGGTGCGCTCCGCCGACAGCAATGTGCTCAAGACCTACAAGATCGAAAGCGACGGCCGTCTGATCCAGCAGGCCGACCGCTTCGACAAGGGCGGCGAGGTCTACCGGCAGGTCGCCAAGGCGCAGTGCCAGCCGGCGGGCACCCAGGTCGTGGCGGTCGCGCCGCTCGAAGGCAAGCAACACCGCGACGACCAGCAAGATTGCGCGCTCGGCGACGTCCAGTCCTGCGTCGCGGTCATCGATTTCGGCCACACCCTCGCGCCGGCGCAAAGCGCGGCGAAACTGGAAACCTACTGCCGCCGCGACCGCAGCCCCTACGCCTGCAAGCAATGGGTCAAGTCGCTGAGCGCCGAGGAAGCGGGCGCGCCGATATACATGTTCCGCACCCAGCGTGTGTCCGAGGCCGGCCTGGCCGCGTTGCGGGTGTCTTGCCGCGACATCGGCGACGGCAAGGCCTGCGTCTCGCTGGCCGACCAGCAATGGCTGGCCGGGCGCTATGCCGATGCGCGCGACAGCTTCGCCTTCGCCTGCGACGGCAAGCTGTCCAAGGACGCCTGCAAGCGCGTCCAAGAGCTGAGGGGACTGAGCTTACGCAACGATGCGCCGCGCCAGCCGCCGCGTCAGCCGTGCGGCAGCTACGTCCTTCCCGATTCCGAAACGAGCCTATTCGGCGTGTTCCGTTTCACCGATGGGCAGGGCGCGAGCATGTCGGAAGAAGGCGAAGCCGACATGCGCTATCGCCTGCGCGAAGACGAAGTGCTGGTGCGCCACGACAAGGGCGACGATTTCGTGCTGCGCTGGTTCGATGCCGACACCCTCATCGGCATGGACGAGTGGACCCGCTACAAGGCGTATCGGCGCACCGAGCCCGCGCAGTGCGAGGCCATCGCCATGCCGGTGGCCGGCAAGCGCCTCAGGGAAACGCCGTACAAGGTCGACCACTGTGCCTTGACCGATCCGGGCGGCGCCGCGGCCTGTTGCGCGAAGGGTTCGATGTCGGCCTGCATGGGCGAGGGCCACATGGCCGCGCTCAACAACAACTGGGCCGTGGCCGCGCGTTCTTACGACAAGGTCTGCGCGATGCACGTGCGCGAAGGCTGCGGCAATCTCGTCGCTGCCTACCACAACACCGGCGACGACAAACTGCTCGCCGGCATCCGCAAGGTTTGCGCGGACACCCCCGACTCGGTGGCTTGCGAAGAACTGCAGCTGGCGAGCCCGCAGCAGGTCGAAGAGAAGCGCCTGGAGCGCGAGATGGCGCAGGAGCTGCAGAAGCTGCTGCAGGAAGGCGCGAAAGACGGCGAATCGCAGGACGCGCCAGAAGGCGAGCGCTGAGCGCGAGGCCCGGTCTGCCGAGGTTCATTATCGGCGGGCCCTGGCGCCGCCGCCACGAAGCGAGTCAGCCCAGTGGCTTCGCCGATCCGAACCCCGGACAAAAAAAGAGCCCGGCCTTTCGGCCGGGCTCGATCGCGACGTTTCGGGGGAGAGAGAGAACGGATCGCGGTGTTGCGGAATACTTATCGGTAGCGCTTTCTATCAGAAGCTGAAGCGCGGGCCGATGAAGAATTCCTTTTCGCCGCCGTCGAGGAACTTGGCGTCGGCGGTGATGCCCCAGTTCTGGTTGAACTTCACCAAGGTACCGACACGGCCGTAGAACTTGCCGTCGTAGGACTTGTCGTAGTCCTGGTAGCCGGCGAAGGCATAGCCTTCCCAGTTCGGCGTCAGGGTGCCGTTGACGCCCACTTCGACGCTGCCGCCCTTGAGCTTGTAGTCGCCGAACGAGTCGAAGTCGGACTTGTTGTGCTCATAAGCCAAGCGGGTCACCAGGTCGACGCGCTTGCTCAGCTCGTGGTTGTAGCCCACGCCCACGCGCAGATGATCGACGTCGTAGCCGGGAACGCGGAAGGTGCCGAAGTTGTACGAATCGGTCTTCTGCTGGCTGTAGCTGCCGAAGACGTGGAAGTTCGGGTGGAACGCGTACGAACCGCCGATGGCCCAGCCGTCGGAGTCGGTGTACTTGGTTTCGCCGTCGGTCTTGGCGTAACCGGCCTGTGCGTAGTTGTAGGACACGCCTTCGGCCGCGGAAGCTGCGAACGGCAGGGCGGCGGCGAGGGTGAGGGCAAGCAATGCACGCTTCATAAGGTCTAAGCCTCTTTATTGGTTTTATTCCGAATCCTCGCGCCTCGGAGTAAGGCGTCCGTGTGGATTCGGTGTGCGCAGTATCGGCATCGCGCTTCAATCGAACCTGAATTTTGTGTGCCTTTTTACAGGAACTAAACGTTCTGCTTACGGTACTTGGACATTTACCTAGGCCTTAAGTCATGGTTTTTTCCGCTCGGTTCAGCGAATGACGAGGCAATCTTGCCCGCGGCTGAATGTCTTGTTTCGCCGTATTCGGCAAAGCCGCGCGAATCGATCGGAGCGAAATACAAGGAACGGATATCACCGGACCCGATCGCGGCCCGAACATGAGAGGACCTGGTTTGTTCCGCGAGCGCCGACCCATGACGTTTGTCACCGATCACTCCTTACGCCCGATGCCGTCGGACGAATTCCTGGCGCTTGACGAACGCATCGGAGCGCAGGACTGGGGCGCCATCGCCGCCGCGTTGGATGGCGGCGGTCATGCGCTGATGCGGCAGTTGCTGACGCGCGAGGAGTGCGACGCCATCGCCGGCGCTTACCACGATGAGGCCCGTTACCGCAGTCGCGTGGTCATGGCCCGGCATGGTTTCGGGCGCGGCGAATACCGTTATTTCCGCTATCCCTTGCCCGATCCCGTGCAAGGTTTGCGCGGCGCCCTGTATCCGCGGCTCGCGCCGATCGCCGAGCGCTGGAACCAGGCCATGGGCATCGCTGTGAGCTACCCGCCGCGGCTGCAGGACTTTCTCGCGCGCTGCCATGCTGCGGGCCAGACCCGGCCGACGCCGCTGCTGCTGCGTTACGCGAGCGGCGACTACAACTGCCTGCACCAGGATCTGTACGGCGAGCATGTGTTCCCCTTGCAGGCGGCGATCCTGCTGTCGCAGCCGGGACGCGATTTCGAAGGCGGCGAGTTCGTGTTGACCGAGCAGCGCCCGCGCATGCAGTCGCGGGTCGAGGTGGTGCCGCTGCAGCAGGGCGACGCGGTGGTGTTCGCGGTCAACCAACGGCCGGTGCGCGGCGCGCGCGGCCATTACCGCGTGGCGATGCGTCACGGCGTCAGCCGCCTGCATTCGGGACAGCGGCATACCCTGGGCGTGATCTTCCACGACGCGAGCTGAGCCGAGGTCGCGGCGATAACGTCGAGGCGTGCCGGGCACGGCCAGCGTTGGCGCCGTCGACGGCGCCGGCGACGCCAGGTTACGGCGGCCAGCGCCGGTGTTTCATGCATGAACGACTCGGACGTGACCGTGTTCGCGCGGCCACGGCGTTGGCTATGGAGTCGCGGCCCATGCGCCGCGACGACGCGACGATGGCCGATCGCGGTGCGCGCCTGGCGGCACGCGCCGACGCCGGAGGCTTCGCGCGTCCATGGACGTAGTCGCCGTCAGGGAGTCAGGTCATGGCATTGCACGAACAAGCGTATATCCGTCGCGAACTGGAGTTTCCGGGGGCCTTGAGCAATGGCGCGAGCGGGGCGGGCGCAAGACGGGTCCAGGAATGGCTGGGGTTTCACGGCAACGGCACGCCGATCGACGGCAAGTTCGGTCCGGCCACCAACCGCGCTATCGAGGCCTTCGCCGCACGCAAGCATCTGAGTTACGCCGGCATCTTGACCCACGAGGTGTGGGCGGCGCTGACCGAGCCGATGGCGCGCGTGGTCGGTTTGCCGGCGAAGGCGCCGAACAAGTCGTATCCGCAACTCGTGCGTTGGTTCGCCGAGCAGCACTTGGCCGAGCATCCGGTCGAACTCGGCGGCGCCAACCGTGGGCCGTGGGTACGCATGTACATGAAGGGCAGCGAGGGCGAAGCCATGCTCTGGTGCGCCGGCTTCGTCAGCTTCGTCATGCAGCAGGCCGCCGAGAAGGCCGGCCGCGCCGCGCCGATCGCCGGCAGCTTCGGCTGCGACGAACTCGCGCGCCAGGCGAAGGCGGCGGGGCGTTTCGTCGCCGGCAAGAACGTTGCCCATAACGGCGGTTTCGGCGCGCTCGGCGCTTGCGGCATCTTCCTGGTGCGCAAGACCTCGAGCGACTGGATCCACACCGGTTTCGCCTTCGACGGCGGCGAGGAAAGCTTCCTCAGCATCGAAGGCAACACCGACCACAAGGGTTCGGCGAACGGCTTCGAGGTCGCGCGCCGCACCCGCCGCACCGCCGCCAACGATTTCATCCGCCTCGCTTAAGCGGGGCGCTGCCCCGCCGCCGCGCCGTCTTCCCGCGTTCCGCCCGCCGAACGGGCGGAGCGTCCTGGTTCCGTTTTCGCCCGTCCCCGCCAGACGAAATGTTGGCGGGGCGTATTGACGCGCCCTTCACCTCGACTTACATTGCCTCGTCAATGAAATGATATATCGTTTCATTTCACGCAAGGCATGGGGCGAGGATCACAGTGAGCGCAAGCAAGCAGGGCAGCCGGGCAGGTGCGGCGTACTTCGGGCGGATGACGCTCGCATCGGCTTTGGCATCGGTGACGTTGGCGTCGCCGGCGGCGGCACAGGAGGCCGCCGGCGGCGCGGCGGCGACCCTGCTCGACACGGTCACCGTCGAGGGCCGGCGCGCCGCCACCGCGCCGCTCGACACCGCCAACGCCACCGGTTCGCGGCTCGGTCTGACCGCGCGCGAGACCCCGGCGATGGTCGAAGTGCTGAGCCAGGACGCGATCCAGGCCCGCGGCCTGCGCGGCAGCGTCGATGCGCTCAACGCCGCGCCCGGCGTATTGGCCGGGCAGTTGCCGTCGTCGCCGGGCATGACCTCGATGCGCGGGTTCACCGGCGGCGCCATCGCCTTGCTCTACGACGGCGTGCGCCAGACCGCGGCGCCGTTGGTCACGCGCGACTTCGACAGTTGGAGCTTCGAGCGCATCGAAGTGCTCAAGGGCCCGGCCTCGGTGCTGTACGGCGAGGGCGCGCTGGCCGGCGCGATCAACCTGGTGCCGAAGCGGCCGCAGCTCGGCGACAGTGCTGTGGATGCCCGCGCTTTCGAAGGCATGGCCGGCTGGGGCAGCTTCGGCAGCCAGCGTTATGCGCTCGACGCGAACATTCCGCTCAGCGATCGCTTCGCCTTGCGCGCGGTGGCCAGCCATCGTCGCAGCGACGGTTATGTCGACGACACCGCCAGTGAGGCGACCTCGGCGACGCTGGCCGCGCGCTGGCGTCCGAGCGACGCGCTCGACATCGATCTGGCCCTGGATCATTACGAAGACGACTACGACACCGCCTACTGGGGCACGCCCCTGCTGCCGCGTGCCATCGCCCGCGAGCCGAGCGGGCTGGTGCGCAGCGGCAGCGACTACGTGCTCGACCGCTCCCTGCGCAAGCGCAACTACAACGTCGACAACGGCGTACAGGACGCACGCAGCGACTGGCTGCGCTCGCGGGTGAGCTGGCAGCTCAGCGACGGTCTGCGTTTCAGCAACGAGTTCAGCTATTACGACGCCAAGCGGCGCTGGCTGAATTCCGAGACCTATACCTATAACCGCCGCAGTGGCCTGCTCGATCGCGGCACCACCCGGATCGAACACGAACATCGCTTCTGGGTGGAACGCGCGACCCTGTTCTCGGAGCACCGCCTGGCCGGGCGCCGCAACCGCGCCTCGGTCGGGGTCGAGTTCAGCGACGGCGACTTCTTCGTCATGCGCCGTTTCGGCACGACCACGGCGGTCGACCCGTTCGCGCCGGTCCGCGGCCGCGTGTCCTTCGACGACGTTGCGCGCAACTTTCCCGGCGCCGGCAACCGCGTCGATTTCGACTCGACGACCCGGGTCGCCTCGGTGTTCGCCGAAGACGCGCTCAACCTGAGCCCGCGCTGGTTGCTGCTGGCCGGGCTGCGTTACGACCGCATCGAACTCGAACGCAGCATCCGCGACCTCAACACCGCAGCGCTGACCCGGTTCGAGCGGCGTTACGAACCCTTGTCGTGGCGGCTCGGCACGGTATTCGACCTCAGCCCGAAGACCCAGTTGTTCGCCCAGTACAGCGAGGCGGTTGCGCCGGTCGGCAGCCTGCCGCTGCTGTCGCTGGCCAATTCGCGCTTCGAGCTGACCCACGGCCGCGCCGTCGACGCCGGCATCAAGAGCAGCTTCTGGCAGGACCGCATCGACCTCAGCCTGGGCGGTTACTGGATCGAGCAGGACGACATCGTCACCCGCGACCCGCTCAATGCGAATCTGTCGGTGCAGGGCGGGCGCCAGTCCTCGCGCGGCATCGAACTGTCGGCATCGGCGGCGCTGACCCGCGGCCTGCGCCTGGAAGCGAGCTTCGCCGCGCTCGATGCGCGCTTCGACGAACTGCGCGAAGCCGGCGGCGTCGACCGCGCCGGCAACGTGCCGCCGAACGTGCCCGAGCGCGTCGCCAACCTGTACGCGAGCTATCGCTTCGAGGCGATCCCGCTGACCCTCGGCGGCGGCGTGCGCCATGTCGGCGCCTTTTACACCAACAACGCCAACAGCATCCGCGTCGATGGCCACGACGTCTGGGACGCCTCCGTCGCCTACCGCCTGCCGTTCGGCGAGATCGCCCTGCACGGGCGCAACCTCGGCGATGCCTTCTATGCCGACTGGTCCGGCGGCGCGGCCGACCAATTGGTGATCGCGCCGCCGCGCAGCGTCGAGCTGACCTTCCGGGTGAACTTATGAGCCTGCTGGAAACCCGCAGCGACGCGCTGCGCCTGCACGAGGTGCGCAAGGACTTCGGTGCGCGCCATGCGCTCGAAGCCTTGTCGCTGGCGATCGCGCCGGGCGAGGTTTACGCATTGCTCGGCCCGAACGGCGCCGGCAAGACCACCACCTTGAACCTGATCCTCGGCTTCCTGACGCCGGAGGCGGGCCATATCGACGTCGCCGGCACCCGCGTCGACCGCGACCCGCTCGCGGCACGGGCCAAGATCGCCTACCTGCCGGAAACGGTGATGCTGCATCCCACTCTCAACGCGATCGAGAACCTGAGCTATTTCGCCCTGCTCGGCGGGCGCCGTCTCGACGATGCGCAGGCGCGCGCGTTGCTCACCGAAGCCGGTTTGCAGGAGGAAGCGCACAGCCGCCGCGCCGCCGGATTTTCGAAAGGCATGCGCCAGAAGGTCGGCCTGGCGATCGCCCTGGCCAAGAATGCGCAGTTGTTGCTGCTCGACGAACCCACCTCGGGGCTCGACGCCAGCGCCGCCAACGACCTCTCGCAAGGCGTGCGCGCGGCGGCCAAGCGCGGCATCGCGGTGCTGATGGCGACCCACGATCTGTATCGGGTCAAGGATGTGGCGCATCGGCTCGGCATCCTGCGCGCCGGGCGTCTGCTGGTCGAACGTCATACCGACGAACTGTCGGCGACCGAGATCGAAGCCCTGTATCTGGAGCAGCTCGCCGCATGAGCGCGTCGCTGACCGGTTACGAATGGACGCTGCTGCGTCGCGACCGTCGGGCGTGGTGGGCCTTGCTTTGCCTGGGCGCCTTGGTGCTGCTGGCGTTCGCGGTCAATCTGGATGCGATCGCCACGACCAATGCGGCCAAGAGCGAGATCGGCCGCGCCGAGCGCGCGCGCTGGCTGGGCCAGGGCGAGAAAGACCCGCACTCGGCCGCGCATTACAGCATCTACGCGTTCAAGCCGACGCCGGTGCTGGCCGCGCTGGATCCCGGCGTGGAGCCCTTCGTGGGCCAGGCGGTCTGGCTGGAAGCGCATGTGCAGAACGACATGCTGTACCGGCCGCAAGGCGAGGCCTCGATGCTGCAGCGCGCCGGCCTGGTCAGTCCGGCCGGGCTGCTGATCGGCTTCGCGCCCTTGGTCGCTTTCCTGCTTGCCTTCACCGCGGTGGCGATGGACCGCGAACGCGGCACCTTGCGCTTGGCGCTGGGCGCGGCGATCCGGCCGCGCGCGATCGTGATGAGCAAGGCCTTGGCGATCTGGTCTGCACTCGTGTTGGTCTTGCTGCTGCCGGTGACCGCTGCGACCGCTGCATCGAGCTTCGTCCTGGGCGTGTTCGACCTCGACACCGCCACGCGCCTGGGCTTATGGACGCTGACGATGGCGCTGTATCTGGCCTTGCTGACCGCGGTCGGCATTGCGGTGTCGATGCTCGCCGGCAGTGTGCGCGCGGCGTTGGCGCTGTTGTTCGGTCTGTGGATCGTGTTCGGCCTGGCCTTGCCGCGCTGGGCCAACAGCGCGGTCGACAGCGCGCAGCCGTTGCCGTCGACCCAGGCGGTCAAGCAGCGTTTGCTCGACGAGGCGCCGGCGTTCTGGACCGCCGAGGATGCCAAGGCCAACCAGGCCAAGCTGCTGGCGCAGTACGGCGCGGCGAGCAAGGACGAGTTGCGGGTCGATCTGCGCGGCGCCGAACTCGATCTGAGCGAGCGGCATTCGCATGCGGTGTTCGACCGCGTGCTCGGCGGTTTCTACGACCGCGTCGAAGCGCAGGATCGCGGCTATGCCGTGCTGGGCCTGCTGTCGCCGATGGCGGCGATGCAGAGTCTGTCGCCGGCCCTGGCCGGCAGCGACTTCGTCCATCACCGCCGCTTCGTCGATGGCGCCGAGCGCTACCGGCGCGAGTTAGTCAATCGCATGAACCAGGACGTGATGGCGCATCCGCTCAACGGCGAGGGGCCGCGTCATACCAACGATGCTTCGCTGTGGGCGCAGATCCCCGAGTTCCGCCATCGCGTGCCGCCGTTGGCGAGCGCCTGGGGCGTGAGCACGCCGGCCTTGCTGGCCTTGCTGGGCTGGTGCGCGGCGGCCTGGGCGGCGTTGGCGCTGGCGGCGCGGAGGATGCGGCCATGAGCGCGACGGTCGACATCGGTTTCGTCGCGTTGTGGCGCTGGGAGCTGCGCCACGTCGGACGTAATCGCTTGCTGTGGATGGTGATCGGCCTGCTCGGCGTGGCGATGCTGTGGGGCGCGCTCAGCGGCGCCGCCCTGCATCGCAGCCAGGACGCGGCGATCGAACGCAGCCGCGCCAGCGATGCGGCCTGGACCGCGCAGATCCGCGAACGCGCGCGCCGCTACGCCGAGCCGGCCGAGAGCGAAGTGCCGTACTGGCAGGACCCGACCGACGCCGCGGGCTTCAGCCGCTATTTCCTGCGTGCGCACAGCTACAAACCGAACCTGCCGTTGTCGCCGCTCGCGGTCGGGGTCAGCGATCTGATGCCCGGGCGCTTGCCGGTCAAGTTGGAAACGCCGTTCGGGGTCGAACCGGTGTACGACTTCGAGAACCCGCGCGGGCTCGGGTTGGGACGTTTCGACCTCGGCTTCGTGCTGGTGTATTTGCTGCCGATCGCGGTGGTGCTGTTGATCGGCTTGCTCGCCACCTTCGAGCGCGACCACGGCATGCTGCGTTTGATCGCCGCGCAACGGGTCGGTCCGCGGACCTGGCTCGGCGCGCGCGTCGCCGCCATCGTCGCCTGGCTCGCGCCGGCGACGCTGGTGCTGGCGACCGCCTCACTCCTGGTCGCCGGCGCCGATCTCGCCGCGGCCTGGCCCGAACTGATCGCGTCGGCGGTACTGGTGGTGGCTTACCTGTCGTTCTGGGCCGCGCTGGGATTCGTCGTGGTCTCGGCCTGGCCCAGCGCCGCCGGCGCGATCAGCCTGATGAGCGCGGTGTGGGCATTGCTCGCGATCGGCCTGCCCCTGTTCGGCAGCGCGCTCGCGACCCGGCTCGGCGACGCGCCGTCGCCGGTGGCCTATGTCGATGCGCAACGGCGCGCCAACGACGCCATCGCCGAGCAGCGCGACGCGATCGTGGGCGCGGCCTTCCGCCGCTCTTCCGTGCTCGCCGCGGCGACCGAACGCGTGGCCAAGATCGACTACGCCACGCGCATGACCTTCCTGACCCCGGAGCTCGAACGGCGCCTGCTGCCCTTGCGCGAGCGCCAACAGGCCGCACGCGAATGGCGCGGCCGGGTCTCGGACTGGGCCGGCTATCTCGCGCCGCCGTTGGGACTGGAAGAAGCCCTGGCGGTGCTTGCCGGCACCGATGCTACCCGTCATGAACGCTTCGAACAGCAGACCCGCGCATACCAACTGCGCCTGCGCGATTGGTTCTACCCGCGCATCCAAGGGCAAATCGCCGCGCCGACGCCGCGCGCGGTGGCCAATAGCTACGGGCGGATGAACTTCGCCGATTACGACGGCATTCCCGCGTATCTCGGCACCGAGGCGCCAGCGCGCGCGCGGGTCGCCGCGGTGCTGCCGATGATCGGTTGGCTGTGCCTGCTGGCGGGTCTGCTGACCGCACTCGCCTGGCGGCGTTTGCGTCGCTGGCCGACGGAGCTCTGAGCGATGAGACGAGACGCACTGGCCTGGGCCTTGGCCCTGATCGCTGCGACCGCGACGGGCGCGGTGCAGGCGCAACGCACCGACGACAACGCCGTCACCGCGGCCGAGGACGCGTTCGGTGCCACCCTAGGCAACGAAACCATCGGCTTGTACAGCACCAAGCAGGTACGCGGCTTCTCGCCGGTCGACGCCGGCAACGTGCGCATGGACGGAGTCTATTTCGATCGCCAGGGCACGGTGCCGCCGCGCCTGGTCGAGGGCTCGACCATTCGCGTCGGCCTGTCGGCGTTGAGTTATCCGTTCCCGGCGCCGACCGGCATCGTCGACTATCGCCTGCAGAAGGCCGGCGACCAGCGCGTGATCAGCGTGGTCGGCGCGCTCAATGCCTACGGCGCGCCGGCGTTGGAACTCGACGCCAAGCTGCCCGTGATCCCGGGCCGGCTCGGGATCGCCGCCGGTGTCTCGTATGCGCGCGAGGAGTATTACGACGGCGCCGACGCGCGCTATCTGCGCGCCGGTGTGGTGCCGCGTTGGCGCCCGACCGAGAACATCGAGATCCTGCCGTTCTGGAGCATCTCGCGCGGCCGCGACGAGGAAGTCGCGCCGACGATCATTACTGCCGGCAATCATCTTCCGCCGAAGATCGAACGCCGCCGTCATTTCGGCCAGACCTGGTCGGACAACGAGTACGACAGCCGCAACTACGGCGTGCTCGGCAAGGCGCGCTTCGGCGACGACTGGGCCCTGACCGGCGGCGTGTTCCGCTCGATCAATAATATGCCGAGCGGTTTCGCCGAGTTGTTCGTCGACACTACCCGCGATGGCCTGGCGCGCGAGAAAGTCATCGCCGATCCGCGCCAGCGCTCGGCCTCGACCAGCGGCGAACTGCGCCTGAGCCGCAGCTTCCGCGAAGGCCCGCGCCTGCACGTGCTGCACGTCGCCGCGCGCGGCCGTCGCCTCGACAGCGAGTACGGCGGTTCGGCGCCGGCCCTGGATTTCGGCGTGCGACCGCTCGGCGAACCCTTGCCGATGCCCGAACCCGTGGCATTCGCGTTCGGCCCGCGCACCCACGACCAGGTCCGCCAGTGGACCGGCGGCCTGGCCTACGAAGGGCGCTGGCGCGAGGTCGGCGAACTCAGCCTCGGCATCCAGCGCAGCCGCTATGAAAAAAGCGTCGACCAACCGGGCCTGCCGCGCACCTCAACGCGCGATCAGCCCTGGTTGCCGAACGCCAATGTCTCGGTCTATCTCGGCAAGCGCCTGGCCTTGTACGCCGGCCACACCCGCGGCCTGGAGGAAAGCGGCATCGCGCCCGACGACGCGGCCAATCGCAACGAAGCCCTGCCGGCGATCCGCACGCGGCAGAGCGACGCCGGCCTGCGTTGGGCCTTCGCCGACGGCATGAAACTGGTGGCCGGCGCCTTCGACGTGCGTAAACCCTATTTCACCACCGACGAGCGCAACGTCTACGGCGCGATCGGCGAAGTGCGCCACCGCGGCGTCGAGTTGAGCCTGAGCGGTCGGCCGATGGACTCCCTGAGCCTGGTCGCCGGCGCGGTGTTGATGCGGCCGCGGGTGAGCGGCGAAGCGGTGCGCCTGGGCCGGGTCGGCGATCGCCCGATCGGCCAGACCGAGCGCGTGCTGCGCGCCGATCTCGAATACCGCCCGCCGTCGTGGGCGGGGCTTTCGTTCGATCTGTCGATGAGTCACTACGGCGAACGCATCGCGTCGCGCGACGGACGCAACCGCGTACCCGACTACACCTTGGTCGATGTCGGCGCGCGCTATCGGTTCCGGCTCGGTTCGGCGCCGGCGACCTTGCGCCTGCTGGTCGCCAACGTCGGCGACACCTACACCTGGAACATCTACGGCAACAACAGTTTCGGACTCACCGACGGGCGGCGCTACGTGGCCCAGCTCGCGGTCGATTTCGACGGTTAATTCGGCGGTTTTGGGGAGCGTGCGGCCATGCTGAGGCAGGAGCGGTATCGCGATAACGACCACGCGCGGGGTGGGGCCCGCGCGCAGGCGCGGGTGTCGTGCGAGCGGACTTCGAAGATCTACAGCGGCGTCTGCCACGGCACGCTGGGCGAGCTGTTGCAGGGGCCGTATGCGCAGGACGGCGAGTTGCACATCGGTCTGATCTCCTTGCCGGTGCGCAAATACAGCTGGATCCATTTCGCCCCGGGCGACGAGGGCGACATCGCCGTCGACCTGGCCGGCAAGGACAAATGCCGGCAGGCGATCGCGCTGTACCTGCAAGCGCACGGCAAGCGCCTGCCGAGCGGGCGCTGGAGCCACGACTCGGAACTGCCGCTCGGCAAGGGCATGGCCAGTTCGACCGCCGACATCGTCGCCACCATTCGCTGCCTGGATCGGATCTTCGGCCTGGCCTCGGCGCCGGCGGCGATCGCCGACCTGCTGCGCGGCATCGAGCGTTCCGACAGCGTGTTCCTCGACACCCACGCGTTGTACCTGAGCGGACGCCAGCAGATCGTGCAGGCCTTCGATACGCCGTTGCGCCTGCATGCCTGTTACATCGATGAGGGCGGCACGGTCGAGACCGAGAAGTGCGCGCATCCCTTGCTGGCCCACTACCAGCGCCATCTCGACGCCTATCGGGACAATCTCGAGCGCGCGCTGCAGGCCTTCGCCGCGCACGACCTCGCCGCCATCTGCGCCTGCGCGACCCAGAGCGCGCAGTTGGCGCAGGGGGTGATCGCCAAGCGCCACCTCGATGCCTTGCTCGAACGGCGCAGCGATTTCGCCGCCGACGGCATCGTCGTCGCCCACACCGGCAGCCTGCTCGGCTATCTGTTCGTCGAGCGGCCCGACCCGGCGCGCATGGGCGAGCTGTCGGCCTTCTTCCGCGGCCTGGGCCACCAGTGCCGTTTCGCCGAAACGGGGTTCTGATGAGCATGCACACGCATATCGCCGACGCGATCAAGGCGCCCGACCTGGTCCGGCTGGGTGCCAATCTCTATGTCGCG
Organism: Lysobacter sp. ESA13C; assembly: GCF_019970005.1. Taxonomy (NCBI): domain Bacteria; kingdom Pseudomonadati; phylum Pseudomonadota; class Gammaproteobacteria; order Lysobacterales; family Lysobacteraceae; genus Lysobacter; species Lysobacter sp. ESA13C. Next base: position 105,427 of record NZ_JAHXYK010000013.1, on the reverse strand, counting down.
CGCTTCGAGACCATGAAGGTCTATTCGACCCTGGTCGCGGTCGAGCGCCTGCTCGCCAGCGGCCGCATCCGCCCGGGCGCGACCCTGATGGACAGCTCCAGCGGCATCTACGCGTACGCACTGGCCCTGGCCTGTCACAAGTACGGCCTGCATTGCCACATCGTCGGCTCCAAGACCGTCGACCGCACCTTGATGCTGCAGCTGCGCATCCTCGGCGCGACCATCGAGCAGGTCGAGCCGCAGGCGACCCTGAAGATGGACCAGAGCCTGCGCGTGGCGCGCATCCGCGAGCTGCTCGACAGCCGCCCCGACGTGCACTGGATGCAGCAGTACCACGACGACATCCATTACGACGGTTACGAGCCGGTCGCGGCTTTGTTCGCCGATGTTCTTGGCGACAGCGCGCTCAGCGTGGTCGGCGGGGTCGGCTCGGGCTGTTCCACCGGCGGTCTGGCCAGAGCCTTGCGCGCGCACGATGCCGCGGTCGAACTGATCGGCGTGCAACCGTTCGGCAGCATGACCTTCGGCTGCCAGCACATCGAAGACCCCGGCATCATCATCGCCGGCATCGGCAGTTCGATTCCGTTCCGGAACGTGCAGCATCGCTTGTACGACCAGATTCACTGGGTCTCGTTCGACTACGGTCTGTCGGGTTCGGTGGCCCTGCTGCGCGAACACGCGGTGTTCGCCGGATTATCGACGGGCTGTTGTTATCTGGTCGCCGCGCGCGAAGCCGCGCGCCGGCCCGAACGCAATATCGTCTTTCTCGCCGCCGACACCGGCCACCGCTACGTCGAGGGCGTGTTCGCCCATTACGAACAAGCTCTGGACCCGCGCGGCCTGGAGCCCAAGCCGATCGCCTCGCTCGACGAACTGGCCCTGCCGTGGTCGGCGATGGCCTGGGCGCGTGCCGACTTCGCCGCCGATCCCAACGACGCCGTAGCGCCGCCGCAACGCGATGCGGCGCTCGTCGCCGCGCACTGAATCCCTCCCTGGAGCAACCCCTCATGGCGCACCTGTTAATGATCGAAAGCTGGGTCGGCGGCACCGGCCGTATCTTCCCGCCCGCGATCGGCCGGCTCGGCCACCGCTACACCTTCGTCACCCGCAACCGCGGTCATTACCGCGACGCGCGTTCGCAGGAGATCCACCCGGTAATCGACCACGCCGATCACGTGCTGACCGCCGAGACCAACGACGTGCCGGCGCTGATCGAATTCCTGCGCGCCCAGCACGCCATCCTCAAGTTCGACGGCGTGGTGACGATCTGCGATTACTACATCGACACCGTGGCCCAGGTCGCGCAGGCGCTTGGGCTGCCGCAGGCGTTCTCGGCCAATGTGGTGATGGAGCGGCGCAAGGACCGGGTGCGCGAGGCGATCGAAGGCGCCGGCCTGCCGAACCCGAAGTTCGCGGTGACCCGCTCCTGGGACGAGACCCGCAGCGAGGCGCAGCGGATCGGCTATCCCTTGATCGTCAAGCCGACCGACCTGGCATCGAGCGCGTTCGTACGCCTGATCCACGACGAGGAAGAGCTGTGCGCGGCTTTCGACGCGCTCGAACAGTTTCCGCGTAATTTCCGCGAACAGGCACGCGTTCCCTTGCTGTTGCTGGAGGAGTACCTGCGCGGCGAGGAGTTCAGCGTCGAGGCCTGCACCTATCGGGGCCGGACCACGGTCATCGGCATCACCGACAAGAGCCTGACCGGGTTTCCGTATTTCATCGAGGACGGGCATATGTTCCCGGCCCGGCTCGATCCGGCCGACGCTGCGGCCATCGAAGCCTTGGTGCTCGGCGCGCTCGACGCGGTCGGGCACGACCATGGCATCAGCCACACCGAGGTCAAGCTGACTGCGGACGGGCCGCGCGTCGTCGAGATCAATCCGCGCCCAGGCGGCAACTACATCGCCGAGTTGATCCAGCGCGTGACCGGCATCGACCTGCTCGATGCGCAGATCGAGCTCGCCCTGGGCCGCGAACCGGACCTGCGGCGTCGCGACACCGGCGTCGCCAGCGCCGCGATCAAGTTCCTGGTGCCGCCGCGCGGCGGCTACGTGCTGGCGATGGACGGCGCCGCGAGCCTGGAGGCCGATCCGAATATCGAGCGCTGGAGCCTGAGCGCGGTGGCCGGCAGCGAAGTCGCGGCGCCGATCGACAACGCCTGTTACCTCGGCCACGTGATCGCGGTCGATCGGGTAGGCGGACAGGCGCGCGGGTATGCCGAGCGGGCGCTGGCCGAGGTCACGCTGCGTTATGCGGACACGGGCGCGGGCCCGGATACGCAAGCGGATGACAGGGAGGAGGCCCGGACTCGCGCTGCTGCAGAACTGGCGTCGACTGCAGCGTGAGCGTGCCGGCATGAGCTCGTTCCCACGATGTCGCTGCCGTTCCCCCCTTTGAGTAGGGGGGCTTTCGCTGTTCGCTCGCGACCACGCAAAAGCAACAGCAAATCCCCCCGCGTCCGCTGCGCGGTCGCGGCCCCCTTTTTTAAAGGGGGCAACGGCAACGGCATTAGAAGCAACAACTGCAACAGCAAAAATCGCAACCGCAACCGCAACCGCAACCGCAACCGCAACCGCTCCATCGACCGCAATCCGACGCGCTTCCCCCGCACCACTTCTCCGAGACCGACGACATGACGCTTTCCGCACCGACGGCCGTCGCTGCCGCACCTTCCACCGGCCAACTGCCGCCCATCGACGTCGCTGCACTGACCGAGGCGGTGCTGCGCGGCGACTACGGCCCGAATCCCGAAGGCCTGCATGCCGTCGGCGCGTTCTGGGTGCGCCAGAGCACCCAGTTCCCGGGCACCGAGACCAAATACCGCAACTACTATCTGGTGCTGCGGGTGGAGTCGGGCTTCGGCGGTTGTTGTGTCGAGCGCGATCAGCTCGACTCGGTGATCGCCGAGGAATTGTCCGGGCGCAGCGTCGCCGAGTTGCTGCGCGATCAACGCACGCCGGTGAGGGTCGCCGCGCTCGATGCTTATCTGTCGCTGGTGCGGCCGCATCGCGAGGCGGCCGAGGCGCAGGTGTTCATGCTGCCGCACGGTACGCCGCTGGAGCGGGCGCGGGCGCGCGACGAGGCCATCGCCGGTCTGCTCAAGATCGAGCCGGGCATGCGCGTGGGCCTGATCGGCGTGGTCAATCCGCTGGTGGCGGCGATCCAGGCCCAGGGCGGCGTTTGCCTGCCTTGCGATTTCAATCTGCAACGCACCCAGGACGGCACCGAGGTGGTGCGCGACATGCGGCCGGTGCTGGCGCAGGCGGACCTGGTGATCGCCACCGGTATGACCCTGAGCAACGGTTCCTTCGACGAGATCCTCGCCAGCGTGCGCGCGCGCGGCATTCCGTTGATCGTCTACGCCCAGACCGGCAGCGCGATCGTGCCGCGCTTTCTCGGCCACGGCGTCGCCGCGGTGTCGGCCGAGCCGTTTCCGTTTTCGCAGTTCAGCGCCGACCCGACGCCGATTCATCTGTATCGCGCCGCCGGCGCGGCGCGCGCGGCGGCCTGAGCACGGCCATGAGCGCAAGCCCGCCGCTGCAGGCATCCGTTCCGCTCGGCGCCGACGCGCGCCGACGCGGCCTCAACGGTTTGCTGGTCTACACCTTCTTCATGGTGACCGGCTTCGCCATGTTGATGCCGCTGGTCGCGGTGCACTTCGTCAACGACGTCGGCCTGGCCGCGGCGGCGGTCGGCCTGGCCTTGGCGGTGCGGCAGTTGACCCAACAGGGATTGGCTCTGGTTGGCGGCGTGCTCTCGGACCGCTTCGGCGCGCGCCGCATGATCTGCCTCGGCGTGTTGCTGCGCGCGGCCGGCTTCGCCAGCCTGGCCTTCGCCGACGATCTGCCGCTGCTGTTGTTCGCGATGGCGGTGTCGGCGCTCGGCGGGGCGATGTTCGAGGCGCCGTACCAGGCCTCCATCGCCGCGCTCACCGACGAGCGCACGCGGCCGCGTTATTACGCGATCAGCAACTGGGTCAGCGGGGTGGCGACCACGCTCGGGCCCTTGCTCGGCGTCGCCTTGTTGCGTTTCGACTTCCGCGTGGTCTGCCTGGTCGCCGCGGCCTGTTTCGCCCTCAACTTCGTCATCGCCCTGCGCCTGCTGCCGTCGGTGGCGATGCCGGAGCGGCCGCCGCCGCTGCGCCACGGCCTCGACCTGGTGCGCCGCGACCGCGCTTTCCTGAGCCTGGTCGTGCTGATGATGCCGTACTGGTTTCTCGCGGTGCAGATCAACATCAGCCTGCCCCTGTTGGCGCAGCGCCTGACCGGCGAAGTCGACAGCGTGGGGGTGATGTTCGCGGTCAGCGCCGGCCTGACGGTGTTGCTGCAATACGGCTTGGTGCGCTGGCTCGAACAGCGTCTCAGCACCGCCCAGGTGCTGGTGCTCGGCGTGGTGCTGATGTCGCTGGCGGTCGGCGCGATCGGCTTCACCGACGGCTTCGCCGGTTTCCTGTTGTGCATCGGCGGCTTCGCGGTCGGCGCGGTGATGACCCGCCCGACCCAACAGACCTTGATCGCCGGCTTGGCCGACCCGCGCGCGCTCGGCACGTTTCTCGGTGTGAGTTCGCTCAGCCTCGCCATCGGCGGCGGCTTGGGCAACGTCGCCGGCGGTTGGCTGGTCGATGTGGCGACGGCGAGGCACTGGCCGTGGTTGCCGTGGACGGTGTTCTGCGCCATCGGCCTGCTCAACGCGCTGGGCCTGTCGCTGCTGCTGCGCGCGCCGCGCGCGCAGGCGCTGCCGGCCGCATGAGACCCGACCCGGTTCGATAGCTTTGCTCCCTCTTCCCGCACCCGAGGGGAAGGGGGAGTCTTTTTCTTCGTGCGGCTCAGGCGCCGCCGGCGAAGTCGTGCTGGCGCCAGGCCTCGAACACCACCACCGCGACCGCGTTGGACAGATTCAGGCTGCGGTTGTCCGGGCGCATCGGCAGGCGCAGGCGATGTTCGGCCGGGATCCGGTCGAGCACATCCTCGGGCAAGCCGCGGGTTTCCGGGCCGAACACGAAGGCGTCGCCGGCGGCGTAGCGGGGCTGGTCGTGGCGGACCCGGCCGCGCGTGCTCAGCGCGAACAGCCGCGGCGGCGCGATCGCGTCCAGCGCCGCGGCCAGGCTGTCGTGCACCTGCACGGCGGCGTACTCGTGATAGTCGAGCCCGGCGCGGCGCAGTTGCTTGTCCTCCAGGGTGAACCCCAGCGGCGCCACCAGGTGCAGGCGCGCGCCGGTGTTCGCGCACAGGCGGATCACATTGCCGGTGTTGGGCGGAATCTCGGGCTGGTACAGGATGACGTCGAACATCCGCGCATTATGCGCGGCGAGGCCGCTCGGCCGCAGCGACAACGTAAATGCGACCGGCCACTCCCTATGACCGCCGGCCTAGTGCCTGGGCGCCTCGACCCGCCTAGGATGGTGCTTTCGTCCGCGCGCGGACGACCCCAGCCAGGAGTGCCCATGTCGCCGAAGTCCCCGTTGTCCCCGAACGCGCTCCGCGCCGCCCGCCCGCGCGCCGCCGCGCTGGCTCTCGCGCTGGCGACGGCCCTGGCCGGCACGGTCTGCGCGCCGGCGCTGGCGGCACCGGCCGCCGGCGCCAACGCGAACTCGAAGGCCGAGGTTTCGATCCCGTATGAAGAGTTCACCCTGCCCAACGGCTTGCGGGTGATCGTCCATACCGATCGCAAGGCGCCGATCGTCGCGGTCAACGTCTGGTACCACGTCGGCAGCAAGAACGAGCAGGCCGGGCGCACCGGTTTCGCCCATCTGTTCGAGCACCTCATGTTCCAGGGCTCGGAGAACCACAAGGGCGAGTTCTTCGCGCCGTTCGAGCTGGTCGGCGTGACCGACCAGAACGGCACCACCAACCAGGACCGCACCAACTACTTCCAGAACGTGCCGACCACCGCGCTCGACATGGCGCTGTGGATGGAATCGGACCGCATGGGCCATCTGCTCGGCGCGATCGACCAGAAAACCCTCGACGAACAGCGCGGTGTGGTCCAGAACGAGAAGCGCCAGGGCGAAAACCAGCCCTACGGCCGCCGCATCAGCGCCAAGCTCTACGAGGCGCTGTATCCGGCCGACCACCCCTACAGCTGGCAGACCATCGGCTCGATGGCCGACCTCGATGCGGCCTCGCTCGACGACGTCAAGACTTGGTTCCGCAGTTGGTACGGCCCCAACAACGCGGTGCTGGTGCTCGCCGGCGACATCGACGTGGCGACCGCCAAGGACAAGGCGCTGCGCTACTTCGGCGACATCCCGGCCAGCGCGACCCTGCCCGACATGGCCGCGCGCGTGCCCAAGCGCGAGCGCGACACCGAGGAAACCGTGCCCGACCGCGTGCCGCAGGCGCGCGTTTACCGCGCCTGGCCGGTCGCCGAGTTCGGCAGCCCCGACGGCACCGAGCTCGGCCTGTTCGCGCAGGTCCTCGGCGGCAGCGCGGCCTCGCGCCTGGACGCGCGCCTGGTCCACGCCGACCGCATCGCCGACAGCGCCAGCGTGTCGATCAACGACGCCGAGATCAGCGGCACCCTGGTGGTGGTCGCCAACGTCAAGCAGGGCGTCGACCCGGCCAAGGTGCGCGCCGCCATCGACGAAGAGATCAAGCGCCTGATCGAACAAGGCCCGACCGCGCAGGAGCTCGAACAGGCCAAGACCGCGAGCCGTGCCGACTTCGTCCGCGGGGTCGAACGCATCGGCGGTTTCGGCGGCAAGTCCGACGTGCTCGCGCGCTGCGCGGTGCTGCTCGGCAAGCCCGACTGCTATCGCGACGAACTCAAGGAACTCGCCGCGGCGACCCCGGCCAGCGTGCAGGCCGCGGGCCGTCGTTGGCTCGGCGTCGGCTCGCACACCCTGATCGTGCAGCCCGGCGACAAGCCGGCCTCGTCGCTGCCGGAAACCGTGCGCGCCGCGCCCGCGACCCAGCCGGCGGCGATTCCAGCCGCCGACCCGCGCTTCAAGACCGTGGCCTCCCCGGTCGACCGCAGCACCGGCGTGCCGGTGACCCAGCGTTTCCCCGATCTCAACTTCCCGACCCCGCAGCACGCACGCCTGGGCAACGGCATGGAAGTGGTGCTGATCGAGCGCCACGAAACCCCGGTGGTGCAGTTGGCGATGGAGTTCCCCGGCGGTTTCAGCGCCGACCTCGGCAAGAAGGTCGGCACCGCCAGCTTCGGCATGGCGATGCTCGACGAAGGCGCCGGCGACTACGGCGCGCTGCAACTGTCGGCGCGCAAGGAAGCGCTCGGCGTCGAGCTGTCGTCCAATGCCAGCCTCGACAGCGCCAACGTCGCGATGTCGGCGCTGACCGATAAGCTCGAACCGTCGTTGGACCTGTTCGCCGATGTCGTCCGTCGCCCGCGTTTCGAGGCCGCCGAGATCGAACGCGTGCGCGCGCAATGGCTGGCCGGGATCAAGCAGGAGAAGGCGCGTCCGCAGACTGCGGCGCTGCGCGTGTTGCCGCCGCTGCTGTACGGCGCCGGCCATGCCTATGCGATTCCGTTCACCGGCACCGGCACCGAGGCCTCGATCGCGTCGCTGAGCCGCGACGACCTGGTCGCCTTCCATCGCGATTGGCTGCAGCCCGACCGTGCCCGCGTGTTCGTGGTCGGCGACACCACCCTGGCGCAGATCGTGCCGCAGTTGGAGCGCCGTTTCGGCGACTGGAAAGCCGGCGCCAACGCACCGGCCCTGCCGGCACTGGCCACGGTGGCGCGCCCGAAGGCGCCGCGCGTGTTCCTGGTCGACCAGCCCGGCGCGATCCAGTCCAACCTCTACGTCGGCGAGCTGATCGCACCGACCGGCGATGCCGGCACCATCGACTTCGATTTCGCCAACGGCGTGCTCGGCGGCGAATTCAGCTCGCGCCTCAACATGAACCTGCGCGAGGACAAGCACTGGGCCTACGGTTCCTACAGCGGCTCGGGCAACGCCAAGGGCCAGCGGCCGTGGATCGCCCAGGCCGCGGTGCAGTCGGACAAGACCGTGGAGTCGCTGGCCGAGCTCAAGCGCGAGATCGAGTCCTTCGCCAGCGGCAGCGCGCCGATCAGCGCCGCCGAGGTCGCCAAGATCCGCGCCTCGAATACCTTGAGCCTGCCGGGCGCGTACGAGACCACCGACGCCCTGATGGCCCAGGTCAGCGCCGACCAGCGCTACGGCCGTCCTGCGGACTACATCCTCGAGTACAAGGCGCGCAACGAAGCGATGACCCCGGCGCTGGCGCAGGCCGCGGCGAAGACCCTCGACCCGGCCGCATTGACCTGGGTGGTGGTCGGCGACCTGTCGAAGATCGAACAGCCGATCCGCGCGCTCAAGCTCGGCGAAGTCGAAGTGATCGACCAGGACGGCAAGCCGGTGCACTGAGCCGATCGGTTGATGTCATGCAACGCGACGGGCCGCCTCTTCGGAGGCGGCCCGTTGGCGTTTGTGGAGCAGACGCAGTGGCGGCTGTAGTAAAAGCAAAAGCAAAAGCTAAATCCCCCGCGCCCGCTTCGCGGTCGCCGCCCCCTTTCTAAAAGGGGGCATGGGCGGGGCGCTTTTTGCAGTTGTACTTTCGATGGCAGCAAGCGGAGCAGCGCTGCACTCGTCACTTCGCATCCCCAAGACGGATTCCCCCCTTTGCAAAAGGGGGGCAGGGGGGATTTGCTTCCGCCTTCGCTCTCTCCGCCCAGCGCCCCATTCCTACCGCGCTCAGCCGATTCCGGTGACAATGCGCGCGATCGCATCCCTAACGAGGTTTCCATGCGCGCGTTGGCAATCGTCTCCCTGGCTTCGACCCTGGCCCTGATGGGCTCGGCCTGCACCTGGGTGCAGATGGCGCCCGGCGCACAAGCGGTGCGCGTGCTCTCCGGCGGCCCGGCGCCGTCGGGTTGCGAGAAGCGCGGCGAAGTCGTCGTCGCGGTCAAGCACAACGTCGCCTTCTACGAACGCAACGTCCTGCGCGTGCGCGAAGAACTCGAAACCCTGGCGCGCAACGAAGCCCCCGGTCTGCAGGCCGATACCATCCAGCCGGTGGCAGCGCCGGCCGACGGCCAGCAGCGTTTTGCCGCCTACCGCTGCGGCCCCGGCGCGGCCCCGGCTGCGCAATCGGCGCCTTCGGCGGCCGCTCAGACCTATCCTGTGGGCGGCTGAGCGCATTTCCAAACTCTCGCGTACGGCCTGTTAAGGCCTCTCGCGCTGTCCTAATCCGCTGTTTTTCAAGGGGTTTATGGCGCGGGGCGAGCGCCGGGTACCGGCCGCAGGCCAAGCATGGCTAATGCATAGGGGTCGTGAAGGCGCTAATCTGTCGCACTTTGTCCGCGAAGGGTTTGCGCCCATGCTGTTCCAACACGTCGCTATTGCCGGGCTCGCTCATGTCGATGCTCCGCGCAAGCTGACCTCCGACGAAATCAACGCCCGCCTCAAGCCCACCCTCGATCGCCTCGGCATCAAGGTCAATGTGCTGCAGGATGTCGCCGGCGTGCACGAGCGTCGTCTGTGGGACGGCGAAATGCGCGCATCCGACGCCGCAACCCTGGCCGCCGTCAAGGCGCTCGCCGATGCCGCGGTCGATACCGATCGCATCGGCCTGCTCGTCAACACCTCGGTGAGCCGCGATTACCTGGAGCCGTCCACGGCCAGCATCGTCGCCGGCAATCTGCGCCTGGGCGAGAACTGCCAGAACTTCGACGTCGCCAACGCCTGTCTCGCCTTCCTCAACGGCATGGACATCGCCGGCCGCATGATCGAGCGCGGCGAGATCGACTACGCCCTGGTCGTCGACGGCGAAACCGCCAACCTCGCCTACGAGAAGACCATCGAGCGCCTGAGCAAGGCCGACGTCACCGAGTCGCAGCTGCGCGACGAGATGGCGACCCTGACGCTCGGCAGCGGCGCCGCCGCGATGGTGCTCGCGCGCGCCGAACTCGCCCCGGGCGCCCCGCGTTACCGCGGCGGCGTGACCCGTTCGGCGACCGAGTGGAACCAGCTGTGCCTGGGCGACCTGCATCACGACCGCATGGTGGCCGACGGCCGCATGCTGATGATCGAAGGCCTCAAGCTCGGCCACAAGACCTTCGCCGCGGCCAAGGCCGCGTTGGGTTGGGCGGTCGAAGAGCTCGACGAATTCGTCATCCACCAGGTCAGTCGCGCCCACACCCAGGCCTTCCTCAAGGCCTTCGGCATCGACCCGAAGAAGGTCATGACCATCTTCGGCGAGCACGGCAACATCGGTCCGGCCTCGGTGCCGATCGTGTTGAGCAAGCTGCGCGAGATGGGTCGCCTGAAGAAGGGCAGCCGCGTTGCGCTGCTCGGCATCGGTTCGGGCCTGAACTGCTCGATGGCCGAAGTGGTCTGGTAATGCCTGCTTGAGCCGTGCGGCGCGAGCCGGCGGTGCAGTCGAATACCAAAAGCCCGGTGCGAAAGCGCCGGGCTTTTTGCTTTTGGGGGTTCGGGTGTCGGTGTCGCGTCGAGTGAGCCTTTGGCGTGCGCGATGTTGCTTGTCGCTGTCGCTGTCGTTGCCCCTTGCTGTGCGCCGATTCGCACTCGCGAAGGCAACGGAAGACCCGGAGGGCGGCCCGCATGGATGCGGGCCGTTTTTCATCGGGACAGGAATGTCCCGTATGAAAAATCCCTGCGTATGCACCGCTCGTGCGGGCCTGTGATTCAAAGAAAAGCATTTTTCTTTGGTTACTTTTGACCGAAGGGAATCCAGACGGACTTTTGTTGCTTTAGACAAAAGAAAGTAACCCGCCGCTTTAGTGGCGGAAGCTTTTAGCGTTTGACCTTGTTTGTATGAACGCCATAAGCAAGTGCAGAGCTTCCGCCCCCTAAAGGGTGCGGGTTACTTTCTTTTGCTAAGCCCAAAAGAAAGGTAACCAAAGAAAAGGGCTCTCCTTGCAAGGGCACAGGCCACGAGTGCGTAGCTGTCACCGGGATTTTTCGATAAGACGTCCCTGTCTTATCGAAAAACGGCGCACGTCCTGTGCGCCGCCCTCCGGGTCTACTGTTGACCGGTAAAGCGGCAAGGCAGGTCAAAATCTCGGCAACGGCAACGGCAACGGCAACGGCAACGGCAACAGCGCGGCCCAGTCCTCGATGACCGCTACCGCGTAGCTCGGGCTTGCTATAGTCGACCCCATCACGCGCCCGCCTAGACCGCCGTCGCGTCCAGGACTTCACCCACCGCAACGGAGTTGCCGCCATGGCCCAGCCCAAGAGCCACCTCGAGATCGCTCTCGCCTCGATCCCGGTGTTCACCAACGACGGCACGCTCGACGTCGCCGAACTGCAGAAGCTGCTCGACCTGGCGCTGCGCGACCAGATCGTCGACGACGACGAAAAGCGCGTGCTCGACAACATCTTCAAGCAGGCCGAACTCGGCACGCTCGATGCCGACGTGAAGCGCCGCATCGACGAAGCCCGTAAGCAGCACGGTATTTCCGCCTGAGACGATCCGCGTCGCGATCCGGTCGGCAACGACCGGGTCGCGGCGGTGGCGTGCGGGTAGATCGTGTCTGTCGGCATCCTTTGATTCGGGATTCGGGATTCGCGTCGGTCATCTGCAGTCGAGATGGTTGCGTCGTAGTCGTCTTGGCGTGGTCGCGGCTTGCGACGCTCCTACCCGGAGGCCGCTCTGGGGTAGGAGCGTCGCAAGCCGCGACCGCGGACTCCCCGGTCGCGAGTCGCTATCGGTTACCCGGTCGCCTCGGGTCGTGCGGAGGCTCGGCCTAGCTGGCGTCGAAACGTTCGTCACCCCGGTCGCCACATAAGTGACTGAAATAAAAGCTATGTTTGGCCGGCGTGGCCACTCCCCACCGTTCGTCGGCATATCACATGTCATGCTTGCCAGTGTCACATGTGATGACTTATCGTGAATGACATGGAACGTCGATCCTCCGCCTACTACCAGCGCAAACATCGCGAACGATTGCGCGAGAAGGGGCTGGTCAAGAAGGAGCTGTGGGTGCTGCCGGAATTTTCCGAGGAGCTCATGGCGGTGGAGCGACGGATGCGGCAGCCGCGCGGTGCGGTGTCGGGGCGAGGACGCGCGGAGGGCGCGATGAGCGATGGCAAGGTCTGGACGGCCGCGGGTTTGTACGATGCGCTGTCGCAGGACGAAGAATTCATCTACGGCGATTCGCAGATCGAGCTGATCGACGGCGCCGAACCCAGCCTGCACCTGGTGATGGCCGAATACGGCGACCTGCCGCTGTTCGTGGCCGTGGTCGGCGAACAAATCGTGGTCGAGGCGCTGCTGTGGCCGGTCGCGCACGTGCGCGACGCCTCGGCGTTCAACGAAGAAGTGCTGCGCACCCACAAGGTGTTCCCGTTGTCGACGATCGGCATCGAGACCCTCGCCGACGGCGAAGCGGTGTACATGATGTTCGGCGCGCTCAGCGCGGCCTCGTCGTTGTCGAACGTGCTCTACGAAATCGAGACCCTCGCCGACAACGTCATCAAGGCGACCGAAGCCTACGAAACGCAGTTGCTGGAGGTGGCCTGATGTCGACGTCCGATCCGCCCGCCAATATCTGGAGCAAGCTGCTGACCTCGATCCGCGGCGGTGCGCGCGAGCTCGGCGAGGCCTGGGTCGACAGCCAGGCGCTGCGCATCCTCGACCAGGAGATCCGCGACTGCGATCTGGAGCTGCGCCGCTCGCGCGAATCGCTGGCCGAGCTGATCGCCCGCCATTCGCTGGCGCAACGGCGCTTGAGCGACTCCAGCGACAAGGTCGCCGAATACGAAACCTATGCAATCAAGGCGCTGGAATCCGGCGACGAATCGCTGGCGCGCGAAGTCGCCGACAAGATCGTGCTGCTCGAAGCCGGCCGCGGCGACGACGAGCGCCACGTGCAGCAACTGGCGCTGAGCGCCACCGAGCTGCGCAAGGCCATCGCCATGGCCGAGGGCAATATCCGCCGTCTCAAGCAGCAACTCGACACGGTCAAGGCCACCGAGAGCATGCAGCGCGCGCAGGCCGCAGTCGCGCATCGTTATGCCGGGCCGCAGAACCGTTTGCAGACTGCGGTCGACTCGTTGGCGCGGATCAAGCAGAAGCAGGCCGAGCGCGGCGCGCGCATGGAGGCGGCGACCGAATTGGCGCGCCACGACGGCTCCGACGCGCTGGAACGCAAGCTGCGCGAGGCCGGCATCATCGCCGACGATGCCGGCGCCGAAGCGGTGTTGCTGCGGCTGCGACAGAAACTGCCGGGCTGACCGGTTTCATGGAGGCGCCGCAGGGAGCGCGGCACGCGGGGAGGGAGGGGTGATGATCGAGTTTCTGCAGATCGTGTTTTCGTTTCCAACGGCGTTCTACTCCGTCCTGCTGGGCGTGGTGGTCGGCTATTGGCTGTTGTCGGCGCTCGGCCTGGTCGGCATGGACGTAGCCGACGGTCTGTTCGGCCACGGCCATGGCCACTTCGGCGGCGACGGCCATGTCCACGGCCCGGCGCACGGCCATACGCTCGGCGATCAATCGCTGGCCGACGGCGCCCATCACCATCAAAGCGTGTTCGATCCCCTGATGCGCCTGGGGCTCGGCGGCATTCCGGTGACTGTCGTGCTCAGCGTGCTGGTCGCCACGGCCTGGGCGCTGACCTACCTCGCCGACCTGTATCTGCTGCGCCTGCTGCCGGATGGCGGCCTGCGTTTCGTCGCCGACATCGTCGCGCTGGTGGTCGCCTTCGTGTTGGCGATTCCGGTCGCCGCGTTCGCGCTGCGTCCGGTGCGGCGCTTGCTGCGCAAGATGCAGCCCGAGCCGCCGCGGCCGCTGCTCGGCCAGACCGCGGTGATTCGCAGCCCGGGCGTGTCCCGGGTCACCGGCACCGCGGCCATCGAGGACGGCGGCGCCGGCCTGATCCTGCAGATCCGCGACGAAGGCGGCGAACGTTTCAAGCGCGGGGACCGCGTGGTGTTGATCGAGTATCTCGCCGACCAGAACGCCTACCGCGTGGTCAGCGAAGACGAATTCCGCGGCGCCTGACCCTCGTCGGTCGCCGCCATCCGTATCGAAGTCGAGTCATAGGGAGATGCAAGAATGAATTTTCCGTCGGGTATTTTCATGGTCCTGACCCTGGTGGGTCTGGGCATTCTGGTCGTGTTCGTCCTGCTGATGATGTTCAAGGCCTTCTACATCAAGGTCCCGCAGGGCACGGCGCTGATCGTCAACGACATGTCCTCCATGCCGAAGGTGCATTTCACCGGCGCGCTGGTGTATCCGGTGATCTACAAGAAGGAGTTCATGAAGATCTCCTTGATTACCCTGGAGGTCGACCGCCGCGCCAAGGATGGATTGATCTGCAAGGACAACATGCGCGCCGACATCACCGTGGCGTTCTACTTGCGCGTCAACGAGACCCAGCAGGACGTGCTCAAGGTCGCCAAGTCGATCGGCGTGGACCGCGCCTCCGACCGCACCGCGGTCAATGAGCTGTTCAACGCCAAGTTCTCCGAGGCGTTGAAGACGGTCGGCAAGCAGATCGACTTCGTCAAGCTGTTCGAGAACCGCCAGGAATTCCGCGACCGCATCGTCGAGGTGATCGGCAACGACCTCAACGGCTACGTGCTCGAAGACGTCGCCATCGACTACCTGGAGCAGACCCCGAAGTCCTCGCTCGACCCGACCAACATCCTCGACGCCGAGGGCATCCGCAAGATCACCGAGCTGACTGCGGCGCAGAACGTCATCACCAACGAGCTCGAGCGCAACGAGCAGCTGGCGATCACCAAGAAGAACGTAGAAACCCGCGAGGCCATGCTCGCCCTGGAACGCCAGCAAGCCGACGCCGAGGCGCGGCAGAAGCGCGAAATCCAGACCATCCAGGCGCGCGAGCAGGCCGAAACCGCCAAGGTGCAGGAAGAAGAGCGGCTGAAGTCCGAGCAGGCGCGCATCTCGGTGCAGGAGCAGCTCGACATCCGCGAGCAGAACCGCCAGCGCGAAGTCGAAGTGGCCCAGCAGAACCGCCAGCGCGCGGTGGTGATCGAGGTCGAGAAGGTCACCCGCGCCAAGGATCTGGAAGTCGTCTCGCGCGAGCGCGAGGTCGAACTGAACCGGATCGAGAAGGAAAAGGCGCTGGAAGAACAGCGCAAGGAAATCGCCAACGTCATCCGCGAGCGCATCGCGGTCGAGAAGACCGTGGCCCAGGAAGAAGAGCGCATCAAGGAAGTGCGCGCGGTGTCCGAGGCCGATCGCGCCAAGCAGGTGACGGTGCTGAATGCGCAGGCCGCGGCCGAGGAAGAGCTGGTGCGCCAGGTCAAGCAGGCCGAGGCCAACGAGACCGCGTCCAAGCACCGCGCCGGCGAGATGACGGTGCTGGCGCAGGCCGAGCTGGAAGCGGCCGGCAAGCAGTCCGAAGCCAAGAAGAAGCTGGCCGAAGGCATCGAGGCCGAGCGCGCCGCGCCCGGCCTGGCCGACGCGCGGGTGCGCGAAGTCACCGCCGCGGCGAGCGAGAAGGAAGGCATGGCCAAGGCGCGCGTGATCGCCGAGACCCTGGCCGCGGAAGCCCGCGGCGAGCAGGAGAAGGGCCTGGCGCAGGCGCGCGTGATCGAAGCGCAGGCCGACGCCAAGCAGAAGCAGGGCCTGTCCGACGCCAAGGTGCTGGAAGAGAACCTGTTCGCGCAGGCGCGCGGCGACGAGCAACTCGGCGCGGCCAAGGCCAAGGCGACCAAGGACCTGGGCCTGTCGGAAGCCGAAGTGCTGCTGCAGAAGTTCAAGTCCGAGGCCGAAGGCCTGTCGCAGAAGTTCGGCGCGCTGGATTCGTTGAGCGACCAGGCCCGCTCGCACGAAGAGTTCCGCATGCAGCTGGAGAAGAACTTCGAGCAGGCGATCGCTTCGATCGAGGCCAACAAGGAAGTCGCCAAGGAGCAGGCCGACGTGCTGGCCGCCGCGCTCAGCAAGGCCAACATCGACATCGTCGGCGGCGAAGGCGAGTTCTTCAATTCCTTCGCCAAGGCGCTGTCGGTCGGCAAGGCGATCGAGGGTGTGGCCGGCAAGAGCCCGATCGTGCAGGACGTGCTGCAGCGTTTACTGGCCAAGTCGGACGGCAAGTCCGACGGCAAGGGCGAAGGCAAGGCTTCCAGCGAGACCGTGCTGGACTCCTGACCGCTCGCGGCCGGAACCCAGCAACACGGACCAAGGAACGCGCCGCCGCCATCGGCGGCGCATGGCAGCACGCCGGCGGCGCGGCTCAGCGCGCGGCCGGCAGGATCGTTAGGACGGACACATGGCGGACACCAAGCCGGGCACGGCGACGGGCGAGAACGCGAACGACGGCGGCGCCACCAGCGCGGCGGCGAATCAAGCCGTGGACCAGGCGGTCGCCCAGGGCGGCGCTTATGAGGTTTTGAGCAAACGCCTGGCCGAACAGGGCCAGCGCCTGCGCGACATCGCCCAGGGCCTGAACCAGCAGCGCCTCGCCGAGTTCGGCAGCAGCCAGATGGAGGTGGTCGGGCGCTTCCGCCTGCGCACCGAGAACAACTGCGTCGCGCGCGACATCGTCCAGGTCGGCGACTGCCTGGTGTTCGGCTACAACGTCTTCCTCGGGCTCAAGAAAGAAACCCGGGTCGAGGATGTGTTCGCGCTGTACAAGCTGGTGCAGGGGCCGGAGGGCTACGACGTCACCCCGGTCGAGCTCAAGGGCAGCTTCCTCGGCATCGACAGCTTCGCCCAGGATTTCCGCGAGCTGTATGCGTATTACAAGAACACCCGCCTGATCCAGCTGATCGTGCGCGACGGCAAGCTGCTGGCCGCGTTCCAGATCGGCGAGCGCATCACCGACCTGCGCGTGTTCCGCTGGGCGATCGCGCCGGGCGGTGAGGTGAGCTACATCGACAACCGCGGCGAGCGCGACATCGCCCTGCCGGCGCCGTTCGATTTCGAGTGGACCCGCGCCACCCGCGAGATGGTGGTCAACGGCCGCCACCCGCATCTGAACATTCTCGACAGCGTGTTCGTCGAGACCGTCAACGGCGACCTTACGGTCAAGATCGAGAACAACACCGAGGACGGCCAGGGCATCTACCGCGAGCCGGTCGCCGACAAGACCCAATCGCTCGACGACGCCCAAGTCGATTACGCCCGCGTCGGCAGCCTGATCCTGCTCAAGATCCTGCCGTACCGCGAAGAACAGTGGCGCTACCTGGTCTTCAACACCCTGACCCGCAAGGTGGTGCGCCTGGACGAGATCGGCCTGGCCTGCATCCAGTTGCCCGAAGACCACGGCATCATCTTCCCGGGCGGCTATTACCTGCAGAACGGCGAGCACAAGCGCTTCGACCAGGCGATGGACGGCATGCGCTTCAAGCGCACCATCCGCTCGCCCAACGGCGAGGACGTGCTGTACCTGTTCTACGAGCCCGAGCAGGGCCGCACCGCGATGTTCACCTACAACATGATCGAGCGGCGCCTGCAAACGCCGATCTTCGGCCATGGCTATGCGCGCCTGGAAGACGGACGCATGGTGATCTTCGCCACCGAAAGCGACGAGCCGACCCGCGTGCACCCGATGCAGGTCTGGCAGACGCCGTACTATAGCGACGAATTCGCCGCCAAGCAGCCGGCCGGCAACAGCTTCATGGGCAAGATCGGCAACGCCGAGTTGGTGCGCGGCGTGTCCGAGCTGATGAGCCTGTCGCGCGAGATCGAGGCCACCGAAGTCTCGGCGCAGCGTTACGGCCTGCTGGCGCAGAACACCCGCCGTTTGTTCGACGCCCACCATTGGTTGTCCGACCCCGCCTGCGCCGGTACCGCGCCGCTGCTGCGCGAGATCGCCGCGACCGCCGAGTCGGTGCTCGACGAGTACGAGAAAGTCGAAGGCATCCGCAGCCAGTCCGAGCGCGCGATGGCCGAGGCGCGCACGCGCCAGAAAGCCTTGCTCGACGCCCTGCAGCCGGAAAACTGGGAGCGGGTGCAGGAGTTCGTCGACGCCCTCAACGGCCTGACCGCGCAGCGCGGCCATCTGCTCACGATCCGCGACTACCGCTATATCGACGTCGCCGGCATCGATGCGATGGAACAGGCGCTGATCGCCGCGCACGAGCGCACCGCCGCGGCGACCGGCGCCTTCCTCGCCGGCGACAAGGCCCTGCTGCCGTTGGCCGAGCGTTTGCACGCATTGGAAGCGCAGGCCCAGCAGGCCGTGAGTGTGGCGCAGTTGCTCGAACCGATCGGACAGATGCAGGCGATGTCGGGCGACCTCGACATGCTGTCGGCGTTGATGGCGACGCTCAAGGTCGACGACGCCACCCAGCGCACCCGCATCGTCGAATCGATCTCGGAGATCTACGCCAAGCTCAACCAGGCCAAGGCGCGCGCCGAGCAGCGTCGCAAAAGCCTGGGGTCGAGCGAGTCGGTGGCCCAGTTCGGCGCCCAGTTCACCCTGTTCGGACAGAGCATCGCCAGCGCCCTGTCGCTGGCCCAGGACCCCGAGCGCGCCGACGAGCAGTTGTCGCGGCTGATGGTGCAGTTGGAGGAACTGGAAAGTCAGTTCGGCGAGCACGAGGCGTTCCTCGGCGACATCCTGTCCAAGCGCGAGGAACTGCTCGAGACCTTCGAAGCGCACAAGCAGACCCTGCTCGACGACCGCCAGCGCAAGGCCCAGGCGGTGATGGATGCGGCCACCCGCATCCTCGACGGCCTCGGCCGGCGCACCGCGCGCTTCGCCGGCAGCGACGAGCTCAACGCCTTCTTCGCCAGCGACCCGCTGATCCTCAAGCTGCGCGAACTGGCCGAGCGCCTGCGTACGCTCAAGGACAGCGTCAAGGCCGACGACGTCGAGGCGCGCCTGAAGGGCGCGCGCGACCAGGCGGTGCGCGCGCTGCGCGACCGCAGCGAGTTGTTCGAGGAAGGCGGCAACGTCATCAAGCTGGGGCCGCGCCACCGCTTCAGCGTCAACACCCAGGAGCTCGACCTGACCCTGCTGCCGCGCGGCGACGTGCTCAACCTGCACCTGACCGGCACCGACTTCTTCGAGCCGCTGCGCAACCCCGAACTCGATGCCGCACGCGATTACTGGGGCGTGTCGATGGATTCGGAATCGCCGCAGCTGTATCGCGGCGAGTACCTGGCCGGCCTGGTGATCGAGGCGGCCAGCGCCAACCGCGACGGCCTCAGCCTGGACCTGTTGCGTCAGCAACTGGCGCAGCCGGAAGCGCTCGCGCGCAGCGTGCGCGACTTCGCCGCGCCGCGCTATCGCGAAGGCTACGAAAAGGGCATCCACGACCACGACGCCAGCCTGATCCTGCAGGCCTTGCTGCCCTTGCGCGACAGCGCCGGCAGCCTCGGCTTCGAGCCGGCCGCGCGCGCCTGGGCGGCGCTGTTCTGGTCGCAGGTCGGCGAACAAACCGACGCCCGGCAATGGCCGGAACGCGCGCGCACCGCGCGCGACATTCATCAGTTGTTCGCCAGCGCCGCGGGCCTGGAATCGCTGCGCACCGAGATCGCCGCGGCGATGACCGGCTATGCCCAGCAGCAGACCCTGGCGATCGACCCGGCGCTGACGCCGCGCGCCGCCGAATACCTGGTGCTGGAGCTGTCGGCCGAACACCCGCAATTCGTGTTCAGCAAGTACGCCCAGCAACTGCTGCAGGCGTTGCGCGAGAAACTCACCGCGGCGCGGATGTGGGATGGCTTCGTCCAGGCTCTGGACGGCCTCGGCGACCGCGTCGCCGCACGTTGGGCGCTGGCGATGAACTGGGTCGAGGCGCTGGCGCGTTCGCCCGAACTCGCTCCGGTCGCGGCCTATGCCGCCGAAGCGGCGACCTTGTTGCTGCTCGACGAACGCTTCCCGAAGAAGATCACCGAGGTCGACCTGAGCGCGCCGGTGCAAGGGCTGCTCGGCGAGCATCCGCGCATTGCCGAGGGCCGCATGACCTTGGCCATCGACGACTGGTCGGCGCGCCTGCGCCACCACCGCGAGACCTTCGTCCCCGGCTTCCAGCGCTACCAGGCCTTGCGCCAGGAAATCGTCGGCCGCGAGCGCCACGCCCTGCGCCTGGACGAGTTCAAGCCGCGCCCGCTGACCTCGTTCGTGCGCAACAAGCTCATCAACGACGTCTACCTGTCGGTGATCGGCGACAACCTCGCCAAGCAGATGGGCACGGTCGGCGAAAGCAAGCGCAGCGACCTGATGGGCCTGCTGATGATGATCTCGCCGCCGGGCTACGGCAAAACCACCTTGATGGAATACGTGGCGCACCGGCTCGGCCTGATCTTCATGAAGATCAACGGGCCGGCCCTGGGCCACGAGGTGCGCTCGCTAGACCCCGAGCAGGCGCCCGATGCGACCTCGCGCCAGGAACTCGACAAGCTCAACCTGGCCCTGGAGATGGGCAACAACGTGATGCTGTATGTGGACGACATCCAGCACACCCATCCCGAGTTCCTGCAGAAATTCATCTCCCTGTGCGACGGCACCCGTCGCATCGAAGGCGTCTGGAAGGGCCGCACCCGCACCTACGACATGCGCGGCAAGAAGTTCTGCGTGGTCATGGCCGGCAACCCGTACACCGAGTCCGGCGAGGTCTTCAAGATCCCGGACATGCTCGCCAACCGCGCCGACATCTACAACCTCGGCGACGTGCTCGGCGGCATGGAAGCCTCGTTCGTGCTCAGCTACATCGAGAACAGCCTGACCTCGAACCCGGTGCTGGCGCCGCTGGCGACGCGCGAGATGGCCGACCTGTATCGCTTCGTCGACAAGGCCCAGGGCAAGCCGTTCTCGGCCAACGAACTCAGCCATGCCTACAGCGGCGCCGAGATCAACGAGATCGTCGCCACCCTGGAGCGGTTGGTGAAGGTGCGCGACGTGGTCTACCGGGTCAATCAGCAATACATCGCCAGCGCCGCCCAGGCCGAGAGCTACCGCACCGAGCCGCCGTTCAAACTGCAGGGCAGCTATCGCAACATGAACAAGCTCGCCGAGAAGATCTCGCCGGTGATGAACGAGGCCGAGTTGCAGCAGCTGATCGGCGACCACTACCTCGGCGAGGCGCAATTGCTGACCAGCGGCGCCGAGGAGAACCTGCTCAAGCTCGGCGAGATGCGCGGCACCCTCGACGAGACGCAGGCCGCGCGCTGGGCCCAGATCAAACGCGACTTCCAGCGCAACAAGGCGATGGGCGCGGGCGACGCCGATGTCGGCACCCGAGTCGTGGCGCAGCTCAACGACCTGGTCGAGAGCGTGCGCTCGCTCGATCAGTCGGCCACTCAGGCCGCGAGCCGTGCCGAGCCGGCGCCATCGGCGCCGTGGCAGGAAATCCTCGCGGCGTTGGAACGCGTGGCGCAAGCGCAGGCGCAACCGCCGGCGGCCCCGACCGCCCCGGCGCCGGATCTGTGCAAAGTGCTGAGCGGTCTCGGCTCGTCGCTGCAGACCTCGCTGGTGCCGTCGCTGCAGTCGGCGTTCGATCCGTTGGTCAACCACCTGCAGGACAGCAGCGAACGCCAGACCCGCCTCAACGAGGCCCTGGTCGAAATCTTCAAGCGGCTCGGCCAGCGCGACGTCGACGACGCGCCGACGCGCGCCGAGATGACCGAGCAGCAGCGCGAGCTGCAGCGTGCGCTCAACGAATTCGCCGACCGCCTCAACGGTCGCATTCAACGCTAAGGAATGGGCAGGGACATGGATTTCGGCCGACTCGATCAGACCTTGCGCGACAGCATCGCCGACCGCACCCTCGACAACGAGGAGAAGTTCGAGCTGCGCGAACTCGGCGCCGGACTCGGCAGCGAACGCGTGCGCTATCTGCGCAATCGCGCCTTCGACATGACCCGCGAGCTGATGCTCGGCGAGCCAGTGCATGCTCTCGACGGCCTGCGCTGGCTGGAGCAGGTGATCAAGACCCTCGACGTGGTCGCCGCGCCCACGGTGGTGTCGAGCGCCTACTTCGCCCCCGGGGGTGCCTGCCTGCGCAAACTGCGCGAGTTGTGCCGCGGCGCCAAGCGCAGCGTCGATATCTGTGTGTACACGATCTCCGACGACCGCCTCAGCGAAGAAGTCCTCGCCTGCCACCGCCGCGGCATCGCCGTGCGCCTGATCAGCGACAACGACAAGAAGTTCGACGAAGGCAGCGACGTGCTGCGCCTGCGCGAGGCCGGGGTGCCGGTGCGGATCGACGACAGCCCCTTCCACATGCACCACAAATTCTCGCTGTTCGACGGACGGGTGCTGGCCAACGGCAGCTTCAACTGGACCCGCAGCGCGACCACGAGCAACGAAGAGAACCTGGTGGTAACCGACGACGCCAATCTGGTGCGTTGCTTCGCCGGGCAGTTCGAGGAGTTGTGGGAGAAGTTCGTGCCGGCAGCGGATGCGGCGCGCTACTGAGCGCGGATCGAGGCCAGCGCCGGACTGGCGGCGTTTCTAGCTCGTTCTCGCTCGGCATTGCGGCGGCAATGCGGGCCTTTCAACCCTGCGCGGTGCCGCGGTGCCCCAAGGACACCGCGCCGCGGTCGGCCAGCTCGTCCCTGATCGCCTGGGTGTCCTGGTCGAGCATCGGCGCGGCGAACGGGGCCGGGCCGGGGGTGCGGCCGAACTTGATCGATTGGGCGACGCCGCGGTAGCGCCCGACCTGCGGGTGCTGGATCGGGCCGACGATGCCTTCGGCGAGCACTTGTGGGTGGTCGAACATGTCCTCGATCCGGCGCGCCGCAGCGCAGGGCACTTCGTCGCCGAACAGCGTTTCCCACTCCATCGCGCTGCGCCGCGCCAAGGCTTCGTGCAGGCGCGGCACGATCTCGGCCACCGCCTGCGCGCGCTTGCGCACGCTGTCGTAGCGCGGGTCGTCGGCGAGTTCGTCCAGGCCGGTCCTCTCGCACAGCGATTTCCAGAAGCGCGCGGTGTTGGCCGAAATGTAGATGTGACCGTCGCGGGTCGGGTGGATACCGGTGACGCCGCCGGAGCGCATATCGCGGCCGATGTCGAGGCCTTCGCCGTCGGCCCAGATCATCCGCGCCGATTGCATGGTCAGCGCGCTGCGCAGCAAGGACACGCCGACGAACTGGCCCAGGCCGCTGCGCTCGCGTTCGTACAAGGCCGAGGACACGCCGGCGGCGAGCAGGGCGGCGGCGTAGTAGTCGACGACCGAGCCGTAGATGATCTCCGGCGGCCCGCCGCGTCGCCCTTGCAGAGCGCACATGCCGGTCATGGTCTGCAGCACCTGGTCGTAACCGGCCTTGTCCTTCATCGGCCCGCTCTCGCCGTAGCCGCTGACCGCGCAATAGATCAGGCGCGGGTTGATCAGTTGCAGGCGCTCGAAATCGATGCCCAGGCGCTTGGGCACGCTCGGGCGGAAGTTGTGCACCAGCACGTCGGCATCGCGCACCAAGCGCAACAGCACGGCGTGGTCGGCCGGGCGCTTCAGGTCCAGGACGATGCCGCGCTTGCTGCGGTTGACGCCGAGGAAGGCGCGGCTTTCGCTGGCCAGGGTGGAGGGGTATTGGCGCAGGTTGTCGCCGTCGGGCGGCTCGATCTTGATCACGTCGGCGCCCTGGTCGGCGAGCAGGGTGCAGCCGTAGGGGCCGGCGATGTAGGCGCTGAGGTCGAGTACGCGGATGCCGCCGAGCGGGCCGGCCGGGGCCGTGCGCTCGGACGTCGGGTCGGGGGGGATGGAGTCCATGCGGTGCGCGTCCGAAAGCCTAGAGCCTGATGCCGGGTTCACTGTGCGCCTGTCGCCGCGGTCGAAACAGCCACGCGGCATATGTTCTGGCAGCACAAATTCTTGCTTGGCCGGTGTGGACTGTGCGTGCAGTCACGGGACGGGCGGCGATGAGCGCAGGGGCATGGGCGCGAGCGACATCCAGGTCAGGCGCCAGGCGCCGTCGATGCGGCCGCCGGCGCAGTAATACGGACGCAACACCAGCGGCGCGCGGTAGCCCGGATGCAGTTCGATGCGCGGCACCGCTTCGATCGCGTCCGGACCGGTCCATCGCAGCCAATCGCTTTGCGGTGCCGAGGGCAGCCGTAGCGTTTCCTCGGTCTTGAAGCCGTCGATCAGGCCGGTCGCATAGACCAGCGGCCCGCAGGCGACGGCCAGATATTCGTAGCGCAGCACTTCCTGCGCCACCGCGCTGCCGTCGGGCGCGCGCGACTCCTGCACGTTGCGATGGATCGCGGTGTGGGTGCGCGGGGCCATCGGGAACTGCGCGAGCACTTCGTCGCCCGCGCTCCACTCGCGGTCGATGACGAGGTAGTCGCCGGCGAGGATCGTCGCGTCGGCGGCGACGCCGTCGACCGACACCTGCGCCGCCGCGGCCCAGGAAGGAATGCGCAACTTGATGCGGAAACGCGAGCTGCGTTCGGGGTCGACGCGCAGGCGGATCGCGCCGTCGAAGGGATAGGCGGTGTCCTGTTCGATGTCGACCCGGCCGGCGCCCTGCAGCCCGATCCGCGCCGAGCCCGGTCCGTACAGATTCACCGCGATGGCGTCCTCGCCGACCTGCGCGTAGGCGACGCCGGGAATCTCCTCGACCGCCATCGCGCCGCTGGATTTGCAGCAGCGCCAGTACGTGGTGTGCACGCGGCGCCCGTTCGGGAACACGTAGTAGCACCAGTTCTCGCCGTCGGGCGCCTGTGCGCCGAGCAGGTCGTTATAGGCCGAGCGTTCGATCTCCTCGGCGTAGCGCGCCTCGCCGGTGATCGCGAGCAATTCGCGGTTCAACTGCATCCAGGCCAGGGTCGAGCAGGTTTCGACGTAACCGTGCGGATCGAACACGCCGGCCGGATTGAACACCTCGCGCGAACGCTGGGCGACGCCGCCCCAGGGGCCGCCGCCGAGGCTGAGGTGATGCTCGAGGATGCTGCGCCACAGGTTCTCGACGGCGCGGCGGTAGCGCGGCTCGCCGGTGGCGCGATGCAGCTTGGCCAGGCCGACCAGGTTCCAGGCCAGCTGATAGGCCTTGCCGGTGGCGATCTGCGCCACGTCGGTGCCGTCCAGCGCCTGCGACAACAGGCGCAAGTCCGGATTGCGTTCGGCCTGCTCGAGCACGGTCAGTGCGAGTTCGAGATAGGCCTGCTCGCCGGTGGCGAAGTACAGCTCGACCGCCGGGTCCATCAACACCGTCGCCGACAGGCCGTGGTGGTTGCCGAGTTCGTTGATGTCGATGGCGCCATCGGCCAGGGTGCGCCGGCACAGATCGCCGATGCGCCGGGCCGCGTCGAGATAGCGCGGCTCAGGGAAGTGGCGATGCACCTCGAGCAGGCCGAGGATCAGATAGGCGTGGGTCCAGATGTCCCAGGTGCGCACGCTCGGCGCACCGTCCCAGGTGCCCGGCTTGGGCGGCTGTTTGCGCATGAAGCGGCGTTCCGGCGCGTAGGTGCCGAGATAGCCGTCGTCTTCCTGGGTCGAGACCAGGAAGTCGGCGACCCCGAGCAGGCGCGCGCGCAGCCCGGCATCGCCGCTGCGCGCGGCGGCCTTGGCCGCGGCGATCAGCCACTTGCCTGCGTGTTCGCCGTACCAGTCGCCTTCGATGTTTTGTTGTCTGTGTTGCGGAGCGAAGATCGCGATCGCCGGGCTGTGCTCGTCGACGATGAAATGCGAGAGCCGGCCGCGGCGGTTGGCATCGAGGGCCTCGCCGAGCAGGCCGCCGAGGCTGACCTCGACGGCCTGGGGCGCGGGCGCGCCGCGATGCGTGTCGGTGCTCATGGAGCATCGACCACGCAGCGGAAGCCGATGCAGCCCGAACGGTCCTTGCTCGGCGCCATCAGCAGGTACTTGCCGTGCTGGTCGAGCCGGTAGGCCTGCGGGAAGTACCAGTGCGAGGTCTGCGGCCGGTAGGCGCTGCCGCCGCGCAGGATCGCCGCGCGGGTGTGCTCGTCGAGGTATTCGTCGCTCCATTGCCAGACGTTGCCGACCAGATCGAGCACGCCGAACGGGCTGGCGCCGGCCGGATGCGCGTCGACGTCGTCGGGCGCGCGCAGGCGCCGGCCGCGGTTCGGCGCCGGCACAGCGTCGTCGCGCCAGTCCTCGCCCCAGGGATAGCGGCGGCCGTCGTGGCCTTGCGCAGCGTACTGCCACTCCCACTCGCGCGGCAGGCGTTTGCCGGCCCACTGCGCATAGGCACGCGCATCCTCCAGCGCCACCCAGGTCACCGGCTTGCGTTCCCAGCCCGGGCGCGGCGCCCCGTCGACCCAGTCGCGCAGATAGTTGTGCGTATCGCGCGGGACATAGCCGCTGTCGATGACGAAGCGCTGGTACTCGGCGTTGGTCACCGGAGTGCGATCGATGAAGAAGCGCGGCAGGCGCATGCGCTTGCGATGGTTGCGGCGCGCACTGTCTTCCCACGGATACTGGACGTCGACGCCTTCCCAGGTCTGGCCTTCGATTTCGATGCCGCCGACGACGAAATCGAACTCGCCGGCCGGGATCTCGATCATGCCCGGTGGCGCCGCCGCGGCGGCCGCGACCGGCTCGATCGGCACCAGCCGTTGCGGCAAGGCGCGCCACTGGTTGGAGTAGCGATGCAGCGGCGTCGCCGCCAATTCGTTCATGCGGGCGAGGAAGACGTCGAGGCCGTCGATCTCGGCGCCCGGCGCCAGCGCGAGCACGGCGCCGAAACCGCGGCCTTCGAGCACGAAGTCGAACACCGCGCGGCCGCCATCGAGCCGCGGCTGCAGGGCCACGCCGTTCCAGGCGTCGAAATAGCGCGCGCCGTCGACGTGATCGACCGCGATCTGTTCGCCGGCGACTTCGTACTCGTTACGGTTGACGAGGGTCCACACGCTGCTGCCCGTGTGCGGGAAGCGGCTGGCGAACACGCCGGCCTGCAGGGTGTGCGCGTACGGACGCCAGTCGGCGCTGACGAAGTGGGCGGGAAATGTTCGTTCGATCGTGGCGATGCGGCGCAGGCTCTCGGCATCGCGTTCGCCGAGTTGGTTCCACAGGCCCCAGACGTTCTCCCAGGCGTTGTAGCCGATGCCGTTGAAGAAGATGTACTGCAGGTCGTGGTTGCGGTCGCGGCCCCAACGGTTTTCGTAGTTGATCATGTGGCGCGGTTCCAGCCACTTGAACTTGGCCACCGGCGGGATCGCTTCGTTGGGCGCCTTCTTGCCCCAGCTCTGCACGTTCCAGATCAGCGCCTCCTCGGCGCTGATGGTCGATTCGGGTTGCAGCACCACCGGGTGGCCGAGCGCGTCGCAGGCGTCGAAGAACGCGCGCGGCACGCCGTTGTAGGTATCGCCGTTGACGCCGTCGGCGCCGACCGCTTGCACCAGCTGGGCCACCGACTCCCAGTCCTTGCGGCCGCTGTCGCGGGTGCCCTGGTCCCAGGGCATGGTCGGCAGGAACACGCGCACGCCGCGGCGATGGAAATCGGCGATCGCGCCGCGCAGACCGTCGAGCCCGCCGGGCAGGTCGGCGGCGAGGTCGAACTGGTTGCGGTCGTCGACGCCGATGTTCGGATACACGTGCCAGATCAGCACGCTGTCGATGCCGCCGTAGCGGCGTTCGAGATCGTCGAGATAGCGATCGACGGTGTAGCGGTCGGCGACCGGGTCGTAGAAATAGCGGTCCTCGGCCATCATCTGGGCATGGACGAAATTGCGCTGCGCCCATTGCAGTTCCGGGCGGCGATAGTGCGCGTCGTCGTAGCCGATGCGGATCAGGTGTTCGCGGCGCCAGTCGCTGAGCTCGGCGATCCAGTCGTCGAGGGTGGCGTCGACGTCGACCTTCCAATGGCCGATCTCGGCGAACGGCCAGCCCGGCGCCTTGCCCGGCAGCGGCAGGTAGCGCTGGGTGGTGACGTGCGAGAACTTGTACTCGGTGCGCACGAGCGGGCGTTCGTCTTCGCTGGTGGCGTCGGCGGCGTGGTAATCGGGAGGGCGGGGCGCTTGGGTCATGGGGGCGTCGCTAAACCTGGAGCGGGAAAGACGTGACGGCGGCCGGCATCGAATCAGCTCCGGCGAGCCAGCGCTCGACCTCGTCGTGGCTCGGCACGCTGGCCTGCGCTCCGGCGCGGGTGCAGGCCAGCGCCGAGGCGGCGCAGGCGCGGCGCAGCGCGGCGGCGAAGCTCAGGCCATGCGCGAGCGCCGCGACCAGTGTGCCGCAGAACGTGTCGCCGGCGGCGGTGGTGTCGAGCGCGCTGACGGCGAAGGCGGCCTGATGCAGGTGCTCGCCGTCGAGGCGCGCGCGACAGCCGCGTGCGCCCAGGGTCACCACCACGCCGCGCGTCGGAATGCGCGCCAGCCCAGCGTCGAGGTCGCCGGCGATGCCGCTGAGGACGGCGAGTTCGCCTTCGTTGACGATCAACAGATCGATCGCATCCAGCAACGAGCTCGGCAGCGGCCGTGCCGGCGCTGCGTTCAATACCACGCGGACACCGGCGGCGCGCGCGCGCTGCGCCCAGGTTTCGACCGCGGCCAGGGGCGATTCGAGCTGCAGCAAGAGATGGCCGACGCCGGTGAGGTCGGGCAGATCCTCGCCGCGCAGGGCCTCGTTGGCGCCGGGCGCGACGGTGATCGCGTTCTCGGCGTCGTCGGACACGCACACGAAGGCGGTGCCGGTGGCCCGGTCGGCGACGCGCACGATGTGCGGCTCGACCCCGGCCTCGCGCAGCGAACGCTCGATCGGCGCGGCGTGGGCGTCGTTGCCGAGGGCGAGCAGCATGCGTGTCGGCGCGCCGCCGGCGCGCGCGCAGGCGACGGCTTGGTTGGCGCCCTTGCCGCCCGGGAACAAAGCGAGCTCGCGGCCGAGCACGGTCTCGCCGGGCGCCGGCACGTGGCTGGCGCGGACCACGAAGTCGAGGTTGGCCGAGCCGGCGACGAGGACGCAGGAGGACAGCGCAGCGCTCATTTCGTCGTCTCCGGTTCGGCGCGGGCTGGGATCTGCAAGGCGCGATAGACCTGCCGATAGAAGTCGCTGCCGATGCGCGGCAGATCCCGCCGCGCCTCGCCGTGCGGCAGATGCTGCAACAAGGCGATGGCGATCAATCGGTGCTGCGGGTCGATCGCGTAGGTAGTCGAGGCCGCGCCCGACCAACCGAACTGCCCGCGCGACCCGGGGCGGTCGCGCTTGGCCGGGTCGATCACGACATAACCGCCGAAACCGAAGCCCTCGCCGGCGCTGTATTGGTTCACCGGCGGATCGAGCATGCCCAGTTGGTTGCGCAGCATCGCCGCGACGGTGTCGGCGCGCAGCAAGCGCGGTCGCGGCCGGGCGTTCGGGCCCGTGCCCGACGCCGCAGGGCCGGGTGGGTCGGTATCGCGCGACGCTGACGCCGCAGGCGCGTCGGCATCGGCATCGGGCAGTGCAGCCGAGGGCGCGGCGATCAAGCCGCCGTCGAGCAGCATCTGGGCGAAACGGGCGTAGTCGCGCGCAGTCGAATACAGCCCGCCGGCGCCGCTCGGGTAGAGGTTCAAGCGCACGCCGGGTTCGCGCGCGTTCGGGCCGTCGGCGATCCGCAGCCGGCCGTCGTCGCCCATGCGGGTCAGCTCGACCACGCGTTCGCGCTGCGTAGGCGACACCTCGAATCCGCTGTCGCGCATGTCCAGCGGCACGAAGATGCGCTCGTACAGGAAGGCATCGAAGGGCTGCTCGGCGACCACTTCGATCACCCGTGCCAGCACTTCCAGCGCGGCGCCGTCGTAGCCGAAGCGGGTGCCCGGATCGGCGGCGAGCGGCGCGCGGCTCAGGCGTTCGACGAAGCCTTGCAGGTCGGCGGCCGCATGCGGGTCGTGGCGCCGCGCGATCGCCGTCGCCAGCTCGTCGCCTTCAAGCCCGGCCGGAAAGCCGGCGGTGTGGGTGAGCAATTCGCGGATGCTGATCTCGCCAGCGGCATCGCGCAGGCGCGGCGCATCGACGCTGCCGCCGACGACGACCTGCGGCCGCGCCAGTTCGGGCAGATACGCCGACACCGGGTCGTCGAGCCCGATCCGCCCTTGCTCGACCAGCAGCATCAGCGCGGCCGAGGTGATGGTCTTGGTCATCGAATACAGGCGGAAGATCGCATCGCGCCGCATCGGTGCGCGGCGGGCCAGGTCGCGGTGGCCATAGGCCTGCCAGTCGACGATGCGTCCGTCGCGCGCGATCAGGGTGACCGCGCCGAGATAGCCGTCCTCGCCGGTGACCGCGCGCATGAACCGGTGCAGCTCGGAGACGTTTGCTCCCCGGGGCGATGGGGCGGCATGGCCGTCGGCCGCCGCCGAGCCGATGCAGGCGCCGGCCAGCGCCAATGCTGCGACCCCCGCGAAGCGCCGGCGCCACCCGTCGGCGCCGGCAAAAGGCCACCGCCGCGCGCCAGCGCCGGCAAAAAGCCACCGCCGCGGACACGACGGCGGGGGCATCGGTCCGGGGGCGGTTCGAGGGAAACGCGGCGAGGGCGACAGACGGTTCAGAACTTGAAGGTATGCGTGAGCGAGAAGGTGCGGCCGCGACCGGCCCAGTAGTTCTGGAAGCCGCCGGGCGGCTGCGACCAGCTCAGGATGTACTGCTTGTCGAACAGGTTCTCGATGCCGAGCGAGAACTTGCCGTAGCGTTCGGTATCGAAGTTCATGCCCAGGTCGAACAAGGTGTAGCCGCGGGTGCTTTCCTTGAAGTTGAAGCGCGCGCCGTCGAAGCCGCGCACGTCGCTGGCGGACAGGTTGCGCGAGAACAAGGTGGTGGCGCCCAGGCTGACGTCGCCGCGCGGGTGGAACTTCC
The DNA here is from genome assembly GCF_019970005.1 of Lysobacter sp. ESA13C. Lineage (NCBI taxonomy): Bacteria > Pseudomonadati > Pseudomonadota > Gammaproteobacteria > Lysobacterales > Lysobacteraceae > Lysobacter > Lysobacter sp. ESA13C. The sequence continues at coordinate 74,832 of NZ_JAHXYK010000013.1, read as the reverse complement.
AGGTGAGGGTCCAGGCGAACTTGTCGGGGTTGATGTCGAGCACGCCCATCGGCTTGTTCGTGCCGCCCGCACCGAAGCGGCCAGCGGCGTCGGCGGCCCAGAACGAGGTCTTGCCGCGGGTGTGCGAATACACCGCGCTGAAGCGCCAGGCCTCGTTGAAGCGCCAGTCGCCGGACAATTCGTAGCCCTTGATCCGCACCGGCGCGCGCAGCAACACGAAATCGTTGGTGGCCGGATCGATCGCCAGCGACTGGCCGTAGTCGGACTTGGAGTCGTAGTGCGAAGCGCTCAACGCGCCGCGTTCGCCGCGCCAGTTGAAGCCGAATTCGGTGTTCTCGACCACGATGGCGTTAAGGTCGAGCAAGTCGGCGACGCCGATGCGCGGATCGTTCGGGCAGCCGTCGGGCTGGGTGTCGCCCGGGTCGTTGGAGCACTGGATGTTGCGCAGCGGAATACCGACGTTGGCCAGGGTGAAGCCTTCGCCGTAGGAGCCGAATACCGACCAGCCGTCGGTGATGCGCCAGACCGCGCCGAAGTTGGTCAGGTTCTCCTGGTAGTCCAGGGTGCCGCCGTCGACGTGGCGGCGGTCGCGGTACCAGGTGGTGGTGTAGCCATCGACGTGCAACTCGCCGTCTTCGCGGCGGATGCCGCCGCTGAGCGTGACCGGACCGATGTCCCACGACAGCTGTGCCCACGGTGCGCGGCTCTTGTACTCCATCGGCGGCACCCACAGCCGGTCGGTCAGCGCCAGACGCTGTTCGGCGGTGTCTTCGACCAGGTCGAAGCCGAGCCGCAGTTCCAGGCCGCTGACCGAGAACAGCGAGGGCCGCGCCCAGGACGTGCGCAGGCCCTTCTTGTGGGTGACGATTTCGGATTGGTCGTAGATCGAGCCCGACGGCCCGATCAGCGGATCCTGCTTGTCGATGGTGTTCTCGGGCAGGTAGCGCATCTCCTGGTCGGCCTGGTAGCCGTTGAGGGTCAGGGTGCCGCCGAAGAAGTCGGAATGGATATAGGTGAGCTGGTACTGCTTGAAATCGTTGATCGCGGCCTTGGAGCCGAAGATGCTGCCGCGCTCGGAGGTGTTGGTGCGGGTGGCTCCGCACAGTGCGGCCTCGTCCGGGCGGCAGCCCAGCACCTGCACGTAGTTGGCCTTGCCTTCGATGTTGAAGTGGCTGACCGAACCTTCGATGCGCTGCACGCCGTCCTCGCCGAAGGCGTAGCCGGCCTTGAGGAACAGGTTGCGCGACTCGGTGTCGGCCAGCGAGCCGCTGGTGTTCATGCCGATGCGGCGGCCGCTGCCGTCGTAGGTGATGCCGCGGTCGAGGAAGGAAGCGCTGGCGAGCAGGTCGAAGTTGCCGGCCTTGCGGGCGAAGTTGAAACCGAGCTTCCAGCCCTCGCTGTCGTCCTCGAACTGGGTGGTGTAGCGCGAGACGACGGTGAACTCGTTGCCTTCCTTGGTCGGGGCGGCCGAGAGGTAGTTGATGATGCCGCCGGCGGCGCCGATGCCTTCCGACGCGGAAGGGCCGTTGATCACTTCGATGCGGCCGACGATGCCCATGTCGGTGAAGGTGCCGTTGCGCGTGCCTTCGCGCAGCGGCGAACCCTGCGGCACGCCGTCGAACAAACGCAGGGCGACGCGGCCGCGCAGGTTTTCGCCGGTGTTGCTCATCGCCTGCGAGGATTCGGCGTAGCCCGGCACCGAGCGCGCCAACACCGCGGTCGCGTCTTCGGTCAGCACCAGGTTGCGCTGCACTTCTTCCTTCGAGACCAGGGTGATCGCGCCGGGAATGCGGTCGACCGCTTTCGGGCTGCGCGTGCCGGTCACCACCACGTTGTCGAGATCGACCGCGGCCTGGTCGGTCGCAGCATCCTTGTCGTCGGCGCTCGCCGCGGCCTCCTGCGCGCTGGCGGGAGCGGCGATGGCGGGACCGGCGATGGCGGAAAGCAGCAGGATGCTGCTGATCGCGGCGGTGAGTGGCTTGAGCATGTCGTGTCCCGTCCAGGCTGCGGTTGGCGGCGCGCGCCGCAACGGCGTACGCATGAACCCCGGCGTCGAGCGACGGCGGCGTGGCCGCGTCCTTGTGGCGACGTCCCCGACATCGCATGTCCCCGGAGTGAGTGCGAGCCTATGCGTTCGACTGCGCGCATAGAACCGTCGCGGACTATGTTCAGAGACTAGGATTTGTTGCTTGAGAATCAGGGTTTTCTTGCGGCGGTGCAGCATGCGCGGCTAGCGAACGCAGGCGTGGGCTGCGTTTGCGCGCATCGCCCCCGCGTCGCCCCTTCGCGCCCGCCGTTCGCGCCGCGTGCCCGCTCAGGCCTTGGCCTGCATCGCCTTGCGGCTTTCCTGCAGCAGCACGGTCACCAGGCGCACGCGCACGCTCGAACGCGACCAGACGATGCCGATGCAGCGCTTGGCGGACGCATCGGGCAGCGCGATGCGGGCGATGTTCAGGCCTTCCGGCCAGGGCCTGGCCCAGTCCGGTACCAGCGACACGCCGAGGCCGCGGTCGACCATCACCGCGATCGCGTTGAGGGCGTTGAGCTCGAAGCGCTCGCGCGGAACGATGTTGGCCGCGCGCAGGTATTCGTCGGCCTGGCGGCCGCCCCATTGGTGGCGGTCGTAGCGGATCAGCGGTTCGTTGGCGAGCAGGTCGTGCGGATCGCGTTCGGCCATCGACGCCGGCGCCAGCACGATCAGCGGTTCTTCGCGCAGGAGCTGCCATTCGCAGGTCTTAGGCAGCGGGAACGGCGCCTGCAGCACGATCGCCGCATCCAGGTCGCCCTGTTCCACCGCGTGGTAGAGGTCGGCCGAATAGCCGGGCTTGATGAAGACGTTGATCTGCGGAAACGTCTCGACCATGCGCGCGAGCACGTCGGGCAGCATGCCGGCGAGCGCGGTCGGGCAGGCGCCAAGGCGCAGCTCGCCGGAGATTTCGCTTTCGTTGGCCACGCTGCGCAGGTCGGCGACGCTGCGCAACAGCTCGCGGCTGCGCGGCAGGATCCGCGCGCCTTCCTCGGTGACGCTGACGGTGCGGCCGACCCGGGCGATCAACGGCGCGCCGATCTCGCGTTCCAGGGTGCGGATCTGCTGCGCCACGGCGGCCGGGGTGATGCCGAGCACGCGCGCCGCCGCGGCCATCGAACCCTGGTCGACGATGGTCACGAAGGTGTTGAGAAATTGGGTTTCCATGGCCTCTCGCTGGCGTCGTGACGGTCGCGCGAATCGCGGCCAGCCGAGGCTACACGAGGGTCGCCAGGCCCGCGTATGCCATCAGGGGGAGGCCGGTGCGGCGGCGACCGCCGCGTCCTTGTCGCGGTAGATCGTCAATCCGTCGAGCGAGCGCGCCGGCGCCGGGAACAACAGGCTGGCGAGGTAACCGAACACGATGCACAGCAGGATCGAGATCGCCAGGTAGAAGTACGGATGCACCAGGCGGAACGACCAGATCACCAGGGTCAGCACGATGCTGATGCCGATGCCGATGGCCACCCCGGGCGAATTGGCGCGGCGGGTGAACATGCCCAGGGTGTAGGCGCCGGCGAAACCGCCGCCGAGCAGGCCGGCCAGTTCGATCGACACGTCGAACAGCGAATGGATGTCGAAGCGCGACAGCAACAGCGCCGCGCCGATGCCGACCAAGCCGACCGCGACCGTGGTGAGTTCGGCGACGAACACGCTTTTCTTGGCGGTGCCGCGCTTGGCCAGTTTCTCGTAGAAATCCACCGAGATCAGCGTGGCCACGCTGTTCATGATGCCCGACAAGGTCGCCATCGCCGCGGCGAAGATGCCGGCGATGATCAGCCCGGTGACCCCGACCGGCAGTTCGGCGGCGATGAACAAGGGGAAGGTGGCGTCGATCGGCAGCAGCGGGTTCATCCGCTCCGGGTGCGATTTGTAATAGACGAACAGCGCGGTGCCGATCATGTAGAACACGAAGCCGCCGGGGATCATGATCGCGGCGAAGGCCCAGATCGAACGCCCGGCCTCGCGGTCGGACTTGGTCGACAGGGTGCGCTGCATCAGCACCTGGTCCTTCGGGAAGGTCAGCACCACGTCGAACAGCACCAGGAACACGAAGCCCCAGACCGTGGCCTTGGTCATGTCGAAGCTGAAGTCGAACAGGTGCATCTTGTCTTCGGCGCGGGCGATGGCGAGGAATTCGCCGAAACCGCCGTGCAACTGCCAGACGATGAAGCCGATGGCGAACACCGCGCCGCCCATCTTGACGATGACCTGGACGAAATCGGTCCAGATCACCGCTTTCATGCCGCCCATCGCGGTGTAGACGATGGTGAAGCCGCCCATCAGCAGCACGCTCCAGAACACGCTGATGCCGGTGATGGTGGCGATCGCCAGCGCCGGCAGGAACAGGATCACGCTCATGCGGCTGCCGATCTGGGTCAGGATGCACAGCGCGCTGGCGAGCATGCGGATCGCCGGATGGAAACGCGTCTCCAGGTAGGAGAACACCGACATCAGGTCGAGCCGGCGCAGCAGCGGTACGATCCAGATCGCCACGAAGATCAGCCCGAGCACCGCGATGAGGTTGTTGGTGAGGTACTGCCAGTTGCTCTCGAAGGCCTTGGCGGGAATGGCGATGAAGCTGATCGAGCTGGTGTTGGCGGCGTACAGGCTGACGCCGGCGGCCCAGAACGGAATGCTGCGGCCGCCGACGAAGAAATTGGCGGTCGAGTTGCGTTTCTCGCGCAGATAGAAATACAGGCCGATGCCGATCATGCCGGCCAGGTAGACCACGATCACCAACCAGTCCAGCCAGTGCAGCAGCAGCTTGTTGGCCTGCACTTGCGCGGTCGCGAACGCGGTGCGGCGGCCGTCGGCCGAGGGCTGCGTCCACAACAGGCCGTCGGGCCAGGCGGCGGTGAGCTGCGCGCCGGCCAGTTGCGCGCCCGGCAGCGGTGCCCAGGCGCTGGTGATGGTCTGATAGGTCATCGGCGTCGCCGCCGTGGCCCCCGGCGCGATCACCGGATACAGCACGTGGGCCTGGCCGAGGGCGCGGCCGGCACCGGGCAGCACCTGCCCCGGTACCGCGCCGGCCTGGCGCCAACCGTGTTCGGCCGACCAGCGCAACAGGCGGTCGGCGCCGCCGTGCGGGTCGGCGACGGCGACGAACAGGGAATGCGTCTGCACCACCAACGAGTGCGGCGCGCCGGCGCCCGGCCAGATCGCGACCGCACTCCAGGCGAGGCTCGCATCGGCGAGGCCGCGTTGGAACAAATGCAGCGCGCCGCCGGCATCGCGTCCGGCCACGAACAAGGTGTCGGCCGACAAGGCGCCACGCACCTGCGACAAGGCGGCCGGCAACGACGGCAGCGGGGCGAGGCGCAGGCCGCGCTCGTCGAGCGACAACTGCGCGACTGCGGTGGCGTCGGCGCTGGCGTCGGAGACGATATAGGCGCGGGCGCCGTCGCCGATCAGCGCGGCGACCTTGGCCGTACTAGTGGCGGTATCGCGGGCGCGCAAGGCGGTCCAGGCGGCGTCGCCGGGCGCCAGGCTCCAGGCGCCGTCGCGGGCGATGGCGACGGTGCGGCCGTCGACGGTGGCCACGCCGAGCAGCGGCGAGGGCGTGTCGAGCGCGGGCAGGCTGGCACTGCGCAAGGGCGTCAGCGGTTCGGCCTGTACGGGCGCGGCCACGATCGTCAGCGCGGCGCAGACGACGAGCAGGCGCCGCGCGATGCGCTGCGCGAGCGTGGCGAGCGCTCGGGGCGAGGCGGCGGCAGTCGGGTGATCGATACGCGGCGGGCTCATGTGCGCTCCGCGGCCGCGACCAGGGCCTGGGCGCGCTTGAGGAAGGGCAGGTCGATCATGCGGCCGTCGACGACGAAGACGCCACGGCCGTCGGCCGGCATCGCTTCGGCCGCGGCCAGCACGCGGCGCGCCGCGGCCAGCTCGCTGGCGCTGATCGCGAAAGCGGCGTGGGCCAGCGCGACCTGGCGCGGATGCACGCAGGTCTTGCCGAGATAACCGAGCCGGTGCGCGGCCTGCGCTTCGGCGCTGAAGCCGGCGTCGTCGTGCAGGTCGGCGTAGGCGCCGTCGAGCGCGAACACCCCGGCCTGGGCTGCGGCCATGCGCACGGCGAACATCGCCGCATGCACGTTGGCGCGGTCGCGGCGGTCGATGCCTTCGGCCTCGAACAGATCGCCCAGGCCGAGTTGCAGCCCGGCCACGCGCGGATGCGCGGCGGCGATCTCGGCGGCATGGGCGAGCGCGCGCGGGGTTTCGATGTTGACCAGGACCGGGATCGGCGGCGCGGCGGCGTTGTCGGCCTGGGCGCGTTCGATCGCCGCGACCGCCGCACGCAGGGCGCTCGCCGATTCGATCTTGGGCAGGTTGATCAGGGTCACGCCGGTGCGCGCGACCGCGGCGAGGTCGGCGGCGAAGTGCGGCGAGGCGGGGTCGTTGACCCGCACGATGACGACCTTGGGCGAGGCCGCCACCGCCGCCGAGGCGACGAAGGCCGCGACCGCGGCGCGCGCGGCGTCCTTGGCGTTTTCGGCGACCGCGTCCTCGAGATCGAACGACAGTGCATCGGCCGGACCGGCCAGCGCCTTGGCGAACAATTCCGGCCGCGACCCGGGCACGAACAGCTTGCTACGCATGGATCACCGCGGCGGGATGCGAATCGTCATGGGGCTGGAGTGTGCGACAAGCGGACCGCGGCAATCGCACAGGGCCGGCATGTTCAAACGATAGGTTTTGTTTCGATCCGCGCCGCCGGCGATCCGGCGCGCGGCCCCAGGATCGGCGGTTTCGGCCGGGCAACGTCGTCGAAGCGGCATCGATCCGGCGTCGAAGCGGCGGGAACGTTCCCCATCGGGCCGATGCAGCCGATAATGGCGCCTGTCCGCCCAGGTCCGCGCCCGTTCGCGTGCCGCCAACGAGCCGCCGATGACCTCCAGCCGCAGTTTTCCCGACTACCCCTTCCAGCCGCAGCGTTTCCAGGTCCGTCCCGGGATCGAGATGAGCTATCTCGACGAAGGCCCGCGCGATGGCGAGGTCGTGGTGATGCTGCACGGCAACCCGTCCTGGAGCTATTACTGGCGCAAGCTGGTGCTGGCGCTGCGCGACCCGAGTTCGGGCAAGGCTTATCGCTGCATCGTCCCCGACCATGTCGGCATGGGCCTGTCGGACAAGCCCTCCGACGATCCGGCAGTGCAGCCGCATTACGCGTACACCCTGCAATCGCGCGTCGACGACGTCGAGCGCCTGCTGCAGCACCTCGGCGTGACCGGGCCGATGACCCTGGCCGTGCACGACTGGGGCGGCGGCATCGGCTTCGGCTGGGGCCTCAAGCATTCCGAACAGATCAAGCGCCTGATCATCACCAACACCGGCGCCTTCCCGCTGCCGGCGGCCAAGCCGCTGCCCAAGCGCCTGCGCCTGGGCCGCGATTCCGCGATCGGCACCGGCCTGATCCGCGGCTTCAACGCCTTCGCCGGCGGCGCCGCGCGCATGGGCGTGGTCAAGCCGATGCCGGCCGACGTGCGCCGCGCCTACCTGGCGCCGTACGACTCCTGGGCCAACCGCATCGCCACCTCGCGCTTCGTCCAGGACATTCCGCTCGGCGACGGCGATCTGGCCTGGCCGCTGGTGCAGGCGATGGGCCGCAAGCTGCCCGAATACGCCGACCGCCCGGCCTTCATCGGCTGGGGCCTGCGCGATTTCGTTTTCGATCATCACTTCCTCAAGGGCTTCACCGATGCGCTGCCGCAGGCGCAGGTGCACGCTTTCGACGATGCCGGCCATTACGTGCTGGAAGATCAGGCCGAGGTGCTGGTGCCGGAGATCCGCGCCTTCCTCGACCGACACCCTTTGAGCTGAGCCGATGACGAACCCGACGCCAGCACCCGTCATCGAAGCAGGCGCCATCGAAGCAGGCGCCGCTGCGGCGAGCCGTAGCGACACCTGCAACATCGCCGCTGCGTTGCCGGCTTGTGCGGCGCAGTCGCCCGAACGGGTGGCGATGCGTTGCCCGGGCACGCGCCGCAGCGACGGCCTGGCGAGTTACGACGTCGAGCTGACCTACGGCGAACTCGACCGCCGCAGCGATGCGATCGCCGCCGGTCTGGCCAAGCGCGGCATCGTGCGCGGCACCCGCACCGCGGTGATGGTGCGGCCGTCGCCGGAGTTCTTCCTGTTGATGTTCGCTCTGTTCAAGGCCGGCGCGGTGCCGGTGCTGATCGACCCGGGCATCGACAAACGCGCGCTGCGGCAATGCCTGGACGAAGCAGAGCCGGAGGCCTTCATCGGCATTCCGCTGGCCCACGTCGCCCGCGTCGTGCTCGGCTGGGCGAAGTCGGCGCGTATCCGCATCACCACCGGCCGGCGCGCCTTCCTTGCCGACGACACCCTGGCGCGGGTCGAGCGCGACGGCGAAGGCGCGCCCTCGCAGCTTGCCGACACCCGCCCCGACGAAGTCGCCGCGATCGTGTTCACCAGCGGCTCGACCGGCGTGCCCAAGGGCGTGGTGTTCCGCCACCGCCATTTCGTCGCCCAGATCGACATGATGGGCGAAGCCTTCGGCATCGCCCCCGGCGGCGTCGACCTGCCGACCTTCCCGCCGTTCGCCCTGTTCGATCCGGCGCTGGGCCTGACCTCGGTGATCCCCGACATGGACCCGACCCGGCCGGCGCAGGCCGATCCGGTCAAGCTGATCGATGCCATCCACCGTTTCGGCGTCGACCAGTTGTTCGGTTCGCCGGCATTGATGGCGGTGTTGGCCAAGCACGGCCAGGCCTTGCCGGGCGTCAAGCGAGTGACCTCGGCCGGCGCGCCGGTGCCGCCGGAAACGGTGGCGGCGCTGCGCGAGCTGTTGCCGCGCGACGCCCAGTTCTGGACCCCGTACGGCGCCACCGAATGCCTGCCGGTGGCGGTGATCGAAGGCCGCGAACTGCAGTCCACGCGCGCGGCGACCGAGCAGGGCGCCGGCACCTGCGTGGGCCGTGCGGTCGAGCGCAACGAGGTGCGGATCATCCGCATCGACGATGCCGCGATCGAACACTGGTCCGACGACCTGGTGTTGCCGGACGGTGTGGTCGGCGAGATCACCGTGGCCGGCCCGACCGCGACCGACAGCTATTTCCGTCGCGATGCGGCGACGCATCTGGCGAAGATCCGCGAAGTGCGCGACGGGCTCGACCGCATCGTCCACCGCATGGGCGACCTGGGCTATCTCGACGGCGAAGGCCGGCTGTGGTTCTGCGGGCGCAAGACCCATCGCGTCGAAACCGCGAGCGGCCCGCTGTACACCGAACAGGTCGAGCCGGTGTTCAACACCCACCCGAAGGTGCGCCGCACGGCCCTGGTCGGCACCGGCGCCTTCGGTGCGCAGACCCCGTTGCTGTGGGTGGAGCTGCATGAACCGCGCACCGCGCGCGCCGAGTGCGAGCGCATCGCCGAAGAACTGCGCGCGATCGGCGCGGAGCACGCGCATACCGCGGGTATCGAGCGGATCCGTTTCCATCCGGGCTTCCCGGTCGATATCCGCCATAACGCCAAGATCGGGCGCGAGAAGCTGGCGGTGCAGGCGCGCAAGGGCTGAGGCGAGCGAAAAGCAAGAGCAAATCCCCCTTGGTCCCCCTTTTTCAAAGGGGGAACTCGATAGGAGGGGGCTAAAAGCTCGATGGACGGCGCAGCGACGGCTCGCTGTTGCCCCCTTTTGCAAAGGGGGCGAACGGCCGCGCAGCGGACGTGGGGGATTTGCTTTTTCCTCGCCAACGCACGGCGAAGGCCGGCGCGCGCAGCCTATGATGCGCAAGGTTTCCGCAGCCGCACGCTGCACTCACCACTTTCACGGATGCAGCAACGATGAAGATATTGGTCACCGGCGGCGGCGGTTTTCTCGGTCAGGCCCTGTGCCGCGGCCTGGTCGCGCGCGGGCATGAGGTGGTCAGTTTCAATCGCGGCCTGTATCCGGCGCTGGAACCGCTCGGCGTGATCCAGCTGCGCGGCGATCTCGCCGACCGCCAGGCCGTGATCGATGCCGCGCAAGGCTGCGAGGCGGTCTTCCACAACGCCGCCAAGGCCGGTGCCTGGGGCAGTTACGAGAGCTATCACCAGGCCAACGTGGTCGGCACCGAGAACGTGCTCGCGGCCTGCCGCGCCCACGGCATCGGCAAACTCGTCTACACCTCGACCCCGAGCGTGACCCACCGCGCCACCCATCCGGTCGAAGGCGGCACCGCCGACAGCGTGCCTTACGGCGAAGGCTTCAAGGCCGCCTATGCGACCACCAAGACCATCGCCGAGAAAGCCGTGCTCGCCGCCAACGGGCCGGACCTGGCCACGGTCGCCCTGCGCCCGCGCCTGATCTGGGGCGTCGGCGACAACCAGTTGCTGCCGCGCCTGGTCGAACGCGCGCGCAGCGGCCGGCTGCGCTTCGTCGGCGACGGCCACAACCGCATCGACACGACCTATATCGACAACGCCGCGCAGGCGCATTTCGACGCCTTCGAGCATCTCGCCCCGGGCGCGCCCTGCGCCGGCCGCGCCTACTTCATCAGCAACGGCGAGCCGCGCACGGTGCGCGAGACGGTCAACGGTTTGCTCGCCGCGGTCGGCGCGCCGACCGCCGACAAGACCCTGCCGTTCCGCGCCGCCTACGCCATCGGCGCGGTCTGCGAGCTGCTGTGGACGGTGTTGCCGCTGAAGGGCGAGCCGCCGATGACGCGTTTCCTCGCCGAGCAGTTGTCGACCACGCACTGGTACGACATGGCGCCGGCCCGGCGCGACTTCGGCTACGTGCCCCAGGTCGGTTTCGACGAAGGCCTGGCGCGGGTGCGCGCCCACCATGCCCAGGCCGGCGGCGCGGCCTCGACATCCGCGTAACAGCCGGCCGGCGCGCGCCGGCTAGAATGGCCGCATGACCGACACCGCCTCGCCCCTGGACGCGCTCAAGCCGATGGCCGGCCGCGCGCTCGAAGCCGCGCTGAACCGCGCGCTCGCGCTCGATCCCGACACCCGCGAAGCGCTGCGCCCGCTCGACGGCCGCAGCGTCGCCCTGCACCTGGCATCGCCGCCGCTGGCGCTGCGCATCGTGGTGGCCGGCGAGCGCCTCGAAGTCGGGCCGGTGCGCGACAGCGACGAACCCGACCTGTCGGTGCGCAGCACCCTCGGCGCGATCCTGTCGCAGTTGCCCAACCTGCTCGGCGGCGCGCGCAACGATCATGCCGCACCGGTCGGCAAGCTGCGCATCGAGGGCGACGCCGATCTGGCGCGGCGCCTGCAGCGTCTGGCCGAACGCTTCGATCCGGACTGGCAGCAACCCTTCACCGCGGTGTTCGGCGATGTGATCGGGGTGCAGGTCGCCAATACCGTCGCCGGCGCCTTGCGCCACGCCCGCGATGCCGCCGGCGCCTTGGCCGGCAACGCCGCCGAATACGTCACCGAGGAATCGCGCGACGTGGTCCCGCGCGATGAGTTGAACGCCTTCCACGACGATGTCGACACCTTGCGCGACGACGTCGAGCGTGCGGCCGCACGCGTGGCGCGCTTGCGCGACCGCGCAGGACGCAGCGCATGAGGTCGGCGGTGCGTGCCTGGCGTATCGGCCGCGTGCTGCTGCGCTATCGCCTCGACGACCTGCTCGACGGCACCCCGGTCGAACGCTGGCTCAAGCTTGCGCGCCCGTTCGTGCCGCGCGCTTCCGACGAGATCGCGGCGATGTCGCGCGGTGCGCGCCTGCGCCTGGTGTTGCAGGAGCTCGGGCCGATCTTCGTCAAGTTCGGGCAGATCCTCTCGACCCGGCGCGACCTGGTGCCGCCGGACATCGCGATCGAGCTGGCCCTGCTGCAGGACCGGGTCGCGCCGTTCGACGGCGAAACCGCGCGCAAGATCGTCGAGGACGCGCTCGAGCGCCGCATCGGCGAGGCTTTCGAATCCTTCGACATCGAACCGCTGGCCTCGGCCTCGATCGCCCAGGTGCACGCGGCGCGGTTGCCGGCGCAGGACGGCAAGCCGCCGCGCGAAGTCGTGGTCAAGGTGTTGCGTCCCGACATCGAGGGCAAGATCGCCGGCGACATCGCCTTGCTCAAGGCGCTCGCCGCCCTGGTCGACCGCGCTCATCCCAGTGCCGACAAGATCCGCCCGCGCGCCATCGTCGCCGAGATCGAGAGCACCCTCGCCGCCGAACTGGACCTGCAGCGCGAAGGCGCCAACGCCAGCGTGCTGCGCCGTTTCTGGGCCGACAGCGACGACATGTACGTGCCGGAAGTGATCTGGTCGCACACCGGCGAACGCGCGCTGACCCTGGAGCGCGTGTACGGCATTCCGTCCGACGACATCGCCGCGCTCGACGCCGCCGGCATCGATCGGCGCGCGCTCGCCTCCAAGGGCGTGCGGGTGTTCTACACCCAGGTGTTCCGCGACAATTTCTTCCACGCCGATGCCCACGCCGGCAACATCTGGGTCGACAGCGACCCGGCGCGGCGCAGCAATCCGCGTTTCATCGCCCTGGATTTCGGCATCATGGGCCAGTTGTCGGACGAGGATCAGTACTACCTCGCCGAAAACTTCATGGCGATCTTCAACCGCGACTACCGCCGCATCGCCGAGCTGCACGTGCAGGCCGGCTGGATTCCGCCGCACATCCGCATCGACGAGCTCGAAGCGGCGACGCGTGCGGTGTGCGAGCCCTACTTCACCCGACCGCTCAGCGAGATCTCGCTGGCCGAGGTGCTGGTGAAGTTGTTCCGCACCGCGCAGCGTTACGAGTTGACCCTGCAGCCGCAGCTGATCCTGCTGCAGAAGACCTTGCTCAACATCGAAGGCGTCGGCCGTCTGCTCGATCCCAAGCTCGACATCTGGGCGGTGGCGCGGCCGGTGCTGCAGCGCATCCTGCTGGACCGCTACAGCCCGCAGCGGCTGGCGAGCGAGTTCCGCAAGCGTTTGCCGGAGTTGGTCACGCGCGCGCCGGAGATGCCGCGCCTGCTGCACAGCTGGCTCAACCAGCAAGTGTCGGGCCAGCACGAATTGAAGATGCGCTCGCAGGACATCACCGACCTCAATCGCACGATCAAGGATGCGGTGCGGCGCACGGTCGCGGCGATCCTCGGCACCGGCCTGCTGGTGGTCGCGGCGGTGCTGTACGGCATGGAATCGGGAGGGCCGAGGTTCTGGTCGATCCCGGCTTCGTCGTGGATTGCCGGGCTCGGCGGCCTGTGGGCGCTGCTGGCGGCGTGGCCGCGGAGCAAGAGCTCGGGTTGATGGGGCACCTTGCTCTGTTGGCGCACGTGCCGTTGCCGAGATTTTGACCTGCTTTGCCGCTTTGCCGGTCAAGTGGAGACCCGGAGGGCGGCGCACAGGACGTGCGCCGTTTTTCGATAGGACAAGGATGTCCTATCGAAAAATCCCGGCGACAGCATCGCACTCGTGGCCTGTGCCCTTGCAAGGAGAGCCCTTTTCTTTGGTTAGCTTTCTTTTGGGCTTAGCAAAAGAAAGTAACCCGGCCGCGTAGCGGACGGAAGCTCTGCTCTGCTTGAGGCTTCTGAAGAAACAAGATCAAACGATAAAAGCTTCCGCCACTAAAGCGGCGGGTAACTTTCTTTTGTCTAAAGCAACAAAAGAAAGTCACCAAAGAAAAATGCTTTTGCTTTGAATCACAGGCCCGCACGAGCGGTGCATACGCAGGGATTTTTCATACGGGACATCCCTGTCCCGATGAAAAACGGCCCGCATCCCTGCGGGCCGCCCTCCGGGTCTTCGTTTGCCTTCGCTAATGCGAAGCTGCGCACAGCCACAGCCACAGCCACAGCCACAGGCTTTGGCTCGGCCCTATTTGTCCGCCGGCGCCTTCTTCGCAGCGGAAAAATCGCCGGCGGTATAGACGCTCAGTTGCTCGGGCTTGAGGTGCTTGCGGATCGCCGCATTGACGATGTCGACGGTCAAGGCCTTGAACTTCGCGTCGAGGTCGGCCGAGAACTGCATGGTGCGGCCATAGAACAAGTTGCTGGCCAGGCCGGCGGCGATCGCCGGATCGGAGGCGCGGGCCTGCTCGCGCTGGGTCAGCAGGCCGGACACCGCATCGCGCAGTTCGTCGGCGCCGACGCCATCCTTGATCAGGCGTGCGAGTTCCTCGCGCATCGCGCGCTCGACCTTGTCCAGGTTCTGCGGCGCGGCGATCGCTTCGATCGACCAGTTGCCGGCGTCGTCGACGCCGCTGCGGCTGCTGTCGGCGTCGAGGTCGCTGCCGACGCCGTAGCTCAGGCCCTCTTGCTGGCGGATGCGGTCGCCGAGGCGCGATTTGATGGTGCCGCCGCCAAGGATGTAGTTGGCCGCGACCAGGGCCGGGAAGTCGGCATCGGTGTCCTTCAGCGACAGGTTGGCGCGCGCCAGCAACACGCCGTTGGGTTTGTCCGGGGTGTCGAAGCGGCGCTGTTCGGCGGCGACCGCGGTGTAGCGGGTGTCGATCGGCGCGAACGCGTGCTTGGGGCGCCAGTCGGCGAACAGGCTGCGCAGTTGTTGCTTCAGCGCAACCGGGTCGAAATCGCCGACCACGCTGATCTGGCCTTCGGCGCTGCCGTACAGGTCGCGGTGATAGGCGCGGACGTCGTCGACCTTGAGCGCCTTGATCGCCGCCAGCGACTCGTCCAGGTTCATCGCGTGCAGCGGATGCCCGGCCGGCCAGGGGTCGAAATGCAGGGCCATGGCGATGCCGGCGATGCTGCCGGGCTCCTGGCGCGAGGCCTCCATGCCGGTGATCGCCTGCAGGCGGTACTGCTCGAATTCCTTGTCCGGATAGGTCGGCGTGCGCAGCACCTTGGCCGCCAGTGCGAGCGCTTCGCCGAGGTGCTCGCGGCGCGTGGTCAGGCTGATCCGCGCCGACTGCATGCTGCCGCTGATGCCGACGGTGGTCTTGAGCGCTTCGAAGCGCTCGTCGATCTGTTGGCGGCTCAAGCCTTCGCTGCCGCGCATCAGCAGGGCGCCGGCGATGCTGCCGGCGACTTCGCGGCCTTTCAGTGCGGCGAGGTCGGCGAAGTTGAACGAGGCCGAGACGGTGACGGTAGCGCCGCGGGTCTTTTTCGGCAGCAGGGCGAGCTTGAGTCCGCCGCCGACGCCGGTGTCGATCGTGACGGTCTCGGTGCGGGCCTGGATGTTGGCCGGAGTCGGATCGAAATGTTCGCCGGCCTCGATCGCGGTCTTGCCGGTATAGCCTTGCAGTACCGTGGCGGCGCTCGGCGCGGTGGGGATCTCGACCCGCTGCGGCGCGTCGGTCGGGACGAAGCGGCCGAAGGTGCGGTTGCTCGCGGTCAGGTAGCGGCGGGCGACGCGGTTGACGTCGTCGGCGCTGACTTTTTCGAGCGCGTCGCGGTAGTGGAAGTACAAGCGCCAGTCGCCGGCGACGACCGCGTCCGACAGGCCCATCGCGACGCCGGAAACATTGGTGTAGGCCAGCTCGAAACCGTTGCGCAGGCGCTGCTTGGCGGCCTCGACTTCGGCGGCGGTGACCGGCTGGCGTTCGATCTGCTCGAGCTGGGCGATCAGCACCTGTTCGGCCTTGGCCGCATCGCCGTCCTTCGGTACCGCGGCGAGCGCGCTCATCAGGCCGGGGTCCTGGCGTTGCTCGCTGCTGCCGCCGACGCTCGCGGCCAGGCCGCTTTCGACCAGGGCCTTGTGCAGGCGGCCACCCGGCACGTGGCCGAGCACCTCGTCGAGCACGCCGAGCGCGGCGGCATCGGCATGCGTGCCGGCGGGCACGTGGTAGGCAGCCATCAACAGGCGGATGTCGCCGACCCGGCGCACGGTGACGTCGCGCTCGCCGTCCTGGGCCGGATCGAGGGTGTAGAACTTGCGCATCGGCTCGGACGGCTTGGCGAGCGGGCCGAAATGACGCGCGACGGCGTTCAAGGTGGCGGCGGGGTCGAGCCGGCCGGCCAGCACCAGGGTGGCGTTATCGGGCCGGTACCAGGCGCGGTAATAAGCCTGCAGACGCTCGATCGGCACGTTTTCGACGTCGCTGCGCGCGCCGATGGTGCTGTTGCCGTAGTGGTGCCACAGGTAGGCGGTCGAACGCACGCGCTGCATCAGCGCCGCGACCGGGCTGTTCTCGCCGCTTTCCATCTCGTTGCGAACCACGGTCATTTCGCTGTCGAGGTCTTTGCGGGCGATGTCGGAATGCAGCATGCGGTCGGCTTCCAGGCCGAGCAGCCAGTCCAGGGTGGCGTCGTTGGCCGGGAACGAAGCGAAGTAGTTGGTGCGGTCGAGCGAGGTCTCGGCGTTGAAGCCGATGCCGCGCTTCTTCATTTCGGCGGGAATATCGCGATGGCGCGGCGTGCCCTTGAACAACAGGTGTTCGAGCAGGTGGGCCATGCCGGTCTCGCCGTAGTTCTCCTGCAGCGAGCCGACGCCGTAGATCAGGTTGACCGTCACCGTGGGCTGGCTGGCATCGGGAAACAGCAGCACGCGCAGGCCGTTGCTCAAGCGGTACTCGCAAATGCCCTCGACGCAGGGGCCGGCGCTGACCCCGGCCGGCGGCTTCGGCGATTCGGCCTGGGCCGGCGACAGGGCCAAGCCGAGGGCGAGGCCGAGCGAGACGGCGAGCGGGGCGAGACGCGTGCGGTAGTGAGGCATGAGAATCCTGGAATGTTCGATGGCGCAGGAGCGCTTGATGTTCGGTGACGCTGCGGGCGTTGAATGCCCGATGGGCGCTCTGTGAGCGTTGAATGTCTTATGGGCGCACTGTGAGCGTTCGGCGTAATAAACGAAGATAGCGGTTGATTACCCTAGCGCCTGTGTACGGCCTCATGAACCCGACGTTCAGTTCGACCCCAGATTCAGACGCCGGCCCGCGCGCGGACGTGGCCGCCGCCGGCTTGCCGGTGTTGTACGCCGACGAGACGATCGCAATCATCGACAAGCCGGCGGGGCTGATGGTTCACGACAGCGCGCTCGCGCGCGGCGAGACCGACTTCGCCGCCGACCGCCTGCGCGCGCAGTTCGGCCGGCCGATCTTCCTGGTCCACCGCCTCGACCGCGCCACCAGCGGCTGCCTGTTGCTGGCCTTCGATCGCGAAGCGGCCTCGGCCCTGGGCAAGGTGCTGATGTCGCGCGAAGTCGAGAAGGACTACCTGGCAGTGTGCCGAGGTTGGCCGGCCGAGGATGCGTTCGAGGTCGATCACGACCTCGACGGCGGGCCCGGCAAGCCGGTCAAGAAACCGGCGCAGACCCGTTTTCGTTGCCTCGGTCGTACCGAGCTGGCCTTGCCGTCGGCGGGTTTCGAGACCTCCCGCTATGCGCTGCTGCTGGCGCAGCCGCAGACCGGGCGCTTCCGCCAGATCCGTCGCCACCTCAAACACCTGTCGCATCACCTGATCGGCGATACCAGCCACGGCGACGGCCGCCACAACCGCAGCTTCCGCATGCTCGGCATCCATCGCATGTTGCTGCACGCGCAGCGCTTGTCGTTCCTGCACCCGCTCAGCGGCGAACGCATCGTCGCGGTGGCGCCGCCGGACGCGGAGTTCGCCAAGGCCCTGGCCTTGTTCGAGACGGCGCCCGCCGTTTAAGGGCGACGCGCCCTGACCCGCGCGCAGTTTCCCCTTTGGAAAAGGGGACAGGGGGACTGCTCCTGCGCCTTAGCGACGAAGCCGGCTCAGCCGCCCGCCGCAGGCTGGGGCGCGCTGGGAGGCGCCGGCGGTGCAGGCGGTGCCGGTGCGGTCTTGCCGTCGCCATCGACGATGTCCTTGACCTCGTCGCGCAGCTCGCGCTGCATGCGCTCGAACATGCTCCTCATCAGCGGCTGCATTTCCTGCATGGTCCGGCCCATCGCCTGCGGCATCTTCTCCATGATGCTGCGCCCGGCCGGGCTGCCGTAGAAATCGATGATGGCCTGCACTTCGGCGGCATCGAAGGTTTCGCCGTAGACCTTGCGGTAGATCGGCGCGACGGCCTTCCAGTCCAGCATCTGCTCGACCATGCTCATCTGTCGGGTCAGGCTGCGCGTGAGCGCTTCACGTTGCTTGTCGTCGAGCCGGTCGCCGGCTTCGGCCACGGCCATCATCTCGGCCGATTCGCGCATCTGCTTGAGCATTTCGCCCTTCATGCGCTCGTAGTTCATCGACTGCATGAGCTGGTCGATCTGGGCGTCGCTCGGGCGGGCGGCGAACGCCGGCGCCGCGCACAGCGCGGCGCTCAGCAAGGCGATGGAGAGACCGCGGGACAGCTTGATCATGGGTGTTCTTCCTTGAAGGGGGACGGCATCGTCCGTGGCCGCGCGCCGGCCGTCAACGCGGCCGCCGTCGTGGGGTTTACCGGGGTCGCCCGAACGCCGAGGCGATCAGGGGCGGCGTTCGTACTGGCGATAGACCGGACGCGCGGCAGCGTTGGAGGCCGCATTGAGCAGGTCCTGCAGGAAGGCGTCGCGCAACACCTGCTTCGGTGTGCCCGAGCCGTAGCCGTTGCCGCCGCCGGCGCCGTAGCCCTGCTGCGCCATCTGCTCCAGCACGCGGCGGCCCTCCGGGGTGCGCGACAGCTGGGTCAGCGCCTGCAGCTCAGAGGCGCTGAAGCCGCCGTTGCTCTGCTCGAAGCCGTTGCGGTCGTAGACGTTGCCGTAGGCGTCGCGGCCGTAGTTACTGTCGTCGTAGCGGTTGTCCCGGCGACCGTCGTCGTACTGGCTGGCCGTGGCGGCGCTGGCGGCATTCTGCAGCTGCTGCATGAAGCCGCTCTGCACGCCGGCGTACTTGCGCAGGATCTCCTGGTCGGTCGAATTCGCCGGCCGCCCGACCACCGCCTCGGCGATGGCCTGGGCCGATTGCAGGGTTTGCCGCTGCGCACGCGGCGAGGCGATGGCGTCGACATTGGCCGGGTCGAGGTAGGCGTCCTGCGCCGCGGCAGGCGCGGCGGCGAACAGTGCGGCGACCATGACTGTTGCGAGCCGGACCGCTGTGAGCGGGGCTGCGGCGAGCGAACGGGGCAGGCGCTGGCGCATACGGACTTCCTCCTTGGACCGGTCCCGGCATGGTCCGCCTCGTCCGCGGCCGCGTCAACGACGGCCGGCACAGCCGCCCGCCGCGGTCAAGCCCGGCTTCAGCCGCGGTTCGCCCGGGCCCCGTCAATGCCGCGTAATGGACGCGACCGCGCTCCGGTCTACAATCGCCGGCGGAGGAGAGCATGGTGGATCTGTCGATCACGATTCCCGAACAGGAATTGGTCGAGCGCTTCGTGCGTTCGACCGGTCCGGGCGGGCAAAACGTAAACAAGGTCGCGACAGCGGTGGAATTGCGCTTCGATATCGCGCAATCGCCCTCGTTGCCCGACGCCGTGCGCGAACGTTTGCTGAGCAAGCGCGACCGGCGCGTGACCACCGAGGGCGTGCTGGTGATCAGCGCGCAGCGTTTCCGCACCCAGGAACGCAACCGCGAGGACGCCCGCGTGCGCCTGGCCGCCTTCGTCGACAGCGGCCTGCGCGCGCCCAAGCCGCGCATCGCCACCAAGCCCAGCCGTGCTTCCAAGGAACGCCGCCTCGGCGCCAAGCGCGAACGCAGCACGACCAAGCGCGGTCGTTCGCAAAGTAATTGGGACTGACGGAGCACGCATGCAGCAGCCAGCCCGCGACGACATCGTCCTGACCTTGCCGCCGAACGTGCCGCAAGTGCGTTTCAACCGTTTCACCCGCTGGGTCGGCCGCACCATCCTGCGGCTCGGCGGCTGGCGCATGGTCGGCGCCTTTCCCGACATTCCGCGCGCGGTGCTGATCGGCGCGCCGCATTCGTCCAACTGGGACGGCGTCTGGGGGTTCGCGGCCAAGGCGGCGATGGGCCTGGACGTGAAGGTCCTCGGCAAGGACTCGCTGTTCCGCGTGCCTTTGCTCGGCGGTCTGTTGCGTTCGCTCGGGGTGATCCCGGTCAACCGCAGCGCCGCGCACGGCGTGATCGAGCAAGCCGCGGCGATGATCCGCGCCCAGGAACATTTCTGGTTCGGTCTCGCGCCCGAGGGCACGCGCAAAGTCGTCGAGCGCTGGAAAGCCGGGTTCTGGAAGATCGCCAAGGCCGCCGACGTGCCGGTGGTGCCGGCGTATTTCCACTACCCCGACAAGATCATCGGCATCGGCGAGGCGTTCCAGCTCGGCGACGACATGGATGCCGACATGCGCCGCATCCGGGACTGGTACAAACCCTGGCAGGGCAAGCACCACGGCACGACCTGACCCGATCCGACCTGACCGGCTGCGCGCCGGTTTCTGCGCGTTTATTCGGGCGTTTGCCGGCGCGTTAATTTGCGTGGACGCCCGGCGCGTTTGCCACCGGGTTTGCCGGCCTCGCCGGTGCTGTCGATCTGTTCGAGCTGCAGGCGCAGATCGTTCAAGGTCGAGACGATGTGGGCGCACAGCAGGTCGGCCACGCGCGCGGAGTCGCGCGCCAGCCAGGCCTCGAGGATCTCGTGGTGCTCGCTGCTCGCACGGGCCTCGCGGCCTTCCGGCTCCAGGTGCTTGCGCACATAGCGTTCGGCCAGCACCTGCAGGCGTTCGACCAACTGGGTGGTGACGTGGCGGCCGCCCGGCCGCACCAGCGACAGGTGGAAGGTGCGGTTGAAGCGCACCGCGCTGTGGACGTCGGCCTTCGAGGCTGTTTCCAGCGCGGCCAGCGCCGTCCCCGCGGCCTTGCGTTCGTCCTCGCTCGCTTCCAGACAGGCATGCGCGGCGGCGTCGGGCTCGATCTTCAGGCGCAGCGCGAACACTTCCTCGGCCTCGCTGGCGGTCATCGCCGGCACGAAGAAGCCGCGGTTGGGATGCGAGCTCAACAAGCCCTGTTGTTCCAGCCGGCCCAGCGCTTCGCGCAGCGGGATCTTGCTGATGCCGAGTTCCTCGGCGAGCAGCTCCTGGCGGATCGGTGCGAGCGGCGGAATCTGCGTCGACAAAATGCGTTCGCGGACCACTTCGAAGGCTTGGTCGGATAGCGAACGGGGGACGATGCTCATGCGTTCAGTCTACCCAACCGCCAGCGCCTGCGGCCTGCCCGGGGGCGAGGTGGTCGCCTGCGTGCGCCTGGGCGAGGGTAGGGTCGGAAAGCAAGGCTGGCGAGCGTCGCCTGATTCGAATCCGGGTTCGCGAAAGCGCGGCCGGGGCCGGCGTCGAATGGGCGGTCTTGGCCTCAGGCAGGGCGGTGACGCGGATCGCCGTCCGTCGGCGCACGGGCGTCTGCCTGGCACGGTGATCGTCTCCACAGACTGACGTCACGGAATCGGTCCAAGTTAGCAGATACCGTATACGGTATACAAAATAGCCTGGCGACATGTCAGGCGTGTGACCGGCCTGGCAGGGGGCCCGCCGGTGAACAGACTCGGGACCGATCGAGGGGCAGGCCAGGCCTGCACCGCGAACCCGGCTGCCCGGCGGATGGGGCTGCGCCAACGCGCGCCGACCGATTCGCGACGTCTGCCGCGCCTGTCCTGGAGCCACTGGCCGTCCCGTCCCCCACGAACGTGCGCGATGCGCGCGTCCCGACCACCGAGCCGCAACTCACCGAGCAAGGAGAGCAGCCCTCATCCACTCGTTCGACCGTCGATGACTTTCCGCAATCCGGAGCCACGGACCCGATCGCCAGGCCGCATGTCGCCGCCGCATCGGGCCCGACGTCCAATCAAAGGAGAATGCGATGTCTTTTGCACCCAAACCGGGGCCGACCCAAGCCCTCATGCTTGGCGCCGTCGTTACCGCCGTCAGCTTTCTGAGCTATGCCTTGCCCTGGGACGTGTTGAGCGGCGCGTCCGCCGAATCGGGCCCGCTGCAATCGAGTTCGATCCAATCCGACTCGGTTCAATCCGGCTCGGCTCGATCCCCGCTGCAAACCGCCGGCTTCGCCGTCGGCCATGGCGCGATGGCCGCGCAGACGGCCGCCGCGCGCGTCGCCGCGGTGCGTAAATCGCCAGCGACGGAGCGGCAGATATTCGATGCGCACCAGCAAGACCGCGCCGCCGAACCCTCGCTGCGCATTCCCTACCAGCCGTTGTTGCGCGAACGCGCCGACACCGATTACGACGGCGCCGACGCGCGTCGCGACATCCTGCAGCGGCCGTCGTTGGCCAAGTTCAGCGCGCGCAGCCTGCAGGCGGCCGAGGCGGCTTGCGACCCCAATCAGTTCGCCAGCCTCAGCGGCGCCGCCCTGGTCGCCGCGGTCAAAAGCGCCGACACCGATTGCATCAACCAATTGTTCGGCCTGAGCGGCACCACCGCCTACGGCACCTTCCGCGAAGCGCAGATGGTGACCATCGCCAACGCCCTGGCCACGTCCGCGCGCGACTACAACGGCACCAACGCCGGCAGCACCCTGCAACTGGTGCTGTTCCTGCGCGCCGGTTACTACGTGCAGTTCTACGACACCAGCGTCGGCAGCTACGGCGCGCCGCTGAAGAATGCGATCCGCCCGGCGCTCGACGCCTTCGCCGCCAACGCGAATTTCGGCTTGGTCAACGACGTGCACGGCGAAACCCTGGCCGAGTTCGTCACCCTGATCGACAGTTCGATCGAGAACGCGCGCTATCTGTACGTGGTCAAGCGCCTGCTCGACAGCTACAACAGCAGCTATAACGCGTATTACTGGATGAAGGTGGCGGTCAACAACGCCTACAACGTGACCTTCCGCGGCCACCAGGACGAAGCGTTCCGCACCGCGGTGCAGGCCGATCCCTCGATCGTCGACACGTTGTACAACTTCGCCAACACCCACTTCGCGATGCTGGGCCAGGCCGACGACTATCTGGTGGCCAACGCCGGTCGCGAGATCGGCCGCTTCCTGCAATACACCGGCAACGTCAAGAGCATCGCCCAGTCGCGGGCGAAGACGCTGCTCGACCGGTCCTCGGTGACGGGCCCGACCGCGCGCCTGTGGGTCGGCATCGGCGAGATGGTCGATTACTTCGACAAGGCCAATTGCGGCTACTACGGCCTGTGCGATTTCAAGGCCCGGGTCGACGCGGCGGCGTTGCCGGTCCGCCACACCTGCAGTCCGACCCTGCGCCTGCGCGCGCAGGCGATGACCGCCGCGCAATTGGCCGACACCTGCGCGATCGTCGCCGGCGAAGAGACTTATTTCCACCAGACCATGGCCACCGGCGGCGTGCCGGTCGCGAACGACCAGAACGCCGCGCTGGAAATGGTGGTGTTCGACAGCAGCACCGACTACGGCATTTATGCCGGCGCGCTGTACGGCATCAACACCAACAACGGCGGCATGTACCTGGAAGGCAACCCGGCCGCGACCGGCAACCAGGCGCGCTTCATCGCCTACGAGGCCGAATGGATGCGGCCGCAGACCTTCGAGATCTGGAACCTGACCCACGAATACATCCATTACCTCGACGGCCGCTTCAACATGTTCGGCGACTTCAACGCGGCGATGAAGCAGAAGACCGTGTGGTGGGTCGAGGGCTTCGCCGAGTACATGTCGTTCTCGTACCGCAACCTGGCCAATACGGCGGCGCAAAGCGAGGCCGCGCGCGGTACTTACGCGCTCAGCCGGGTCTATCAGAACGACTACAACAGCGGCCAGAACCTGGTCTATCGCTGGGGTTATCTGGCGGTGCGTTTCATGTTCGAGCAGCGCCGCAGCGAAGTGAACAGCATCCTGGGCTACTTCCGTCCCGGCAACTACACCGGCTACGCCACCTTCATGGGCGGCATCGGCAGCAACAACGATGCCGCCTTCCGTGCCTGGCTGCCCTGCGTCGCCACGCCGGACGCGCCCGGTTGCGGCGGCACGCCGAACCAGTCGCCGGTGGCCGCGTTCGGTCATGCCGCCAACGGTCTGACGGTGAACTTCAGCGACAGCTCGTCCGATCCCGACGGCAGCATCGCCTCGCGGCAGTGGAGTTTCGGCGACGGCACCAGCTCGACCGCCGCCAACCCGAGCAAGACCTACGCCACCGCGGGCACCTACACCGTGCGGCTCACGGTCACCGACAACCGCGGTGCGACGGCGACCACGAGCAAGTCGGTGACGGTTACCGGCGGCACCTCGAACACTCCGCCGGTGGCGGCGTTCACCACCCGTATCGAAGGCCTGAAGGTGAGCTTCACCGATGGCTCGTCCGATGCCGACGGCAGCATCGCTTCGCGTTCGTGGAACTTCGGCGACGGCACCAGCTCGACCGCGACGAATCCGGTCAAGACTTATGCCGCGGCCGGGACCTATGCGGTGCAGCTGACGGTGACCGACAACCGCGGTGCACGCACCACGGTCGCCAAGAGCGTGACGGTGAGCAGCGGCGGCGGTCTGCCGGAATGCGGTGCCGCCGATACCCGCGAACTCGGCAAGAACTGTTCGCGCAGCAACCTGGCTGCGTCGGCGGGTGGGTATGTCTACATGTTCTTGAACGTGCCGGCGGGCACCACGCAGTTGCGCATCACCACCTCCGGCGGCACCGGCAACGCCGATCTCTACGTCAACACGCTGGGCAGCTGGGCCACGCGCTCGGCGCACAACTATCGTTCGACCGCGAGCGGCAACACCGAGACGCTGACCGTCAACAACCCGCCGGTCGGCTATGTCTTTGTGAGCCTGTACGGCACGACCGACTTCAGCGGCGTGCGCGTGAGCGTGCAGTACTGAGCCTGCGCTAGCGAATTTGAACTAGCGAGCTTGCACTATGCGAGCTTGGGCAAGACTGAAGTCCGAGTGACTTCGACGGGGCGGGAGCGCGAGCTCCCGCCCCTTTCTTTTGGGCGTAAGCGATCGGCGATCAGCGGTCGGACTGGCCGGTCGCGTAGTAATCGCCGCGCACGAACAGGTCCGGCTGGATCAGCTCGGTGAAGGCGCGCGCCTGCGGCGACAGGTACTTGCCCTTGCGCACCACCACGCCGTAGCTGCGCGAAGGGAAATACTCGGCCAGCGAACGCGCCGACAAACGCGCTCGGTCGGCGTCGGTCAGGCAGATCGCGGTGACGATGCTGATGCCGAGCCCCATCGCCACGTATTGCTTGATGACCTCCCAGCCGCCGACTTCGAGCGCGACCGTGTACGGCACCCGGTTCTGCTGGAACACCACGTCGACCATGCGGTAGGTGGTGAGCCGCTGCGGCGGCAGGATCAGGCCGTAGGGGCCGAGGTCCTGCAGGGTCAGGGTGTCGAGCTTGGCCAGCGGGTGATCGCGCGGGGTGATCAGCATCGGCTCGAAGCGGTAGACCGGGGCGTAGCTGAGGTCGCCGGGCACGTCGAGCATCGAGCCCACCGCCAGGTCGACCGCATCCGAGCGCAACAGGTCCAGGCCGCCGGCGCCGGTGACGTTGTGCAGGGTCAGGCGGACCTCGGGGTGGGCGGCGCGGAAGGCTTCGACGATCTTCGGCAGCAGATACAGGATGGTCGAACTGCCGGCGGCGACATTGAGTTCGCCCGCGTCCAGGCCGCGGATGCGCTCGCGGAAGGTGCCGTCGAGGGCGTCCAGGCCTTCGACCAGGGGGCGGGCCAGTTCGTACAGCTCCTGGCCCTCGCGGGTCAGGGCCAGGCGGCGGCCGCTGCGCTCGAGCAGGCGCACCCCCATCTCGCGCTCCAGCGCCTGCAATTGCAGGGTCACGGCCGGTTGGCTCAGGTATAGCGCCTCAGCAGCTCGTGAGACTGAGCCCAGGCGCGCGGTCTGGCAGAAGGCGCGCAGCGGCTTGAGCCGGTCGCCTTTGTAAGCAAATCGCGGACTTAGGCTGCGTGTCGTGGCCACATGAGAAGTACTTATAAGTTACTTAAATGATATGCATTGAAAAAACTTGATTGTCAAATACAAGACGCCAGCGCATGGTCTGGGGCAAGAGGCCGGCTCGTCGGGAGCCGCCAGATCCCCCCAAGGATGATCCCCCCAGGAGTCGCACCGATGTCGGCAGTGATCGCGCAATGGCAGCAACCGCAACAGGAGCAACGTCAGCCGGGTGACGGCATCGAGCTCACGGCCAGCCTGGCCGGACAGGAGCAATTGCTGACCCCGGCCGCCCTCGAGTTCCTCGCCGGGCTGCACCGCCGTTTCGAGCCGGTGCGCCAGGCCCGCCTCGCCGCCCGCCGCGAGCGCCAGGCCTTCTTCGATGCCGGCGGCCTGCCGGACTTCCGCACCGACACCGCCGCGATCCGCGCCGGCCACTGGCGCGTCGCGCCGTTGCCGACCGCCTTGCTCGACCGCCGCGTCGAGATCACCGGTCCCTGCGATCCGAAGATGGTCATCAACGCCCTCAACTCGGGCGCCAAGGTCTACATGGCCGACTTCGAGGACAGCACCGCGCCGACCTGGGCCAACCTGCTGACCGGCCAGCGTGCGCTCAAGAAGGCGGTCGCCGGCACCCTCGACTGGATGGCACCGGACGGCTCCAAGCACTACACCCTCAAGCCCTTCGAGGAGCAGGCGGTGCTGATGGTGCGGCCGCGCGGCTGGCACCTCGACGAGAAGCACCTGCGCGTCGACGGCGCGCCGATCTCCGGCGGCTTGTTCGACCTGGGCCTGTTCGCCTTCCACAACGCCGCCGCGCTGGTCGCCAAGGACCGCGGCCCGTACTTCTACCTGCCCAAACTGCAGTCGATGGAAGAGGCGCAGCTGTGGAACGAGGTGCTCGACCACGTCGAGCGAGCGCTGGGCCTGGCTGCCGGTCAGATCAAGGTCACGGTGTTGATCGAGACCCTGCCGGCTGTGTTCGAGATGGACGAGATCCTGCACGCGCTGCGCAGCCGCATCGCCGGCCTCAACTGCGGCCGCTGGGACTACGTGTTCTCCTACCTCAAGACTTTCCGTGCGCACCGCGACAAGGTCCTGCCGGAGCGCGGCCAGGTCACCATGACCCAGCCGTTCCTGCGCGCCTATTCGGAACTGTTGATCCAGACCTGCCACAAGCGCGGCGCGCATGCGATGGGCGGCATGGCCGCGCAGATCCCGATCAGCGGCGACGAGGCCGCCAACGAAGCCGCGCTGGCCAAGGTGCGCGCCGACAAGCTGCGCGAAGTCACCGCCGGCCACGACGGCACCTGGGTCGCGCACCCGGCGCTGATTCCGCTGGCGATGCGCATCTTCGACGAGCGCATGCCGACCCCGCACCAGCAGCACGTGCTGCGCGACGACGTGCTGATCATCCGCGACGACCTGATCAAGCCCTCGTTCGGCACCATCACCCGCAGCGGTTTCGAAGGCAACGTCGAAGTCTGCGTGCGTTATCTGGCCGCCTGGCTCGAAGGCAACGGTTGCGTGCCGATCCACTGGCTGATGGAAGACGCCGCCACCGCCGAGATCGCCCGCACCCAGCTGTGGCAATGGCTGCACGCCGATGGCTTGTTCCTCGACGACGGCACGCCGCTCGATTTCGCCCTGCTCGAACGCGCCCTGATCGGCCTGCCGAGCAAGCTCGCCGACCGCATGAAGCTGCCGGGCGGCAGCAAGCTCGACGAAGCCATCGCGATGCTCGATGCACTGACCCACGCCGGCACGCTCGCGGAGTTCCTGACCCTGCCGGCCTACGAACGCATCGACTGACCCGCTGTGGGTAGGCGCGGCGCGAACCGCGAGCGTGGCACCGCAACCACGTCGGCCAACCCGAGGTCGCGGCTGGCGCCGCTCCTATCCACAAGCACACCACACCCCACGTCACACGACCCATACGTAAGGAATCGAAGTCATGAGCCACACCCTGCCGACCGCCGATCAACTCCGTAACGACTGGGCCACCAACCCGCGTTGGGCCGGCATCACCCGTCCGTATTCGGCCGAGGACGTGGTGCGCTTGCGCGGCACCGTGCCGGTCGAGCATTCGATCGCCAAGCTCGGCGCCAACAAGCTGTGGACGTCGCTGCACACCGAAGATTTCGTCAACGCGCTCGGCGCGCTGACCGGCAACCAGGCCATGCAGCAGGTCAAGGCCGGGCTCAAGGCGATCTATCTGTCGGGCTGGCAGGTCGCCGCCGACGCCAACATCGCCGGCGAGATGTACCCCGACCAGTCGCTGTACCCGGCCAACTCGGTGCCGCAGGTCGTGCGCCGCATCAACAACACCCTGCTGCGCGCCGACCAGATCCAGTGCTCGGAAGGCAGCGGCGACGTCGACTTCCTGCAGCCGATCGTGGCCGACGCCGAGGCCGGCTTCGGCGGCGTGCTCAATGCCTTCGAGCTGATGAAGGGCATGATCGAGGCCGGCGCTTCCGGCGTGCATTTCGAAGACCAGCTGGCTTCGGTGAAGAAGTGCGGCCACATGGGCGGCAAGGTGCTGGTGCCGACCCGCGAAGCGGTCGAGAAGCTGGTCGCCGCGCGCCTGGCCGCCGATGTCATGGGCGTGCCGACCCTGATCGTCGCGCGCACCGACGCCGAGGCAGCCGACCTGCTGACCGCCGACATCGACCCGAACGATCAGCCCTTCACCACCGGCGAGCGCACCGTCGAAGGCTTCTACAAGACCCGCAACGGTCTCGACCAGGCGATCAGCCGCGGCCTGGCCTATGCGCCCTACGCCGACCTGGTGTGGTGCGAAACCGGCAAGCCGGACCTGGAGTTCGCGCGCAAGTTCGCCGAGGCCATCCACGCCAAGTTCCCGGGCAAGCTGCTGGCCTACAACTGCTCGCCGAGCTTCAACTGGAAGAAGAACCTCGACGACGCCACCATCGCCAAGTTCCAGAAGGAAATCGCCCGCTACGGCTACAAGTTCCAGTTCATCACCCTGGCCGGCTTCCACAGCCTCAACTACGGCATGTTCAACCTCGCCCACGGCTATGCGCGCCGCCAGATGAGCGCGTTCGTGGAGCTGCAGGAAGCCGAGTTCGCCGCCGCCGAGAAGGGCTTCACCGCGGTCAAGCACCAGCGCGAGGTCGGCACCGGTTATTTCGACGCGGTGACGCAGACGATCCAGGGCAACCAGTCCTCGACCGTGGCGCTGAAGGGGTCGACCGAGGAAGAACAGTTCCACGACGACAGCAAGGCCGCCGCCTGAGCCGTCGTCCGCACGTCGCAAGGGGATAGGGACGAGGAAGGGCTCCGCAAGGGGCCCTTTTTCGTTGCGGGGAGCGACGGTCGGGAATGGGAAATAGGGAATAGGGAATAGGGAATAGGGAATAGCGCCGGGGAGGGCGTTCGGAGGTCGCGCCCGGCGAGCGTGCCGCATCCGGATCGCCGTAGCCCTGTTCAAGTGTGCGACGGTGGGCGCTAGCCCTCGGCGCCGGACCGTCGATGCGCTTGAGCGCTGGCGGGCACCCGGTCCGGGCGGGTCGAAGGCTACGCGGCCCATCACCATGAACAGGCCGCCGCGACTTCGTCCGGGCCGGCTCTTCCCGCGAAAAACGCAAGCTTTGCGCTGTTTCCTTCGCGCAACACCTTGTCGCCGCGGCCACGCTATTGCAACGTAATGGCGGCGCAATGGTCCCCGGATGCCGGCGCGGGCTGGCCGTTTCGGCGGCAAACCCGCGTTAGCAGTTCAGACCAGATGCTATCCTGCTGGTGGAACCCCACAGGATGAGGGGTGTGGGGAGATCGGGATGAATCGCGACATGGCGGTGCCCTCGATGGGCCGCGAAACCGACAACTCGACGACGACCGCGGCGCCAACGGACGTGGCTATGGCCGTGCTGACGCCTGGCGAATTCGAGCTGTTCGCCGAGATCGGGCGGCCGCGCCGGGTCGAAGCCGGGCAGGTGCTGTTCCGCCGCGGCGAGCTCGGCACCACCATGTTCGTGATCGCGCGCGGCGCGATCGTCCTCGACTTCGGCGACGACCTGGTCACCAAGCGCCTAGGCGTGCGCGAGTTCTTCGGCGAGCTCGGCCTGCTGATCGGCGACCACGCCCGCAGCGCCGATGCGATCGCCGCCACCGACGGCCTGCTGGTCGAGCTGCGCCACGAAGAATTTCAAAGGCTGGTCGACCGCGACCCGTCCCTGGTCTCGTATTTCCTGCGCCGCGCGATCATGCGCGTGGTGCTCAACGAACAAAGCCTGATCCGGCGCCTGCGCCGTCGCAACCAGGACCTGGAAGCGGCGCTCGACAGCCTGTATGCGACGACCCATCAGCTCAACCAGACCGAAGAGCTGATCCGTACCGACGACCTGACCGGCCTGTACAACCGTCGCGGCCTGACCCTGCACCTGCAGGAAAGCCGCAGCGTCGGCATGCCCGACACCATGGGACTGATCCTGATCGACTGCGACCGCTTCAAGCAGGTCAACGACGATCACGGTCATCTGGTCGGCGACCGCGTGCTGCAGAGCGTCGCCAACATCCTGCGCTCGGTGGCCGGCCCCGAGGACATCGCCTGCCGGCTCGGCGGCGACGAATTCTGTCTGCTGGTCGCGGCCTCGACGCGCCAGGACGTGATGCGCTTCGCCGACTTCATCGTCTCGACCGTGCACGGCTTGCTGCTGATTCCGCAGTCGCCGCCGACCATCTGTCCGGTCAGCGTCGGCGCCTGCCTGGTCAGCGCGAAGCACGAATGGAATGACTGGTATGCGCACGCCGACGGCGCGCTGTACCAGGCCAAGCGGTTGGGCGGCAACCGCGTGCATTGGCAGGACGCGGAACTGACGTCGGCATGAGCCGCGTCGACAAGGATGCCGTCATGAACGACGCCCACCGACCCAACGCCGACGGGCCGCAATTGCGGACGTTGTTGCTGACCGACCTGTGCGATTCGACCACCCTGGTCGAACGCCTCGGCGACGGTCCGGCTGCGTCGCTGTTCCGCGAGCACGACCGCCTGGTGCTGCAGTTGCAGCAGCGTTGGCGCGGCCGCCTGATCGACCGTTCCGACGGCTTGCTGCTGTTGTTCGAACGGCCCATCGACGGGCTCGGCTTCGCCCTCGACTATGCCCGCGGCCTGCGCGAACTCGGCGCGCCGCGCAAACTGACCCTGCAGGCCCGCGCCGGCCTGCACGTCGGCGAAGTGCTGACCTGGCGCAACAGCGACGAAGCGGTACAGGTCGGCGCCAAGCCGGTCGAAGTCGAAGGCCTGGCCAAGCCGATGGCGGGCCGGCTGATGGCGACCGCGCGTCCCGGCCAGATCCTGCTGTCGGCGATCGCCGAGCCGCTGGCGCACCGCGCCGCGCGCGAACTCGGCGAGCGCGGCCAGCAACTATTGTGGAAATCGCACGGCCGCTGGCGCTTCAAGGGCGTGCCCGAGCCGCAGGAAATCTACGAGGTCGGCGAGCCCGGCATCGCGCCCTTGCGCGCGCCGCCGAACGGGCCCAAGGCCTGGCGCGACATTCCCTTGTGGCGGCGTCCGGCCGCGCTCGCTGCCGAAGTCGCCTTGCTCGCGATGATCGGCACCGGCGTGTGGTTCGCGACCCGGCCGCAGCCGGCGATCGCCTTCAACCAGCGCGACTGGGTGGTGGTCGGCGACCTGCGCAACCTGACCGGGCAGGCCGTGCTCGACGATTCGCTGGAGCAGGCCTTCCGCATCAGCCTGGAGCAATCGCGCTACGTCAACGTGTTGTCCGACCTCAAGGCGCGCGACACCCTCGACCGCATGCAGCGCAAGGTCGACACCGTGCTCGACCGCGCGGTTGCCTCGGAGATCGCGTTGCGCGATGGCGCGCGCGCGGTGATCCTGCCGACGGTGGCCGAGGTCGGCGGGCGGGTGCGGGTCAGCGCCGAAGTGATCGACCCGCACACCCAGACCACGGTGTACGCCGAGTCGGCCGACGGCGTCGGCGCGGCCTCGGCGCTGACCTCGATCGACGAGGTCACCACCGCGCTGCGCGGCAAGCTCGGCGAAGCGCTCAAGAGCATCGACAAGGATTCCGAGCCGTTGCCGAAAGTCGCGACCGGCAACCTCGATGCGCTGCGCGCCTATGCGCTCGGCAGCAAGGCCTATGCGCATCGCCAGTTCGACGAGGCTCAGCAGTACTTCCAGCGCGCGGTCCAGATCGACCAGAAATTCGCCCTGGCGCACATGGGCATCATGCGTGTCTACGTCAGCAACGCCGACAGCGACAGCGCAAGGCCCTACCTGGAGCGCGCGCAGGAACTGCGCGACCACCTGACCCCGCGCGAAGCCCTGTACCTCGACGCCTGGGCGGCCGAGTTCGGCCCGCAGCCGTCGCTGCACGCGCCGGGCAAATGGAAGCTGCTGGCGGGGGTGTATCCGGATTACTTCGCCGGGCGCTATCAATACGCGTGGTCGGAGTTCCTCGCCAACCGCTTCGACAGCGCGCTGGCCGCGACCACCGCCGCGACCGCGCCGCAGGAGCCCTTGCGCAACGTCGCCTTCGAGCTGGCCGGGCGCATCCACTTGTCGCAGGAGCGCTATGCCAAGGCGCTGGATTCCTTCAAGCAGGCCGAACTCAGCGGCCATTACCCGCCCAACCGCCGTCACGCCTCGGCGCTGGCGGCGATGCGCCGGTTCGACGAGGCCAACCGCATCCTGGATTCGCTGACCAAGCCGGGGCATGTCGTCGGCGGCAACCTGACCGATCAGTTCGAGCGCATCGTCGTGCCGCTGGACCAGGGCCAGTACGCCAAGGCCGCCGAGATCGCGCGCGAGGCCGCGCGCGCCTCGCGCAGCGCCGCCACCGTGGTGCGTCACCCCTTGCGCTTCACCGACTTGGTGGTGCGCAGCGTATCCGGCAAAGACCGGCCGACCTCGGCCGAGATCGAGCTGTTCGCCGATGCGGTGCTGGCCGACGCCGGCAAGCCGAACAGTGCCGACCAGGACGATCTGGCCTTGAGTGCCTTGGCCGCGGTGCGCCTGGCTCAGCGCCAGGGCGACCGCGCCCTGGCCGAGCGCCTGTTGCCGCGCGTGGTCAAGGCGGTCAACACCAGCGGCAGCAGCGTGTCGCGCAAATTGCTGCAGGTCGCGCGCGCCGAGCAACTGCGCCTGGCCGGTAAACCCGAGGAGGCGATTCGTGAATTGCGCGGACTCAGCGACGGCAGCGAACCCTTCCAGGCCCACGTCGCCTTGCGCGACGCCTTGCTCGCGGCCGGCCGCAAGGACGAGGCCGCGACCGAAACCCGCTGGATCGCCGCCCATCGCGGCCGCGCTTATGCCGATCCGGCCGGGGCTCAGGTGTATCTAGCGATGAACGTCGCCGATGCTTCGGCGGCGCAGCGCGACACGGCGAAAGCCGCCGTCGCCGTCGCCGCGGTCAAGCCGGGCGGCTGATCCGCATGGCGGTGCCGGCCTGCGCAGACGCGCAGGCCGGTCGTTTCGAACTGGTGCTCGGACTAGCGCTCCGAACCGCGTTTTCCGAACGGTTGCTTCGAACCGGTGTTTCGAGCTGGTGTTTCGCGACCGATAGGATCGGTCAGCGCGACGGCAGGCCCCCGCCTCCCGTCGCGCCTGCATTCAAGCCACGGTGCCGCCCGAGCCGCCGCCGAGGCTGGCCTGCACCTGGCCGACTTCGAGCATGAACACCACCGTATGCGCACCGGCCGCGGTCAGATTACCGCGCAGTTCGTCGCGCGCAGCCTGCACTTCTTCCTTGCTGGCCAGCGAGTTGACCCGCAGGCAGCTGGCGCCGGCCAGCGCCGCCTGGGTCTGCTGCGGCGCGAGGCCGAGGCTCTTCTGCAATGCGGCGCCGGGGTCCTTGGCGAATTCAGTGCGGAACTTGTCGTCCGAGCTGAGCAGATCGAGCAGGCGGTCGGCGACCTCGGGTGCCAGCGGCGGGTGCCCGTTCTGTGGATTCTTATCGATAGACATCTGTTTCCCCTTGTGAAGACCCGTTGCGGGTCTGTCTGCGGCCGAATTTATCGCTGTTGGGGAGCGGCGAACAGCATCCGCTCACCCGCCTAGCACGCAAAAACGCCGAATCGCCGGCCATTCGCGCCTTCGCGCGATACCGTAGGCGCGTCCGGAGCCCCTGCGCCGTACCTGTTCAGTTGCGATGCGCACGCTGGAACGGCAGTGCGGCGATGGGCATGATACGGAGCCCGCGTGACCGGCCGGCGGCGATCCGCTCGCCGCGCCGCGACCGTCGCCGCCGCCCAGGACTCTCGATGCGCATCCGCCGTTGCTCCGTGCTTTTCCTCGAGCCGCGCGAGCACGTGGCCTTCGATCTGGCGTCGCTGCTGTCCGGCGGCGCCGGCTTGTCGCGGCAATTGCGTTGGCTGGCGCTCGCCGCCCACCTCGACGGCGAGGTCGAAGTGGACGCCGCACAACGCGAACTGCTCGGGCGCCTGAGCCCGGGCGACTGGATCGAAGCCGGTGCGTTGAGCACGGCCGATGCCTCGGTGCTGATGCCGTTGCTCGACGCCGGCCTGGTGGTGTGCGAGGCGGCCGATGCGGGCCCGCAGCGCATCGCTTACCGCGAGCGCGACGAACGACTGCGCAGCGGCCATTGGTTCGCACCGGCGGCGATGCTGCATCGTCTGGCGCGTTGGCAGGGGCTGGACGCCGTCGCTGCGATGGACGCCAACGAGCTGCATACCGCGGCCGACTTGCGTCGCAAACTCGGCGCGCCGCCGGCGCCGGTGTCCGAACGTTGCCCGCCCGAACAGCGCATCGCTCTGCCGCGCACCGACGGCAACGAGTTCGATGCCTTGCTCGCGCGCCGTTCCACCTGCCGCAACTTCGATGCCGAGCGCCCGCTGTCGCGAGCCTTGTTCGCGCATATGCTGCAACGGGTGTTCGCCGCGCAGGCCTTGGTCAAGGTCGAGGACGACACCGTATTCCTCAAGAAACACACGCCGTCCGGCGGCGGCCTGCACCCTACCGAGGCCTATCTGATCGTGCAGCGCGTCGACGGTGTCGAGCCGGGCCTGTATCACTACCACGCGCTCGATCATGCGCTCGAACCCTTGCCGGCACCGCAGGCGCCGCTGCGCGAGTTCGCCTTGCGTGCGCTGGCCGGGCAGCACTGGTTCGCCGACGCGCCGGCGATGGCGGTGCTGACGCCGCGTTACGCGCGTAGCTTCTGGAAATACCGCCAGCACGCCAAGGCCTATCGCGCCCTGGTGCTCGACAGCGGCCATTTGTCGCAGACCCTGTATCTCAGCGCGACCGAACTCGGGCTCGGCGCGTTCGTGACTTCGGCGATCAACGAAGTCGACATCGAGCAAGCCTTCGGCCTCGACGCGCTCGCCGAAGGGCCGTTGGCGATCTGCGGTTTCGGTTGGCGCGGCCAGCGCATGGCCAATACCGAATTCGACCCGGCCGGCGCGGTCTGGGGCGCGAGCGCATCGCCCGGTCGATGAGGCGCTGCAACGCAGCGTGCCAGCCGGCGGGGCGATGGTCCCAGCCGGCCGGTGTCATCCTGACGGCCCGCATCCCCGATTGAGGCGCGACGCCATGTGGCCCGACCGTCGTATCCAGGACTTGTTCGGCATCCAATTGCCGATTGTGCAGGCGCCGATGGCCGGCCCGACCCTCGCCGACATGGTGATCGGCGCTGCCCAGGCCGGCGCGCTGGGTTCGTTGCCCTGCGCCCTGCTCAGCGTCGAACAAGCGCACGAGCAATGCCGGCTGATCCGCGCCGCGACCGATCGGTCGCTCAATCTCAACTTCTTCTGCCATCGCCCGGCGCCCGCCGATGTCGCGCGCGAATCGGCCTGGCGCGAGCGCCTGGCGCCGTATTACCGCGAGTTGGGCCTCGACCCGGCGATGCCGGTACCGGCGTCGAACCGCACCCCATTCGGCGACGCTTACTGCGAACTGGTCGAAGAAGTGCGGCCGGAAGTGGTCAGCTTCCACTTCGGTCTGCCTGAGCCGCGCCTGCTCGATCGTGTCCGCGTCGCCGGTGCGCGCATCGTGTCCTCGGCGACCACGGTCACTGAAGCGCGCTGGCTGGAAGCGCAGGGCTGCGACGCGATCATCGCCCAGGGCGCCGAAGCCGGCGGCCATCGCGGGCTGTTTCTCGGCGACGATCTCGAGGTCTCGACCCAGGTCGGTCTGTTCGCATTGTTGCCGCAGGTGGTCGATGCGGTGCGGGTGCCGGTGATCGCCGCCGGCGCCATCGCCGATGCGCGCGGCATCGTCGCTGCGTTCGCGCTCGGCGCCGCTGCGGTGCAGATCGGCACCGCCTATCTGTTCTGTCCGGAGGCGAAACTGTCGCCGCTGCACCGGCAGGCCTTGGTTGAAGCGCGCGACGACCAGACCGCGCTGACCAATCTGTTCACCGGGCGTCCGGCGCGCAGCATCGTCAACCGCCTGATGCGCGAAGTCGGGCCGATATCGGCGCTGGCGCCGGCGTTCCCGCTCGCCGGCGGCGCGCTCGCGCCGCTGCGCGCGCAGGCCGAGGCGGCCGGCGCCGCCGATTTCATGTCGTTGTGGTCGGGGCAGGCGGCGCGCCTGGGCCGCGAACTGTCGACCTACGAACTGACCCGGACCCTCGCCGAGGAAACCCTGGCGCGGTTGCGGCGCTGAGCGCCGGCGTCGGCGCGACGTGCCGCGCTCGTTGCGAATTGAGACTTAATGCGGCTTCTCGCGCCTGTTTGCGCAAGCGGCGCGACTGCTAAGCTCGGCACGACCGCCGGACGGCGACGTCATGTCAGGCGCAAGCCGGCAGGCGTCGTGGCCTTCCGGGCTGCGATGCCGGCGGCCGAATTCCGCAGGTCGTTCCGTCGTCGTCCACCGATCGCTGCGGACCGGCATGGGGCTGAGTTTTTCCCGGGGCTGATCGAAGCTGCAGGGGAACGCGACGGGCGTGCGCACGATACCGGCGCATGCCGACGCTGGCGTTCGCCTCGTGCCGGGATCGGATAAGGATGGTCTGATGCGTTTGTCGTGTTCTGCCTCGCGCCTGAACCGCGAAGCCGAAGTGAGCACCGGATCGAAGCGCCACCGCGCTTGGGCGATGTGGGCCCTGCTGCTGGTGTGCGAGTGGTCGTGGGCGCAGGGCGTGTTGGTCGGTTGTCCGGGCGCCACGCCGGCGCGCGCGTTGCCGGAACCGGCGCTGTGCCTGCAACGGGCGAAGCTGGCGCCGGCGCAGGCCGCGGGCGAGAGCGGGGCCAAGGCCTTGTTCGCGCAAGCCAAGACCCAACTCGATGCCGGCCATATCGAGGACGCCGAGCGCTCGCTCGATTGCGCCGAGGCGGTCATCGGCGGCGAGGGCGATGCCGCCCTGCGCTACGAACTGGAGCGGCGGCGCGGCATCCTCGACTTCCGCCGCGAGTGGATCCCGCAGGCGCTGGCGCGGTTCGAGTGCGCGGCCAGCCTGTCGAGCGCGCTCGACGATTCGGCCGCGACCGCGCGCGACCTCAGCAACGTCGGCGCCGCGCTGCGCCGTCTCGGCGACTTCCGCGGCGCCTTGCGCAGCCTGACCGCCAGCCTCGACCTGCAGCGCAAGCGCGGCGAGGTGTCCGGCGCAGTCTTGAACAACATCGCCGACGTCTACCGCGAACTGCGCGAGACCGATACCGCGATGCGCTATTACCGCGAGGCCTTGGCTTCGTATCGGGCCAAGGGCGAGCCGGTCGAGGCCGCGCACGTGCTGGAGACGATGGCCGAGCTGGCGCTCGACAGCGGCGATGCGCCGCAGGCCTCGGCCTGGTTGCAGGAGGCGCTGAGCGTATACCGCGCCGGCGGCAACCGCGTTTACGAATTGCGCGTGCACGATGGCCTGACCCGGGTGGCCTTGGCGCAGGGCGACCTGGCCCAGGCGCAGCGTTGGAGCGCGGCCGCCCTGGCCCTGTCCGATACCTGGAAGCTGCCATTGCCGCCGGCGCTGCAGCTGCAGATCGCCCGCACCGCGCAGTTGTCCGGGGCGACCGCCGCGGCGACCACGCGCTTGCGCGAAGCCCTGGCGATGATGCCCGAAGGCGACCCGATGCGGGTGCCGCTGCTGCAGGAACTGGCCACCGCGCAGGAACGCGCCGGCGATGCGCCGGCCGCCAACGCCACCTTGCGCGATGCCTACGGCAAGGCGATCGCGCTGGCGCACGCCCAACACGACCGCCAGCTGGACTGGTTGCGGGTCCGTTTCGAGTCGGCCGAGCAGCAACGCACCATCGCCGCGCTCGAAAGCGAAAACCGCCTGCGCAGCGCGCAGTTCCGCCAGCGCACCCTGCTGTTGGGCTTCGCCGCGGCGCTGGCGGTCGCGGTGTTGCTCGGCTTCTTGCTGTTGCAGCAGCGCCGCCATCAGCGCGCGCGTTTGCGCGAGGAGGCGCAGCGGGTGCGTCACGAAGAGGAACTCGCCCGTTACCGGCGCGAAGCGGATGCTTTGGCCGAAGACCGCAGTCTGTTGCAGGGCTTGCTCGACAGCCGCGACGAGCCGTTGTGCCTGCTCGACGCCGAAGGCCAGGTGCTGGCGGCGAACCGCGCCGGCCGGCTTTGGCTCGGCGCGCGCGAGGACGAGGTCCTGGTCGGGCAGCCGGTCTCGGCCTTCGTCGGCGAAGCCGGTCGCGCCGCCCTGGCCTCGGCGCTGGAGCGCATGGAAGACAGCGCCGCGCAACGCGTGCAGATCGCCGCGCGCGAGGGCGCGCCCCTGGTCGCGACACTCGAACCCTGGGCGGGTGGCGACGGCTTGATCCTGCTCGCTCCGCACGACCGCGAAGCCGCCGCGCCGCCGGCGTCGTCGCCGTCGCCGGTCGAGATCGCAGCCGAGCCGGCCGATGCCGGCGCCGAGCCGTCGGTGCGCGACGGTTTCCGCCGCAGCCTGGTCGAACTGATGCTGGCCTCGATCGAGGCCTGGGAACGCACCACCGGCACCAGCCGCCTGGAGTTCGCCGAGAAAAGCCGGATCTGGCGGGTCAACATCGACGACGGCCGGTTACGCGCGCGCGCCCTGGAACGCTACCTCACCGTCGCCAAGTTGCCGCGCAACCCGCGCTGGCGCGACGTGCTGCGCTCGGCCTATTTCGTGCTCGGCCGTTGCGACGGCTTGGCGCCGGAAACCCGCGTTTCGCTGCAGCACTGCGTCGATGCGGTGCTGGCCTACACCCGGCGAGACGCCCTGGTCTGACCGACGCGACGTTCCCTGTCGCGTCGGTCAGTGGAACGCTGGCTGTAGCAGTCGGAAAGGCGCTCAGGGAGCGCTCAAGGTTTCGGCGGGCAGACCGCGCAGGCGCCGCTCAGGCCCTGCTCGAGCCGATAGCGCTCGTGGTGGCTGCCGTCCAGGTATTCCTTGGGGCCGAGCACGAACGGCACGGCGTCCTTCAGCGGCGCGACGATCTTGCAGTAGCTGACGATGGTCTCGGTGGCCGTGGCCCAGTCGTCGTCTTTCTCGACGATGCCGCACTTGTTCATCAGCTCGTGCAGCTGCGGGCCGTCGAATTCGAACCTGGCGACGATCTTCGGCGCCTCCCTTTCCTTGATGCACCAGTCCGCTGCCACGACCTCGTGGGCCCGACCGGCGAGCGGCGATGCGAGCAGGGCGCCGAACGCGAGGGAGACGACTGCGCGGGACAGGGACATGGGCGATCCGAAGAAGAAGGGGCGTGTCTCCAGAGTAGGTGCAGCGGCGCGGCCGACGCCAGTTCGGTCGCGGGTATAAAACGGGAATCAATTCGCCTAAGGCCTTGTTTCTTATGGTGCCGCGCCCTCGCCGTGCTCGGCGCCGGCCGGCGCCATGCCTTGCGAAAGCGCCGCTGCCTGCGCCGCAGCCGGGTCTCGCCGCGTTTTCGACCCGCCTTGCGCCCGGCATGGCCCGGCTTCGTCCTTGGCCGCGGCGGCGGCGCTGCCTAGCTTGGATTCGGCGCCACACCAGCGCCGAGACGCCGGGGAACGGGTGCCGCTTCCCCAGGCGTCGAGTCCAAGGACGGCACTCCAGTCCGTATCGCCCCTCCGAATCCATCACCTCGCAAGGAATCGCCAATGAAGTCGAAGTCTCTCGCCGCCGCAGTCGTCCTGCTGTTGGGCAGCACCTACGGTGCATCGGCATTCGCCGCCAGCAACCCGGTCGACACGGCCGGCATCCAGCACAACATGTACCTGGGCTGCCTGCTCGACACTGGAGCGACCCAAGCCACCTCGTTGGCCTACGTGGTCGACAAGTGCGGTTTCGACGCCGGCATGTCGACCGAACAGTTCGTCAAGGCCAACCAGCCGATCCTCGAGATCGAACCGACCCTGCCGCTGGCGCAGAAGATGGCCTCGCAGCGCGCTCGTTACAGCGCCTACGAGTTCTCCTTCTTCGAGCGCATCGACCAGGTCGTCGCCAAGGCCGCCGACCTCGACCAGGCCGACGCCATGTTCGCCGAGCTGGAAGCCGAAGCCATCGCCCAACTCGACGCCAAGTCGCGCAACGGCAAGACCATCCTCGGCGGGCTCAGCGTCGCCCGTCATTCCAGCCAGTTCTGGGCCAAGCACGTGGCCGAGACCGGCGGCGTGTCCAGCACCGGCAAGCGCCGCTGGTGGCACTGGGTGATCATCGTGGCGGTCGACGTCGGCGGTTACCTGCTGTCGGAGAACGTCGGCACCGCGGCCAGCGCCTCCAGCACGGCCAACGACATTCTGACCCCGTAAGCAAGGCTCGGCTTCGACCGAGCGCGGGCGATACATGGCCCCGTCGGTTGCCGCGAGCCGACATCGAAGGACGAAACCAGCCCGGCTGCAGGATGCGGCCGGGCTGTTTCGTTTGCGGGCCGGATGGACGAGCACCCCGAATCGGGTCGGCATCGCGCTGCTGCGAGCGCCGGTGCGGCCTTGACCGCGCGGGCGCGCCGGTCATCGCCCAGCGCTTGAGCCCCCGCGGTGCGGCGTGGCAGGATCGCGCGGGTGAACGGCAGGCCGCAGCGACACGGCCGTGCACGAGTTCGCGCCCGCGGGACGCGTCGCGATAGATGTCGCCATGGATTCGGTTCGCGGCAGTCGTTACAGCGCGCGGGCCGATGCGGCGCCCGCCGCCATCGGCAAGCCACGGCGCTGGGGACCCGGGGATCCTGCCGTGCGGGGAGGCCGGCGACCCAATCGATCAGGAATCGAGAAGCGCCGAACGCGACCCGCGCCTAGCATGACAGCACGTACCCCAACCCACAGGACGACTGCCATGAACATCAGCATCCACGCGTGCTTCCTCCCGCATAACGACGCGGACGCGGCAATGACTTTCTACCGCGACACCCTCGGCTTCGAAGTGCGCAAGGACGTCGCTTACGGCGGCATGCGCTGGATCACCGTCGGCCCGGCCGGCCAGCCGGCGACCTCGATCGTTCTGCATCCGCCCGCCGCCAGCCCGGGCATCACCGACGAGGAGCGCCGCACCATTGCCGAAATGATGGCCAAGGGCACCTACGGCATCATCACCCTGGCCACGCCCGATCTCGACGCCACTTTCGCGCGGCTCGAATCCGCCGGCACCGAAATCGTCCAGGAGCCGATCGATCAGCCCTACGGCGTTCGCGACTGCGCGGTGCGCGACCCCTCCGGCAATCTGATCCGCATCAACCAACTGCGCTGAGCCGCCGAGCGAATGCCGTCATGACCCGCAGCGACGTCGCCGGCACGGCCACCGACCTCGCTAGCGGTGCGGCGCCGGCCTCGTCTTGGCCGGCGCCGGCGCCAACGCGACGGAGCCGGTCGTCGATCTCGATCGCTCGGCATGGCCGTCGATCCCCGTCACACGCTTCCACCACCGACTGAGCGCGTCCGCCCGGCAACCCGCCGGGGCCGGGTGGCCGGTCTTCGCAGGAGGTCCTCGTGAACTGGAACAAATGGATTCGGCAGATCCACCGTTGGCTATCGATGATCTTTACGGTGACCGTGATCGCGACTTTCATCGCCCTCGCGCAGGAAAAGCCCATCGTCTGGGTATCCTACGTGCCGCTGGCGCCGCTCGCCTTGTTGCTGCTGTCCGGGCTGTATCTGTTCGCGCTGCCGTATGCGAGCAAGTGGTTCGGCAAACGCGGCGGCGCAAGCGGGCCGTAAACCGCGCGCTCGCCGCGCATCGCCTCCTTGTATGGTGGCTGCCCCTGCCGGCGGCCGCATCGATTCGCCGCAATATCGCCGCCGCATCGCCGCAACCGCGGCGATGCGGCGGGCAATGCATCCAGCGATGAACCCCACGAGCCCGACCGCGCCGACGCAGACCGCGCAGGCGTTCCGCCCCACCGATGGAGACACGATGAGCAAGGCCACGAGGAAGAACACGCAGTCGTCCGCGCCGCACGCCGCCGACCGCCATGACCTGATCCGCGTGCAGGGTGCGCGCGTGAACAACCTCAAGGACCTCAGCGTCGAGTTGCCGAAGCGCCGCCTGACCGTGTTCACCGGTGTGTCCGGGTCCGGCAAGAGCTCGCTGGTGTTCGGCACCATCGCCGCCGAATCGCAGCGGCTGATCAACGAGACCTACAGTTCCTTCGTGCAGGGTTTCATGCCATCGATGGCGCGGCCGGAGGTCGACGTGCTCGACGGCCTGACCACGGCGATCATCGTCGACCAGGAACGCATGGGCGCCAACGCCCGCTCCACCGTCGGCACCGCCACCGATGCCAATGCGATGCTGCGCATCCTGTTCAGCCGCCTCGGCAAGCCGCACATCGGTTCGCCCAACGCCTACTCCTTCAACGTCGCCTCGGTGCAGGCGGTCGGCGCGATCACGGTCAAGGGCGAGACCAAGCGCCAGACCTTCAACCGCACCGGCGGCATGTGCCCGCGTTGCGAAGGCATGGGCCGGATCTCCGACATCGACCTGACTCAGTTGTACGACGACAGCAAGTCGATCAACGACGGCGCGATCACCATCCCGGGCTACAGCATGGACGGTTGGTACGGCCGCATCTACAACGGTTGCGGTTTCTTCGACCCGGACAAGCCGATCCGCAAATTCACCAAGAAAGAACTGCACGATCTGCTGCACAAGGAGCCGACCAAGATCAAGGTCGACGGCATCAACCTGACCTACGCCGGCTTGATTCCGCAGATCCAGAAGTCGTTCCTGTCCAAGGACGTCGATGCCCTGCAGCCGCACATCCGCGCCTTCGTCGAACGCGCGACCACCTTCAGCGCCTGTCCCGACTGCGGCGGCACCCGCCTCAGCGAAGCGGCGCGCTCGTCGAAGATCGGCAAGATCAACATCGCCGACGCCTGCGCGATGCAGATCAGCGACCTCGCCGACTGGGTGCGCGGGCTCAAGGAGCCCTCGGTCGCGCCCTTGCTCGCCAAGCTGCTGCACACCCTGGATTCGTTCGTCGAAATCGGGCTGGGTTATCTGTCGTTGGAACGGCCGTCGGGCACCTTGTCGGGCGGCGAAGCGCAACGCACCAAGATGATCCGCCACCTCGGCTCGTCGCTGACCGACGTCACCTATGTCTTCGACGAACCGACCATCGGCCTGCACCCGCACGACATCCAGCGCATGAACGAGTTGCTGCTGCAACTGCGCGACAAGGGCAATACCGTGCTGGTGGTCGAGCACAAGCCAGAAGCGATCGCGATCGCCGACCACGTCGTCGACCTCGGCCCCGGCGCCGGCTCGGCCGGCGGCACGGTCTGCTACGAAGGCAGCGTCGAAGGCCTGCGCGCCAGCGACACCCTGACCGGTCGCCACCTCGACGACCGCGCCTCGCTCAAGCCGAGCGTGCGCAAGGCCAAGGGCCAGCTGAAGATCCGCGGCGCCAGCAAGCACAACCTGCGCAAGGTCGATGTGGATATTCCGCTCGGCGTGCTGTGCGTGATCACCGGCGTGGCGGGTTCGGGCAAGAGCTCGCTCGTGCACGGCTCGCTGCCGGCCGACGAGACGGTGGTGTCGGTAGACCAGGGCGCGATCCGCGGCTCGCGCCGCAGCAACCCGGCCACCTATACCGATCTGCTCGAACCGATCCGCAAGGCCTTCGCCAAGGCCAACGGGGTCAAGCCGGCCTTGTTCAGCGCCAACTCCGAAGGCGCCTGCCCGACCTGCAACGGCGCCGGCGTGATCTACACCGACCTGGCGACGATGGCCGGCGTGGCGACCACCTGCGAGGACTGCGAGGGCAAGCGCTTCGAGGCCTCGGTGCTGAAGTACAAATTCGGCGGCCGCGACATCAGCGAAGTGTTGGCGATGCCGGTCAGCGAGGCCGAAGCCTTCTTCGGCGCCGGCAAGGCGCACACGCCGGCCGCGCACGCCATCCTGCAACGGCTGGTGGATGTCGGTCTGGGCTACCTCAGCCTGGGCCAGCCGCTCACCACCTTGTCGGGCGGCGAGCGCCAGCGCCTCAAGCTCGCCACTCACATGGCCGAGAAGGGCGGTATCTACATACTCGACGAACCGACCACCGGCCTGCACCTCGCCGACGTCGAACAACTGCTCGGCCTGCTCGACCGCCTGGTCGACTCCGGCAAGTCGGTGATCGTGATCGAGCACCACCAGGCGGTGATGGCGCACGCCGACTGGCTCATCGACCTCGGCCCCGGCGCCGGCCACGACGGCGGCCGCGTCGTCTTCGAAGGCACCCCGGCCGAGCTGGTCAAGGCCAAGTCCACGCTGACCGGCAAGCATCTCGCGGACTACGTCGGCGCTCGAGGGAAGCCGTCGAAGAAGTCCTAGGACGGTTGGCTCGGATCGTCGTCGCGGCGCCGAGCCATCGAGGCAAGCGCGGGCAGTGGCCTGCGGTTCCTGTCCGTGCCCACGTTCTACACCGGGCTTCG
Source organism: Lysobacter sp. ESA13C (assembly GCF_019970005.1). Classification (NCBI taxonomy): domain Bacteria; kingdom Pseudomonadati; phylum Pseudomonadota; class Gammaproteobacteria; order Lysobacterales; family Lysobacteraceae; genus Lysobacter; species Lysobacter sp. ESA13C. Next base: position 30,451 of record NZ_JAHXYK010000013.1, on the reverse strand, counting down.
AAAAGGTCGAGCACCAAAAAGGTCGAGCTTCAAAAAGACCGAGTTCCAAAAACGTCGAGCTTCAAAAAGACCGAGGGCACGACGCCGGACGCTGGGCGGCAGGCGCAGCCGCGGCCGAACGCCGCCTCCTGAAACACGTTTCCGGACTCCGCGAACGCCTTCCAAGATATTGTGGCAAAAGGAAAATCGGCAGCATGCGGGCTTCTCAAACAGGAACCCGCCATGGCAAACCTGCCGTTCACGCCAGCTACCATCCGTGCCGCACCGCTACGCGCGATCCTCGTCCGACTGCTGGCTTGCGCCTTCGTGCTTTTGTTGTCCGGCGGCGTGGCGCATGCCGGGCCGCCTGCCGATGACCGCCAGGTCGCCGCGGTGATCCAGGACTACCTGCAGGGGAGTTCCTACAACCGGACCGAGCAGCTTCGACGCGCGTTCCATCCCAGTGCACGCCTGTACCTGAGCCAGGGGGCGAGCGGCATGCGGGAGGTGGGGGTCGAGGAGTATGTCGGCTGGTTCAGCAAGAACCCGGACCAGTTCAATGGGCGATCCGGCCGTCTGATCAGCGTGCAGGTCGACGGCAACATCGCGACCGCGAAGGCGGAGATCCTGGTGGGCAAGGATCAGGCGCGCTACGTCGACCTGTTCCTGCTGAAGAAGCTCGGCGACGCGTGGCAGGTCATCAGCAAGACCGCGACCCGCTACCAGGCGCCGGCTCATGGCCGCCAGGTGCTGCTGGTCGTGTCCAATGTCGGCACGATACCCGGCACCCGCCTCAGCGCCGGCAACAGCTTTGCGGAGCTGATCCACGCCTACACCGCCTTCCGCGAAGCCGGCTACGGCGTGCAGTTCGTCAGCCCCGAAGGCGGGGCCGTGCCGCTGGCCTATATCGACACCCGCGATCCGGAGCACACGGCCAGGATCTACGACGGCGACTTCATGTGGGCCTTGGCCAATACGCGCAAACCCGAGGAGGTGAATGCGGTCGACTATGCCGCGCTGATGTACATCGGCGGCAGCGCCGCGATGTACGGCGTCGTCGACCACCCCGGCCTCAAGGCCCTGGCGGCCCGCATCTATGAACAGCAGCAGGGCATCGTCTCGGCGGTTTGTCACGGCAGCGCAGGCCTTGCGAACCTGACCTTGTCCGACGGCACGGCGCTGGTCAGCGGCAAGCGCGTCACCGGCTATCCCGATGCCTTCGAAGACAAGCAAGCGCCGTACTACAAGGCCTTGCCGTTCTCGCTCGAGCAGCGCCTGCAGGAGCGCAAGGGCCTGTTCCGTTACGGCGCCCGCAACACCTCGCACGTGGAAATCGATGGCCGGCTCATCACCGGCATGAACTGGCAGTCCACCCGCGACGTCGTCAAGGCCATCCTCCGGCAGTTGGATGCGTCGGGCGCGCCGGTAGCGACATCGCCGGCAGCGCCATCGCAAGGTTCGAGCCGCTAGCCGATCTCGTCGAAGCCGAGTCCACGCTTGCCGGCAAACCTCCAGCGGAGTGAGTCGCATCGATTGGGGACGATCAGATCGAACGCCGAGGCGTTGGCTCCGTGGGTAGGAGCGACGCGAGTCGCGACCGCGCGCTTACGGTCTCGCATCGCATCGAGCCACTCAGATCGAACGCCTGAAGCCTCCGTCACTAAAACGGCGGCGTGCTTTATTTGAGTCGCCGATCGCCCCATGAGTGCCAAGCTGCTCTAGGCAGCGGCCTCGCGCTCGCCACGCCGATACCCGATCGCCTCGGTCAAATGCGCCGTGGCGATCTGCGGGCTTTCGGCGAGGTCGGCGATGGTGCGCGCGACCCGCTGGATGCGGTGCATCGAGCGCGCCGACAGTTGCAAGGCATCGACGGCGCGTTCGAGCAGAGCGTGGTCGGATTGGCTGAGGCGGCAGGTCGCGGTGGTCTCGGCCTGGCTGAGTTGCGCGTTGGTCTTGCCGCTGCGCGCCAGCTGGCGTTGGCGCGCGGCGACGACGCGCTCGCGGATGACGGCGCTGCTTTCGCCGCTGGGTTGGTCGGGACGCAGCGCCGAGGAGGGCAGGCGAGGCACCTCGATGTGCAGATCGATGCGGTCGAGCAGGGGCCCGGAAATGCGCGCGCGGTAACGGCGGATCGCTTCGCCGGCGCAACGGCAACGCCCGCTGCAGTCGCCGGCCCAGCCGCAAGGGCAGGGGTTCATCGCCGCGACCAGTTGGAAGCGCGCCGGGAACTCGGCGCTGCGCGCCGCGCGCGACACCGTCACCACGCCGGATTCGAGCGGCTCGCGCAGGACTTCCAACGCGCGCCGTTCCCACTCGGGCAGTTCGTCGAGAAACAGCACGCCCTGATGCGCGAGCGAAATCTCGCCGGGGCGCGGATCGGCGCCGCCGCCGACCAGGGCGACCGCGCTGGCGGTGTGGTGCGGCGAGCGGAACGGGCGTTCGCGCCAGCGCGCCGGGTCGAGGCCGTGGCCGTGCGCGCCGCCGGCGACCGAAGCGATCGCCGCGGTCTCCAGCGCTTCTTCTTCGCTGGCCTCGGGCAACAGGCCGGGCAGGCGCGAGGCGAGCAGGGTCTTGCCGCAGCCGGGTGGGCCGATCAGCAACAGATGGTGGCCACCGGCGGCGGCGATTTCGAGCGCGCGCCGCGCCTGCGCCTGGCCGCGCACATCGCGCATGTCCAGGCCGGGCGCGCGCAGCAGCGGCGCCGCCTGGGCCTGCGGCAAGTCGGCGCGGCCGCAAAGCATGGCGCAGACTTCGAGCAGGGTGCGGCCGGTGCGCGCTTCGACGCGGCTGGCGAGTGCGGCCTCGGCGCCGTTGCCGGCCGGCACGATCAGGCGGCGCCCGAGCGCGGCCACCGCGAGCGCGGCAGGCAGCACGCCGTCGATGGCGCGCAGCTCGCCGGTCAGGCCGAGTTCGCCGAGGAACTCGTACTCGTTGAGCGCTTCCAGCGGGATCTGACCGCTCGCGGCGAGGATGCCCAGGGCGATGGCGAGGTCGTAGCGGCCGCCGTCCTTGGGCAGATCGGCCGGAGCCAGGTTGACGGTGATGCGCCGCTGCGGAAATTCGAACTGCGCGCACTGGATCGCGGCACGGACGCGGTCCTTGGCTTCGCGCACCGCCGCTTCGGGCAAACCGACGATGGACATGGTCGGCAGGCCGCCGCCGAGGTGGACCTCGACCCGGACCGCAGGCGCACGGACGCCCGATCGCGCACGGCTGTGCACGAGTGCCAGGTTCATGGCGGGGCTCAGTGCTGGGGCGTGGAAGCGTTGTCGAGTTGCGCTTCGAGCTCGGCGACGGTGCGCTGGAGTTCGTCGAGCTTCTCGCGGGTGCGCAGCAATACCGCGCGTTGGACTTCGAATTCCTCGCGGGTGACCAGCTCGAGCTTGGACAGGCCGGTCTGCAGTACGGACTTGAAGTTCTGTTGCATTTCCTCGCGGCCTTCGCGCAGGCCCGGGGGCAGCAGAGAGCTGAGGCGGCGAGCGAGGTCGTCGATGTAGTTCAGGTCGATCATGTGGGGAAAGCTCCTCCGGCAATGGGGTCAGCTTGACCGCCGGACCGGGACCTCGCCGTCGGCCGGGGCCGTGGCGGGTTGTCGGAAAAGTCCGAAGTGGATGACGCGGTCACTACATCACGGCGCCGGCGAGGCCCGCAAGCGCTTTGTCCTCATCGTCCAACGGAGCGCGCGGAGGCGGTGTGAACGGCGTCCGACGGGCGGCGTGACCCGCGTCGGACCTAGGTCGCGACCGCGTGGCACGTTATCCTGCGCGGTATTGCAAGGAGATCGACGATGAAGATGGTCATGGCGGTGATCAAACCGTTCAAGCTCGACGACGTACGCGAGGCGCTGGCCGAGGCCGGCGTGGCCGGCATCACCGCGACCGAGGTCAAGGGCTTCGGGCGCCAGAAGGGGCATACCGAGCTGTACCGCGGGGCCGAGTACGTGGTCGATTTCCTGCCCAAGATCAAGCTCGAAGTCGCGGTGACCGACGATCAGGTCGACACCGTGGTCGAGGCGATCATGAAGGCGGCCGGCACCGGCAAGATCGGCGACGGCAAGATCTTCGTCTGGGACCTCGAACGCGCGGTGCGCATCCGCACCGGCGAGATGGACGGCGACGCGCTGTGAGCGAACGCCGCCCGGCGCTGCCGGCGCGGCGCCATACGATGGGCTCCTGCGACGGCCGATCGACCGCGAACGAAGCGGCCATCGTTCAGGTCGGACCTTAGCGTCGTCGAACCGGCCCTCGTGCCCGCGCCGGGGCTGAGACGACTGCCTCGCCCTGATCGAGAAAGGCCTGCAACGCCGGCGCGCGCGGTCGATTGACCAATTCCAGCCGATACAGCGGGCGCGTCATCGACGCGTCTTCGTCGAGCTTGATCGTGCGCACGCGTTGCATCGTCACCAGGTCGGCGACCACGGTTTCCGGCAACAAGGCGATGCCGGCGTCGGCGGCGACGGCGTGCGCGATCGCTTCGTTGCTGCCGATCTCGATCACCCGCGCCGGTTCGATGCCGCGCGCGGCGAACAGCGACTGCGCGACCTGGCGTGTGCCCGAGCCCTGTTCGCGCACCAACCAGGTCTGGCGGGCAAGTTCGGCGAGGGAAGGGCGGCGCTTGGCGCCTAGCGCGCTGTCGGCGGCGGCGATCAGCCGCAACGGTTCGCTGCGCCACAGGCTGGCCTGGATGCGCGCATCTTCGACCGCGCCCTCGACGAAACCGACGTCGACCCGGCAATCGATCACCGCGCGGCTGATCTGCTCGGTGTTGCCGACCACCAGCTCCACCGTCAGCCCGGCATGGCGCCGCACGAACGGGCCGAGGCTCTGCGGCAGCCAATACGCCGCGACGGTGGTGCTGGCGCCGATGCGCAGGCTGCCCTGGCGCAGTTCGACGCGGTCGCGCACGTCCTCGCTGGCGATGCGTTCCAGGGCGAAGATCGCCCGCGCATGCTCGAACACCGCGTTGCCGTGATCGGTCAGCTGCACGCCGCGCACCGCCTTGGTTTCGGCGCCGCTGCGTTCGATCAGGGGCAGGTCGAGTTGGTGTTCGAGTTCGCGCACCGCCTTGGACACCGCCGACTGACTGACGAACAAGGCTTCGGCGGCGCGCGAAAAGCTTTGCTGTTCGACCACGGTCAGGAACACGCGCAGCAGGTGCAGGTTCATGGCATGAGCTTAATTCATGGATACTTGAATTATATGTATTGGACTCCCCGGGTGCGCGGGCCTACCTTGGCGCCGCTGTCGATCCGCCGCTGCCCTGGAGTTCCCCGCCGTGTCCGTCCTGAACCCGTCTTCGTCCGCCTCGTCCCTGCAATCGGGCCTGACCCGCTCGCCGGGGTTCTGGCCGGGGTTGGCGCTGGCGGCGGCGATCGCGGGCGCGGCGATGGCGCTGGCCTCGCTGCCGGCCTTGCAGGCCTGGGGCCTGAGCGCGCTGACCTTGGCGATCGTACTCGGCATCGTCGTCGGCAATACCGTCTTTCCGGCGTTTGCGGCCGCCGCCGGCAGCGGCGTGGACTTCAGCAAGGGCACGCTGCTGCGGCTCGGCATCGTGCTGTACGGCTTTCGCGTGACCTTCCAGGAGATCGCCGGGGTCGGCGTGGCCGGCTTGGCGATCGACGCGGTCGTGGTGGCCGGCGTGTTCGGCCTGGCCACCTGGCTGGGCACGCGCTGGCTCAAGCTCGATCGCGAGACCTCGATGCTGATCGGCGCCGGCAGCGCCATCTGCGGCGCTGCCGCGGTGATGGCGGCCGAGCCGGTGGTGCGCGCACAGGCGCACAAGGTGTCGGTCGCGGTCGCCACCGTGGTGGTGTTCGGCACGCTCGGCATGTTCGTTTATCCGATGCTTTATCCCTATCTCGGGCTCAGCGAACACGCTTACGGCGTGTATGCCGGCTCGACCATCCACGAAGTCGCCCAGGTCGTCGTCGCCGGCCGCGCGATCGGCGAGTCGGCCGCGTCGGCGGCGGTGATCGAGAAGATGCTGCGGGTGATGCTGTTGGCGCCGTTCCTGTTGCTGCTGTCGTCGCGGATCGGCGCCGCGCCGGGCGCGGCGAAGTCGAAGATCGCCGTGCCGTGGTTCGCGCTGTGGTTCGTGGCGGTCAGCGGCTTCAACTCGCTGCAGCTGTTGCCGGCGCCGTGGAAGGCGGCGATCGTGCAAGTCGACACCGTGTTGTTGGCGATGGCGATGGCCGCATTGGGCTTGCGCACGCATGTCGGCGCGATCCGCCAGGCCGGCCCGAAGCCGATGCTGCTCGCGGCGGTACTGTTCGGCGTGCTGACCATCGGCGGTTACGGCTTGAATGTCGGTGTGGCGAAGCTGTTCGGTGCCGCAGGTTGACCACTCATGTCGGCCAGGCATCGATCCGCCGCAGCATCCTTCATTCCTGCGCTCGCGTATTTCGAATGGCCGCCCCGGAAGGGCGCTAAGCGCGGATGCAGCTGAAAAGCACATACATTTGGCAGTGTCGAACCGCCGATCTCCACTGTTAGGATCGAATGTCCACACAGGGGGTTCGGAATACATGAAAGCACACATCATCGCGGCCGCCACCGCGGTCCTGTTCGTTGCGGGCGTGGGGACGAGTTATGGCGCCACGAAGAAGCCGCAACCTACCGCCGCGACCTATCGCGACAAAGCGCCTCAAGAGGCGGCCAAGGCGTTGACGGAAATCGCCTTGGTGCAGGCCGGCAAGAATGGCAGTTGGGAGCGGATCGGCGCCGGCCGGGTGTATTACCTCGGCGGCTTGAAGGCGCAAGGGCAGTCGGTGTTCGACGCGATTCTCTCGGGCAAGCACGAGGACAGCGATGTGTATCGCATCGCGCGCGCGTACGCGGAGGCCGGGGAGTGGGCGAAGGCCAAGCCCTTGTTCGATCGGTTCATCGCCGGCAACCGCGACGATGCCAAGGCGCATGCGGAAATCGGCGCGCATTACCTGTTGCAAGGCGATCGCGCGACGGCCGAACGCATGTTCGATCGGGCGTTCGAGCTGGAGAACGACAATCCGTGGATCACGGAATATGTCGCGGGCGCTTATATTGGGGTGAAGCCGCAGGAGTAAGTACGAGCGATGGCGGGGTTGGTTACTGCCTGCGCGGTCATCGGGAAGTAACGGCAACGACGGGTGGATAGATCGCCATCGACCGACGGCAGATTTCGCAGCTCAGTCGAAACCGCTGCAAAGCAACGTTCCTGCGGTTGCCGTAACAAAAAGCCCCGCGTGATCGGGGCTTTTTTTATAACCGACACCGAGCGCGATCGATCGCGCCGCGCGGGGCTTACTCGCCCAGCGCTTCGGCGACGAAGGCCGGGGTCGACAGCGCGCCGCGGTGGATGCCGGCGTTGTAGTACTTGCTGGCGAAGGTCTTGGCCTGGGCGTCGGCTTCGCGGAACTCGAAGTTGCCGCTCTTGCGCGCCAGGGTGCAGCTCCACCAGCCGGTCGGGTAGCATGGCTGCGGGAAGGGCAGGGTCTTGAAGGTCTTGAAGCCGGCCTTGCCCATCTCGGTGCGCATTTCCTTGATCAGCTCGATCAGCATCAGCGGCGATTCGGACTGCTGCACCAGGATGCCGTCCTCGCGCAGGGCGCGGAAGCAGCTTTCGTAGAAGGCCTTGTTGAACAGGCCTTCGGCCGGGCCGACCGGGTCGGTAGAGTCGACGATGATCAGGTCGACGCTGTTCGGCGCGCGGTTGGCCATGTAGGCGATGCCGTCGTCGAACAGCAACTGCGCGCGCGGGTCGTCGTTGCGGTCGCACAGTTCCGGGAACCACTTCTCGGCCATGCGCGTGACCTGCTCGTCGATGTCGCATTGCACCGCTTCGGTCACGCCGTCGTGCTTGAGCACTTCGCGCAGGGTGCCGCAGTCGCCGCCGCCGATGATGACGACGTTCTTCGGCGCGCGATGGGTGAACAGCGCCGGGTGCGACATCATCTCGTGGTACAGGAAGTTGTCGCGCGTGGTCAGCATCACCGCGCCGTCGATCAGCATTAGGTTGCCCCAGTCGGTCGTCTCGAAGATTTCGATCTTCTGGAACGGCGATTGGACTTCATCGAGCTTGCGGGTGACGCGGTAGCCGATGGACGAGCCGGTCGGCTCGAAGTTTTCGTAGTGCCACGTCGGTTCGGTAGTCATGCCGTTGCTTCCTGATAAAGGCCGTGCGGGTTGGGCGTCGCTGCTGGGGCGGGTGTCGCTGCGCGGGTGTCGCGTCGGTCCGCCGGTGCGGAGCCCGGCAGCGGGTTTCGAGGCCAGGCTTTCGAGGCCGGGGGCGCGGATTGTAGCGGACCCATATGAAACGGACCGTATGAACGGATATCGCGAGTGGCCCGGGTTTGCCGATCCGGCCGATCCCGGCGCCCGCGGCGGGTCCCCACCGGGGGTACGGCCTGTAGAATGCGCCTTCCCCACTTTGTCTGGTAACACGCCGATGTCCGACTGGTCGCTCGATCAGGCCCGCAAGACCTACTCGATCCCCCACTGGTCCGAAGGGTATTTCGACATCGACGCCGCCGGCCGGATCGCGGTGAGCCCGCGCGGCGAGCGCGGCCCCACCGTGGCGCTGCCCGAGGTGGTCGACGCCGCCCGCGCCGCCGGCGCCAAGCTGCCGATGCTGGTGCGCTTCCCGGACATCCTCGGCGACCGCCTCGGCAAGCTGCAGAGCGCCTTCGCCCAGGCCATGCGCGACTGGGACTACGCCGGCGGCTACACCGCGGTCTACCCGATCAAGGTCAACCAGCACCAGGGCGTCGCCGGCACGCTGGCCTCGCACGCCGGCGAAGGCTTCGGCCTGGAAGCGGGCAGCAAGCCCGAGCTGATGGCGGTGCTGGCGCTGAGCCGGCCCGGCGGCCTGATCGTCTGCAACGGCTACAAGGACCGCGAGTACATCCGCCTGGCCCTGATCGGCCGCAAGCTGGGCATGGAAACCTACATCGTCGTCGAGAAGCCGTCCGAGCTGCAGGTCGTGTTCGAGGAAGCCAAGGCCCTCGGCGTGAAGCCTGGCCTCGGCGTGCGCATGCGCCTGGCCTCGCTCGGTGCCGGCAAATGGCAGAACAGCGGCGGCGACAAGGCCAAGTTCGGCCTCAGCCCGCGCCAGGTGCTGGACTTGTGGAAGCAATTGCGCGACAGCGGCCTGCAGGACTGCCTGGGCCTGCTGCATTTCCACATGGGCTCGCAGATCTCCAACGTGCGCGACATCGCCAACGGCATGCGCGAGGCGACCCGCTATTTCATCGAGTTGTCCAAGCTCGGCGCCAACGTGCGCTACATGGACGTCGGCGGCGGCCTCGGCATCGACTACGAAGGCACGCGTTCGCGCAGCTATTGCTCGATCAACTACGGCGTCAACCAGTACGCCTCGAACATCGTGCAACCGCTCGCGGAAGCCTGCCAGGAATACGGCCTGACCCCGCCGCGCCTGGTCACCGAGTGCGGCCGCGCGATGACCGCGCACCACGCGGTGTTGGTCGCCAACGTCTCGGAGATCGAAGAGGCGCCGGAAGGCCGCGTGCCGCCCGCGCACGACGACGAGCCGGCAGTGATCCGCCACCTGCGCGAGATCCACGACGAACTCGACCAGCGCCCGGCGGTGGAGCTGTTCCACGAGGCCCAGCATCACCACGGCGAGGGCCTGTCGCTGTACGCGCTCGGCCAGATCGACCTGACCCATCGCGCCCGCATCGACGATCTGTTCTATGCGATCGCGCATGCGGTGCGCGCGCGCCTGGACGGCAGCGAAAAGAGCCATCGCGACCTGCTCGACGAATTGAACGAGCGGCTGGTCGACAAATATTTCGTCAATTTCAGCGTGTTCGAGTCGATGCCGGACGTGTGGGCGATCGACCAGGTGTTTCCGATCGCGCCGATCGAGCGCCTCAACGAAGTGCCGGACCGGCGCGGCGTGATCGCCGACCTGACCTGCGATTCGGACGGCAAGATCGACACCTACGTCGAGAACGAAGGCCTGGACACTTCCTTGCCGCTGCACGCCTTGAAGCCGGGCGAGAGCTACCGCCTGGGCTTCTTCCTGGTCGGCGCGTACCAGGAAATTCTCGGCGACATCCACAACCTGTTCGGCGACACCGATGCGGTCGAAGTGCGGGTGGACGGCGACGGCTATCGCCTGGCCCAGCAGCGCCGCGGCGACACCACCGACGTCATGCTGGACTACGTCGGTTACAAGCTGGCCGACCTGCGCGAGGCGTATCGCAGCAAGGTCGCCGCCGCCAATCTGCCGGCCGACGAGGCGCGCCGTCTCGACGAGGCGTTGGAAACCGGTCTGACCGGCTACACCTATCTCGACGACTCGCCGGTGGCCTGAGCGATGACGATGAATCGCTATCTGGTGATGGCCATGCGCCTGCCGCAGTTCGACACGGCCCAGATCGGTCCGCATCGTGACTTCCTCGACGAGTTGCGCGGGCAGGGCCGGCTGGAACTGGCCGGCGGCTTCGGCGACAAGAGCGGCGGCGCCTACGTGCTGCGCGCGTCGGATCTCGACGAGGCCCGGGTGTTGGCGTTCCGCGACCCGCTGCATCTCAGCGGCTCGTCGCGGATCGACGTTTACGAATGGCAGGCCTGAGCCAGGGCTGAGCCCGGGTTGAGCAGCGCAAGACGCCGCATTCACCGCGCGCGGCTTGGCGCGTTCAGGCAGCAGGGGAGCCTGTAGACCCAGACTGGGACGCATCGACGTCGTCCGGCAACGCCGGTCGCACGACGGCCGGGCGGGATCGCGGTACTGTCCACATCCGGTCGGGCGGTCCGCCGACGGCGCGACATCATGGTTTTTTGAAATATTTAGCGCCCGTAGGGCAGAAGGTCGAAATGAAAGTAGGGGTAATCGGTCTGGGAGCCATGGGCGCGCCGATGGCGCGTTACGTGCATAGCAAGGGCGTGCTGACCGCGGTGGGCAACCGGACGCAGGCCAAGGCCGATGCGATGGCATCGGAGCTGGACGTGCGTGCGGCGCGCTCGGCGGCCAACTTCGCCGATTGCGATCTGGTCGTGCTGTGCGTGTCGCTCGACGCCGACGTGCTGGAGAACGTCGCCGCCCTGGCCGAAGTGCTCAAGCCCGGCGCGATCGTGGTCGACCATTCGACCGTATCGGTCGAAACCGCACGCCGCGCCGCCGCGCTGTTGGCGGTGCACGACATCGGCTTCCTCGACGCGCCGGTGTCCGGCGGTGTCGAAGGCGCGCGCAACGGCAAGCTGTCGATCATGGTCGGCGGCGACGAAGCCCAGCTCGAGCGCGTGCGCGACGTCATCGATACCTATGCCGCGCGCATCACCCATATGGGCGCGACCGGTGCCGGTCAGGCGACCAAGGCCATCAACCAGATCCTGGTCGCCGGCATCAACGAGGCGGTCTGCGAAGGCCTGGCCCTTGGCGAGAAGCTCGGCCTGGATCCGGAACGCCTGTTGCCGACCTTGATGGCCGGCGCGGCCAGCAACTGGTTCCTCGACAAGCGCGGCGCGACCATGCTGCGCGACGAGTTCGCGCCCGGCTTCAAGTGCCTGCACATGCTCAAGGATCTGCGCATCGTCCAGGGCATCGCCCGCGACAGCGGCATCCGCACCCAGACCATCGATCAGGCCGTGGCGGATTACGCCGAGCTGATCGAACGCGGTTACGGCGAGTCGGACACCTCGGCCTTGATCGCGCTCAAGCGCGCGCGGCCGGCGCTGGTGGTCGAAGAATCGGATGCGGCGCCGGGGGCTGCGGCCAGCATCGAGGCCTGAGCGCTAGCCGGATTCCAGCGAACAACGAAAACCCGCACGCTGCCAGCGTGCGGGTTTTTTGTTGTGTGGCGGATACGGTTCGCTACCGTTGCGTTCGACTGGCGGTGCGCGGTCGCGGCTTGCGCCGCCCCTAACCTGGGAGCGTGCGGCGCGAGGGCCGAGTGGAGGTGCGGATCAGCGCGTGGCCGGCCGGCCGCGTCGTTGCGCGATGCGTTCGCCGAGGATGGCGCCAGCGAAAGCGGCGATGACGGTCAGGACGATGGCGAGCACGTTGTAGCGCAGCGCGCCGGCCAGCGACCGCATCGGCAGCGGGCTGTCGGGGAGGGCCATCGAAACGATCGTCCACAGGGTCAGCACCCACATCGCCACCATCAGCAACAGGGCGATCCAGCGGAAATGCACGTGGCGCGCGATCGCGCCGCCGACGCCCATGGCGATCAGGGCCCCGAACACGTCGAGCAGCGGAATCGCGCCGACGCCGGTCTCGATCGCCTGGCTCGCGTCCAACCCCAGGAACTTGATGAAAATGCCGAACAACAACAGCACGCCTGCCGCACTCAGGCAGCCCAGAAGAATGCGCTTGTCCATCCGATCCCCAACGACTACGTAGCGGGCGCAGTCTACTTCGACGCTCGTGCGACGCAGGGTGACCGGCGTCGCGCTGTGGCCGGGCGCGCTGCCGGAAGGTGGCGCTGCGCCGACGCGCGGTGACGCATCGCGGCAGTTTTTGCCCGGCGAGTCGGCGACTCGGGTACGGCGAATGCCGGGCCGGGCGAATCTCCGGTCGCCGGATGCGCACGCGCTCGGAGGCGAATGGTCGGTGGAAGGCGATGCAGCGTTGCAGGCCGTCAATGGCGCGAGTACCGGATCGCGGTCTTGCGCGGGGATCGCGGCCAACAAAAAGCCGGGCTTGCGGCCCGGCCTTTTCTTTTGCGCCTGTTTCCTTTGCGCCTGTCGCAGCCGCAGCGGCGCCGGCTTACTGCACCTTGATCGCCATGCCGGGCAGGCCGCCGTCGGCGAGCTTGCGCTTGGCGTCGGCCAGGTCGCTGGCCGTGCCGTAGGGCCCCATACGCACGCGGTACACGGTCTTGCCGCTGATCTGCGCCGATTCCACGCGCGCGCCAAGGCCGAGCATCGCGATCTTGGCCTTCATTTCCTCGGCCTGTCCGGAAGCCTGAAAGGCGCCGGCTTGGAGCAGATAGCGGGTGTTGTCGCTGGCCGCGGCGGGCTTGGCGACGTTGCCCTGGGTCGCGGCGACGGCCGGCGGCTTCGGCGTGACCGAAGTGGCCGGCGGCGGGGTCGCGCTGGCGACCTGGACCGGCGGTGCGGCGGTGCGGGCCGGCTCGACGGCGATGGTGTCGACCGGCTTGGGCAGGCTGACGGTGGTCGCGGTGGTGCTCGAGGCGGCGGCCGGCGTTCGCGTCGGCGGCGCGGTCTGCACCGCGGTCGCGGCCTGCACCGGCTGCGGCTGGGTCGCGGCGGTCTGAGCGTTCCTGCGCTGTTGGGCGGCGCGGCGCTGCTCTTCGGCGGCTTCGGTCGCGGCGAGTTCGGCATCGCTCATCTCGACTTCCTTGCCCGGCAGCAGGGTGTAGAAGTCGTAGTCGGTGCCGTCCTTACCGTCCTTGCCGGTCTTGTCGTCGTCGGCCTTGGCGTCGGCCGCATCGGCGTTGCGCGCCGGCTTGGCCGCCGCGTTGCTGTCCTCGGGTGCGACCGGCTCTTCATCGGCCGTGACCGCGGCCGGCTGGGCGTCGGGGTTCGGCTGCGGACGGAAGAAGCCGTCGCCGTCGGACTTGAGGTACTTGGGCGCGACCAGGATCAACACGACACCCAGCAGCAGCCCGATCACGCCCCAGGCCCAGCCCGGCAGGCTGTCGTTGCCCTGGTTGCGCTTGGCCTGAGATTTTCCGCGTCGTGCTGCCACTTACATTACCTCCGGGGCGTTCACCCCAAGTAGTTCGAGACCGTTCGCGAGCACCTGGCGCGTCGCCGCGGCCAGCACCAGGCGGGCATGGCGCTGGGCGTCGTCGTCGACCAGGAACTGGTGGTCGTTGTAATACGTCTGGAAGGTCTGCGCCAATTCGAGCAGATAACCGGCGATCTGGTGCGGCTCGAGGTCGCGGCCGGCGACCGCGACCACGTCGGGATAGCGCAGCAGGGTCACGATCAGCTCGTGAGCGGCGGCGTCGTTCAGGTCCAGCGGCTGGGCCAGGCCGTGCGCCGCGTCATAGGACAGGCCGCGCTCGGCGAGTTGGCGCATCAGGCCGCACATGCGCGCATGCGAGACCTGGACGTAATAGACCGGGTTGTCCATCGACTGCGAACGCGCCAGGTCGATGTCGAAGGTCAGCTGCGAATCGGGTTTGCGCGCGATCAGGAACCAGCGCACCGCGTCGCGGCCGGCTTCGTCGATCAGGTCGCGCAGGGTCAGGTAGCTGCCGGCGCGCTTGGACAGCTTCACTTCCTCGCCGCCGCGCATGACCGTGACCATCTGGTGCAGCACGTACTCGGGCCAGCCTTGCGGAATGCCGGCGTCGAGCGCCTGCAGGCCGGCGCGCACGCGCGCCAGCGAGCCGTGATGGTCGGCGCCGAGTTCGGTGATCGCGCGCTCGTAGCCGCGCTGCCACTTGCTCAGGTGATAGGCGACGTCCGGCACGAAGTAGGTGTAGGTGCCGTCGGACTTGCGCATCACGCGGTCTTTGTCGTCGCCGAAATCGGTCGAGCGCAGCCACAAGGCGCCGCCTTCTTCGTAGGTGTGGCCGTGGGCGATCAGCTCGCGCACGGTTTCCTCGACTTTCTCCTGCTCGTACAGCGAGCTTTCGAGGAAGTACACGTCGAAGCCGACGCCATAGGCAGCCAGGTCGGCGTTCTGCTCGCGGCGCAGATAGGCCACGGCGAAACGGCGGATCGCGTCGAGATCGTCGACGTCGCCGGCACCGGTGATGCTGTGGCCGTCGACTTCGACCGTGGCGCCGTCGAGATAGGCGCGGGCGACGTCGGCGATGTAATCGCCGCGATAGCCGTCCTCGGGCCAGTCGGTGTCGCCGGGCGTGCGCCCTTGCGCGCGCGCCTGCACCGAGATCGCCAGGTTGTTGATCTGCACGCCGGCGTCGTTGTAGTAGAACTCGCGCGCGACGTTCCAGCCGTTGGCGCCGAGCACGCGCGCGATGCAGTCGCCGATCACCGCGGCGCGGCCATGGCCGACGTGCAGCGGGCCGGTCGGATTGGCCGAAACGTATTCGACGCCGGCGCGACGGCCGGCGCCGCTGGCGTTGCGGCCGTACTGCGCACCCTGGGCGAGCGCCTCGCCGAGCTGGCGGCGCCAGGCCGCTTCGTCGACGTGGAAGTTGATGAAGCCCGGGCCGGCGATCTCGACCCGGCCGAGATCGGCGCTGGCGGGCAGGGCCTCGATCAGCTTCTGCGCGATCTCGCGCGGATTGCTGCGCGCCGGCTTGGCCAGCAGCATCGCGGCATTGGTCGAGAAGTCGCCCTGGGCGCGGCTCTTGGGGCGCTCGATGACGAAATCGGGCGTGGACAGGTCGGCCGGCACGGTGCCGGCTGCGCGCAATGCGTCGATGGCCTGCGCGACGAGCGCATGTAGGGTGGCTTTCACAGGGGACTTTGCGATTCGCAGGGCATTACGGAACCGCGCATTTTACCCGTATCGAACGGGCTTGCGCGGGCGATCGACGGCTTCGTCGGGCCGCGGATATTCCGGCCTGGCACGTCCAGGCGCCGTGAGTACGGGGCGGAGCGGTCGGCCCCCGGGCCATCGTCCCGACCGGGGTTCAAACCCAGCCGCGCGCGGCCATCGAGATCGGCAGACCGTCGCCGACCACGAAATGGTCGAGCAGGCGAATCTCGACCAGGGACAGGGCCTGCTTCAGGCGGGCGGTGACCGCCCGGTCGTCCTGGCTGGGCTCGGCGTTGCCGCTGGGGTGGTTGTGGCCAACGATGACCGCCGCGGCGTTGCGCTGCAGGGCGCGCCGGACCACCTCGCGCGGATGCACCTCGGCACCGTTGATGGTGCCCTGGAACATTTCCTCGAAGCCGATCACGCGGTGACGGGCGTCCAGGAACATGACTGCGAACACCTCGTGCTGCAGGCCGCGCAGGCGCTGGGCGAAGTAGCGCCCGGCCGATTCCGGGTCGGTCAGGGCGGTGCCGCGATCGAGTTCGGCGCGCAGGCAGCGCGTGGCCAGTTCCAGCGCGGCCTTGAGGGCGCAGGCGCGGGCCGTGCCGATGCCGCGCATGCGCACCAGCTTGGCAGGCGGCTGGTCGAGCAGGTCGCGCAAGGGGCCGTGCTCGGTCAGCAGCCCGCGGGCGGTGCCGACCGCGTCCTGGCCGCGCAGGCCCGAGCCCAGGAAGATCGCCAGCAGCTCGGCGTCCGACAGCGAGCCGCTGCCGTGGGCGAGCAATTTTTCGCGCGGGCGTTCCGCGCTCGGCCATTCGTGGATTCTCATGACTGCATCCTGCGCGGTGCCGGCCAGGGGCGGCATCGGGGGCGTGCGGGGCATCGGGTAAGCTAGACCGCCGAGAGGATGTAGGGATTCGCCGACGCGGCGTTCGTCGCGGCCGCATCACTCATCGTCTCCGAACCTGCATCGAGAACCGAACGAGCTCCGGCCCGCCCATGGCGCAAGACAAATCCCTGCCGCTGCACGACCAGCGCATCCTGCTTTGCGTCTGCGGCGGCATCGCCGCCTACAAGGCGGCCGACCTGGTGCGGCGCCTGCAAGACGCCGGCGCCCAGGTGCGCGTGGCCATGACCGAGAACGCCACCCGCTTCGTCGGTGCCGCGACCTTCCAGGCCCTGTCCGGCCATCCGGTCCGCAGCTCGCTGTGGGACGAGGCGGCCGAGCTGGCGATGGGGCATATCGAACTGGCGCGTTGGGCGCAGCGGATCCTGATCGCGCCGGCCACCGCCGACATGATCGCCAAGCTGGCCCACGGTTTCGCCGACGACCTGATCAGCACGCTGTGCCTGGCCTCGGAAGCGCCGGTCGCGATCGCCCCGGCGATGAATCACCGCATGTGGGGTCATCCCGCCACTCAGGCCAATGTCGCGACCCTGCGTGGGCGCGGCGTGGCGTTCTTCGGCCCGGGCGAGGGCCGCATGGCCGAACCCGAATCCGGCCCCGGCCGTTTGCTCGAACCGCAGGAACTGGTCGCCGCCCTCGCCGGAGCGATGGCATGAGCGGCGCCAGCCTCGCCGGCCGGCGCCTCGTCGTCAGCGCCGGCCCGACCTTCGAAGACATCGACCCGGTCCGCTTCATCGGCAACCGCAGCAGCGGCAAGATGGGCTTCGCGATCGCCGAGGCCGCGGCGCGGCGCGGCGCCCGGGTGGTGCTGGTCGCCGGCCCGGTCGCCCTGGCGACCCCGGCCGGGGTCGAGCGGATCGACGTGCGTTCGGCCCGGCAGATGCGCGAGGCGGTGATCGGGGCCTTGCCGGCCGATGCCTACGTCGGCGCCGCCGCCGTGGCCGACTACGCGCCGGCGCAGGTCGCGTCCGGCAAGATCAAGAAGAAAGACGAGCAGCTCACCCTCGAGCTGGTGCGCACGCCCGACATCCTGGCCGAGGTCGCCGCGCATCCGCAGCGCCCGACCCTGGTCGTCGGCTTCGCCGCCGAGACCCACGACGTCGAGTTCTACGCCCGCGGCAAGCTGGAAAAGAAGCGGGTCGACCTGATCGCGGCCAACCGCGTCGGCGTGGCCGGCAGCGGTTTCGAAAGCGACGACAACGCGCTCACCGTCTACTGGCGCGACGGCGCCCGCGCCCTGGGCCCGGCGCCGAAGACCCAACTCGCCGACGAACTACTCGATCTGATCCTGGCGCGCTGGCCGGCCTGAGCCTTGCGCGCCGCGGCGGCGCCCTCCCTGTCCGGACTTCCAAATCGATGAACCACACGCTCGAACTCAAGATCCTCGACGCGCGGCATGGCCATGAATGGCCGCTGCCGAGCTATGCGACCCCGGCCAGCGCCGGCCTCGACCTGCGCGCGGCGCTCGACGAGCCGCTGGTCCTGCACCCGGGCGACACCGCGCTGGTGCCGTCGGGCCTGGCCATCCATCTCGGCGACCCGACCTTGTGCGCGGTGATCCTGCCGCGGTCGGGGCTGGGCCATAAGAACGGCATCGTGCTCGGCAACGGCACCGGCCTGATCGACGCCGACTACCAGGGCCCGCTGCTGATCAGCGTGTGGAACCGGGGCCGCGAGACTTTTACGATGCAGCCGGGGGATCGGATCGCCCAGTTGGTGGTCCTGCCGATCGTGCGGGCCAGCCTGCAGGTGGTCGACGAGTTCGAAAGCAGCGCGCGCGGGGGCGGCGGTTTCGGCCATACCGGGGTGCGCTGAGCGAATAACGGGTGCCATGGCACACATCGTGCTAGACAACCACGGGAGCGACCGCGCCACGAGGCACAGTCGACGGAATGATCCGCGGCCCCGGTGCAGACTGGGGTATCGCCCGCGCAAGGCACAGACAGGGGAAAGGTTCTGGCAATGGTCGATGTGAAAATGGAAAAGCCGCAGCTGTCGCTGGCGCAAATCAAGCCCGTGCTGCTGCCGGCGGCGTTCGTCTGCCTGCTGCTGACCCTGTGGTTCGGCTGGAGCGGCATCCAGCAACATCGGGACGCCTCGCGTCGGGCCGATCTGGTCAGTGCGCGCGACAAGGCGGTCAGCGCCGCCCACGACGCCCTCGGCATCGAGCACAAGCGCCTGCGCGAGCGCATGGCGGCTCCGGAGATGCAGGCTGCGCTGCAAGCCGGCGACCTGCAGCGCGCCGCGACCCTGCTAACCCAGAGCTGGCCCGGTGCCAAGGCCGGCGCGGTGTTGCCGCCCGACCTGGCCGGCGACTACGCGCAACTGCCGAAGAGCGGCTACGGCCGGCTCGCGGCGATGGAAGCGGCGATCGTCGCCGACAAGCCGACCGCGGCGATCGTGCGCGACGGCGGCAAGCCGGTGCTGGCGCTGGCTGCGCCGGCGCGCGCCGGCGAGCAATTGGTCGGCGTGGCCTATCTGCAGTTGCCCTTGCAGCGCATCAGCGACGGCATCGAAAAGGCCGACGTCGACGGCAGCAGCTACCTGGCCCTGCGCCAGGGCGGTTTCAGCGTGATCGAACGCGGCGACACCTCGCTCGGCAACGGCGCCGAGGCGATGGCGGCCAAGATCCCCGGCAGCGACCTGCGCCTGGCCGCGGCGGTGCCGGACGTGCCCGGCGGCCCGCTGGGGCTCGGGGCACTGAGCTGCTTCATTGCCGCGGTGGTGTTCGGCCTGCTGGCGTTCGTGCTGATGCGCCTGCGTCAACGTGCCTACCGCACGGTGCCGGTCGAAGACGAAGGCCCGGTTCAGACTTTGGCTGAGACCATGTCGGTCTCTCCGCTCGAAGCGACCGATGCCAACGTGACCGAAAGCCAGAACTCCGCCGCGCCCAAGGCCGTGGCCATCGATGGCGGAATCTTCCGCGCTTACGACATCCGCGGCGTGATCGGCCAGACCCTGGACCCCGGCGTCGCCCAGATGATCGGCCACGCTATCGGCTCGGTGATGCACGACCAGGGCCTGACCGAGATCGTCGTCGGCCGCGACGGCCGCCTGTCCGGCCCGGCGATGATCGAAGGCTTGATCGCCGGCCTGCGCAAGGCCGGCCGCAACGTCGTCGACATCGGCCTGGCGCCGACCCCGCTGGTCTACTTCGGTGCCTATCACCTGCGCGCGGGTTCCTGCGTCTCGGTCACCGGCAGCCATAACCCGCCGGACTACAACGGCTTCAAGGTCGTGGTCGGCGGCGAGACCCTGTCGGGCGCGACGATCACCGACCTGTACCAGCGCATCGTCGGAGGCCGTCTGCACACCGCGGCCGAGCCCGGCACGCTGTCGCAGCGCGACATCTCCGAGGACTACGTCCAGCGCATCGCCTCCGATATCCAGATCGATCGTCCGCTCAAGGTGGTCGTCGATGCCGGCAACGGCGTCGCCGGCGACGTCGGTCCGCGCGTGCTCGCCGCGATCGGCGCCGAGGTTACGCCCCTGTACTGCGAGATCGACGGCGAGTTCCCGAACCATCACCCGGACCCGAGCGAGCCACACAATCTGGTCGACCTGATCAAGATGGTCGAGCGCCTGAACGCCGATCTCGGCATCGCCTTCGACGGCGACGGCGACCGCCTCGGCGTGGTCACCCGCGACGGCCAGAACATCTTCCCGGACCGGCTGCTGATGCTGTTCGCGGCCGACGTGCTCGAACGCAACCCGGGCGCGATGATCATCTACGACGTCAAGTGCACCGGCCGCTTGCCGGGCCACATCCTGCGCCACGGCGGCAGCCCGCTGATGTGGAAGACCGGCCACTCGCTGATCAAGGCCAAGATGCGCGAGACCGACGCCGAACTGGCCGGCGAGATGAGCGGCCACTTCTTCTTCAAGGAGCGCTGGTACGGCTTCGACGACGGCATCTACTCGGCGGCGCGCTTGCTGGAGATCCTGTCGGCACAGCCGCAAAGCCCGAGCGACACCCTCAACGCGCTGCCCAGCGGCGTCGCCACCGCCGAGATCAAGGTCGACGCGCCCGACGGCGACCCGCACAGCTTCGTCGAGCGTTTCGTCGCCGAGGCTTCGTTCGAGGGCGCGCGTCTGTCGACCATCGACGGCCTGCGCGTGGACTTCGCCGACGGCTGGGGCCTGGTGCGCGCATCCAACACCACGCCGATCCTGGTCATGCGCTTCGACGCCGACACTCACGAGGCGCTGGTGCGGATCCAGGACGCGTTCCGCGCCCAGTTGCTGGCGCTGAAGCCGGATCTGAAGCTGCCGTTCTAAGCCGCACCGAAGCGACGCCGGCCGGACCGGCATCGCCGACAACGCACACCAAAACGCCGCGGCTTGCCGCGGCGTTTTCGTTCATGGGCGTGCTTGTATGGGCTTGCTTGCCGCGACCGCTCGCTACGGCCACCGGCCCAGCCGGGCTCAGCCCTGATTGGGCCGGCGCGCCTTCATCGTGTGATAGCGCTCCAGAGCCGCGGCGAGGTCGTCGTCGGCGACGCTGCGCTCGGCCAACTGCTGCTTGAGCATCTCCTGCTGGTGCATCAGCTCTTCGTGCTGGTGACGGATGTTGTCGGCCAGGGTCTTGCTCACCGGCTTGGTGCCGAGCTCGGCTTCGCCGGCGCGGCGCAGCAGGCTCAACAGGGTCTGGCGACGGCCGTCGATGCCGAGCTGCGAGGCCTTCACGGTCTCGTCGAGCAGGATGATCCGCTCCTGGAACGAGTCGCGCAGCTCCTGCTCGGTCGCGTACGACTCGGCCATGGCGTGGTCGCGGCGCTTGCGCGCCTCTTCGGCCATGGCGGCGCTGCGGGCGGCGCGAGCGGCCTGATCGGCAAGCACGCGCTCTTCCGGGGTCAGGGCGCGATCGACCTGGCCGGTCCGCAGGCCGCTGCGTGCGCTGATCTCGGTGCGCGCGCTGTCGATCGCGTGCGCCGGCAGGGCGTCGCCGCAAACCTTCTGGCCGCCTTCGTTCCAGCAGTAAAGTTTTTTGTTGGTCTGCTGCTTGGCCTTGTCCTTGGGCGGGGCGGCGGCCAGCGGGGCAGCGAGCGCCAGCAGCAGCGCGCTGGCCAGCAGGGTATGGAGTCGGTTCATGTCGCCCTCGTGCCGTCGAACGGTCGGCCAATCGGCAAAGAACCAAGCAAGAGTCGGGCCATGTCGGTCTCCTCTTTCGTGCCTGCGATCACAGTGCGGGCGTCGTCCAACGCCCACATCCGTCTCCTGCGCCGCCGTCCGGCGATCAGGTTTCCGCGCTACGGCCGTAAGCGCTGCGGTAGGCCAGCAGGCGCTCGCGCTGCGAGGCGAACTCTGCGCTCTCGCCCGTGAAGGCGAGGAGGTCGTCGAGGGTGGCGATCGCGACCACCGGCAGAGCGTGTTCGATTGCGACAGTTTCTGCCGCCGAGCGTCGGGATTGTGCGGGGTCCACGGCTTCCTGGCGGTCGAGCGCGATGACGATGCCGGCGACGCTGCCGCCGGCCTCGGCGATCAGGCCGAGCGCTTCGCGGATCGCGGTGCCGGCGGTGATGACGTCGTCGACGATCAGCACGCGGCGGCCCGCCAGGGGCGCGCCGATCAGCATGCCGCCTTCGCCGTGGGCCTTGGCTTCCTTGCGGTTGAAGGCCAGCGGCAGGTCGCGGCCGCGGCGTGCGTATTCGCAGCCGAGCGCGGTCGCCAGCGGAATGCCCTTGTAGGCCGGGCCGAACAACAGGTCGAACTCCAGGCCCGCGGCCTGGATCGCATCGGCATAGCAACTCGCCAACCCGGCCAATGCCGCGCCCGAGTCGAAGCGGCCGGCATTGAAGAAATAGGGACTGACCCGGCCCGACTTGAGGGTGAACTCGCCGAAGCGCAGGGCGTCGGCGTTCAGGGCGAGCTGGAGGAAGCGATGGCGATGGTCGGTCATGGCGGGGTCGGGTCGGGGGAAGAAGGAATCAGGCGCAACAGCATCAGGTGCTGCGGGCCGGCGTTGCCGCCGTGGAACAGCTCGCCGGTGTCGACGAAGCCGGCCTTGAGGTAGGCCGAGATCGCCGGGCGGTTGCGCACGTTGACGGTCAGGGCGAGCAGGCGGCGCTGCGGATGACGCAGGCGCAGGTCGTCGCGGCAGGCGGCGATGGCGCGCGTGCCGTAGCCGCGGCCTTGCTGGGTGCGGTCGATCATATAGGCGCGCAGGCCCACGCCGGGCTCGCCGAGCGAGCGCCCGGCGATGGCCTGGACGCTGAAGTCGAGCCGGTAGAAGCCGACCACGCGGTCGCCGGCCAGCACCGCCATCGCCTCGCTGTTCGGGTCGCGCCAGGTGTCGGCCAGGTTGAACGCGGTGTCGCCGACGAAGGGCAGTTGCTCGGGGGCGACCTGCAGCGCGCGCACCGCGGGCGCCAGCGCCTCGTTCACCGGCAGCACGCGCACGGCGGCCGCGGAATCGCTGAAAACGGAGGTCGCCACGGTCATGGCCGACATGATACCCGTGCCCGGCCGTTGCTATGATCGTGCGCACTTCGGATGTGGAGCGCGCATGCGCATCATCAGCTTCAACGCCAACGGTCTGCGCTCGGCCACGACCAAGGGCTTCTTCGACTGGTTCAAGACCCAGAACGCGGACGTGCTTTGCGTCCAGGAGACCAAGGCCCAGGAACACCAGTTGGCCGGGCCGGCCTTCCTGCCCGACGGCTACCGCGCCTATTTCCGCGACGCCACCACCAAGAAGGGCTACAGCGGCGTGGCGATCTACAGCCGGCGCGAGCCCGACGAGGTCCGCACGGCCCTGGGCTGGGCGCCGTTCGACGAGGAAGGCCGCTACATCGAGGCGCGTTTCGGCAACCTCAGCGTGGTCTCGTTCTACATCCCGTCCGGTTCGTCGGGCGAGCTGCGCCAGGGCTTCAAGTTCGAGGTCATGGAATGGCTGAAGCCCATTCTCGACCAATGGCTGGCGAGCGGCCGCGACTACGTCCTGTGCGGCGACTGGAACATCGTCCGCACCCGCCTGGACATCAAGAACTGGACCTCGAACCAGAAGAACTCCGGCTGCCTGCCGCCCGAGCGCGACTGGCTCAACGGCGTGTGCATGGACGAAAGCGGCTGGGTCGATGCCTACCGCAGCTTGAACGCCGAGGGCCAGGACTACACCTGGTGGAGCAACCGCGGCGCCGCGCGCGCCAACGACGTCGGTTGGCGCATCGACTACCAGTTCGCCACCCCGAGCCTGCGCGACCGGCTGCGCGGCTGCTCGATCCTGAAGGAACCGCGATTCTCCGACCACGCGCCTTTCAGCGTCGACTATGACCTCTGAGACCGGCGCCGCGGCCGCGCGCGCGGCGCCGCCCGCGCGCAAGGGCTGGCGGCTGGTGCTCGCCAACCTGCGCGAGCCCAAGGTCCTGGTCATGCTGTTGCTCGGGTTCAGCTCGGGCATCCCGATCTACCTGGTCGGCAACACCCTCGGCTTCTGGATGCGCGAGAACGGCATCGAGTTGTCGACCATCGGCTTCCTGTCCTGGGTCGGGCTGGCCTATTCGCTGAAATTCCTGTGGGCGCCGCTGGTCGACAAGCTCGACGCGCCGGTGCTGGGGCGCTGGCTCGGCCGGCGCCGCGGCTGGATGCTGCTATCGCAATTGGTCGTCGGCGCGGCCCTGGTCGGCATGGCCCTGGTCGAACCGCGCCAGGGCCAGTTGCTGCTCGGCGGAGTCGCTTTGAACCACTTGCTGGTGTTCGGCGCGCTGGCGCTGGTGGTGGCCTTCGCCTCGGCGACCCAGGACATCGTCATCGACGCCTGGCGCATCGAAAGCGCATCCAGCCCCGAGCAGCAGGGGCTGCTGACCTCGACCTCGACCCTGGGCTACCGCGGCGCCCTGCTGGTCACAGATTCGTTGATCCTGATCCTCGCCGCGCAGGCCGGCTGGTCGCTGTCCTACGGTGCGATGGCGGCGTTGATGGGGGTCGGGGTACTGGCGACGCTGTCGGCGCGCGAGCCGGCCGCTTCGGTGCTCGCCGCGGCGAGCCCGCACCCGGCGCTGTTCTCCGCTCGAGGCTTGTTCGACGCCCTGGTCGGCCCGTTCGTGGCCTTCTTCCGCCAGCACGGCCAATGGGCGCTGTTGATGCTGCTGACCATCAGCCTGTACCGGCTGCCGGATTTCCTGTTCGGGCCGATGGCCAATCCGTTCTACGCCGACCTCGGCATGGCCAAGGAAACCGTCGGCGCGGTGCGTGGCTCGTTCGGTCTGGTCGCGACCATCGCCGGGGTCGCCGCGGCCGGCCTGACCGCGGTGCGCTTCGGCTTCATTCAGACCCTGCTCGCCGGCGCGGTGCTCGGCCCGGGCTCAAACCTGGCCTTCGCCTACCTGGCCCTGCACGGCAACGACCCGGGCGTGTTCACCGCGGCGATGGTGATCGACAACTTCTGCAACGGCTATGCCGGCGTGGCCCTGGTCGGCTACATGTCCAGCCTGACCAACGTCGGCTATACCGCCACCCAGTACGCGTTGCTGAGCTCGTTCTACGCCCTGCTGGGCAAGGTGTTGAAGGGCTTGTCCGGCGTCGCCGTAGAGCACCTGGCGATCGATCGCAGCCTGCTCGAGGCCTACTCGCTGTTCTTCGTCGGTACCGCGCTGGTCGGCATCCCGGCCCTGCTGCTGTGCATCGTGCTGGTGGCGCGCAAACCGCCGACGGCGGTACAAACCACGGCCTGATCGCGGCGCCTCGTATCCGCCGGCAGGCGCCGACCGTCGGTGCAGTCGAGTTCCTGAACGCGAATCCAGCAACTTCGTGTTGCTATCGATACGGCAACGATGGCACTTTGCTCGTCTGTGGCCGACATCATCCTGCACAACCTGGACGCCATCCTGGCCGACCGCATTCGCCGGGTCGCGGAGACGCGTGGCTGGAGTCTGCAGCGCACCGCGCTGCACCTGATCGAGAGCGGGCTGTTCGCGGTCGAGGCCGAGATGGTCGGGCGTTTCAGCGACACCGACGCTTCGGCGTTGCAGGAAGCGATCGCGGCGTTGGAGCACATCCCCAGCGACCCGGGGTTCTCCCTGATCGGCCGCGCCGAACCGGCCGAGCCCAAGCCGAGCGGTCCGGATTTCAGCAGCCTGGAACTGCTCGAAGAGTTCCGCATCAACACCGACTCGGCCTGAAGCCGGGTCGCGCCGACAGCGGCCGCGGTCAGGCGGAGGGGTGCACCGTACCGAGTACGCGCGGACCGCGCGCGCCGGTGACGCTGGGCAGGTTGCCCGGCAGTCCGCTCAAGGTTTGCCGCGCCAGCCAGGCGAAGCCCATCGCCTCGACGAAATCCGGGTCCAGGCCGTAAGGCACGGTCGACTCGACCGCGACCCCGGGCAGATGCGCGGCGATCCGCTCGAGCAGGGCGCTATTGCGCACGCCGCCTCCGCAGGCCAGCACCCGCTTCGTCGCCGGCTGGTGCGCGCGCAAGGCATCGGCGGTGGTGATCGCGCTGAGTTCCAGCAGGGTCGCCTGCACGTCCTGTGGCGCCTCCGCGCCGCTCAGGCGGGCCTCGACCCAGGCCAGGTGGAATTGCTCGCGTCCGGTGCTCTTCGGCGGCGGCAGGGCGAACCAGGGCTCGTCGAGCAGGCGCGCAAGCAGGTCCGCATCGACCGTGCCGCGCGCGGCGAAGGCGCCGTCGGCGTCGAACGCCGTGCCCAGGTGGCGCAGCGCCCAGGCGTCCATCAGGCAATTGGCCGGCCCGGTGTCGAAACCGCGCACGTCGCCGTGCGCCGGCAACAGGGTGAAGTTGGCGATCCCGCCGAGATTGAGCGCGGCCCGGTCCTCGGCGTCGGAATGCAGCAGGGCAGCGTGGAAGGCCGGCATCAGCGGCGCGCCGTGGCCGCCGGCGGCGACGTCGCGGCGGCGGAAATCGGCCACCGTGGCGATGCCGCTGCGTTCGGCGATGACCGCGCCGTCGCCGATCTGCCAGGTGAAAGGATGGCGGCCGTCGTAGCCGGCGCCGGCCGGGCGATGACGCACGGTCTGGCCGTGCGAGCCGATCGCGGCGACCTCGGATACGGCTACGCCGGCCTCGCCGATCAGGCTCAGCGCCGCGTCGGCGAAGGCTTCGGCGACTTGCACGTCGAGCGTGCCCAGTTCTTCCAGCGAACGCGCGTCGCCGCCCTGGCCGAGCGCGACCAGGCGCTCGCGCAGCGCCTCCTGCCAGGGGTAGGTGCGGCCGAGCACCAGTTCGCAGCGGGTCGGCGCGGCGCCGTCTGCGAAGCGCACCAGCGCGGCGTCGATGCCGTCGGCGCTGGTCCCGGAGATCAGTCCAAGATAAAGGCCTGAAACAGGCGTAGCGGTGCCAGCGGCAGCCGGGACCGAAGAGTTCTCAACCACGACGAAGCTCCCAAAGGCCTGAAACAGGCGTAGCGGTGCCAACAGCAGCCGGTACCGAAGAGTTCTCAACCACGACGGAGCTCCAAAAGGCCTGAAAGGGGCGTAGCGACGCCAGCGGCAGCCGGGACCATGGTGAAGATTCCTGTGAGGGAGACGACGCGAGTGGCCGTCGGGACCGAAGAATTCTCAATCACGACGAGGGCTCCCAAGGCCTGAAGTAGCCGAATTCCCAATCACGACGAGTTTCCTATGCGGTATAGCGCCCCACGGTAACGCCTCCCGCCCTTGCATGGCATCCATGACGCCATCCCCAAAAAGCACAAAGGCCTCCGAAGAGGCCTTTCGCTTGCCGCGGCCCGATCAGGCCTTGGTCGTCTTCTTCTTCGCGTTCGCCTTGGCCGGCGTCGCGGCCGGAGCGGGGCCCGCATCGGCGTAGATGATGTTCTCGACCTGGCGGATCCGCGCCAGAGCCACGCCGGTCTGGGTGCGGAACTGGGCCAGCGCCATGCCGCTCAGCGGCTCCGGCGGCGGCATCGTCACCGACAGCGGGTTGCGGTGCACGCCGTTGATGCGGAATTCGTAGTGCAGGTGCGGGCCGGTCGCCAGGCCGGAGCTGCCGACATAGCCGATCACCGTGCCCTGGCCGACGTGCTGGCCGGGCCGGATGCGGCCGAAGTTCGACATGTGCCCGTACAGCGTGGTGTAGCCGCGGCCGTGGTCGAGGATCACCGCGCGGCCGTAACCGCCCTTCCAGCCGACGAACTGCACGCGCGCGTCGCCCGCGGCCATGATCGGCGTGCCGGTGCCCGCGCCGTAATCGACGCCGGTGTGCATGCGGATGCGGCCCAGCACCGGATGGCGGCGCGAACCGAAGCCCGAGGTCAGGCGCGCATACGGAATCGGCATGCGGATGAAGCTCTTCTTGAGCGGGCGGCCGTCGCCGGTGAAGTACTCGGCCTTGCCGCCGCGCTCGAAGCGGAAGCCCGTATGCAGGCGGCCTTCGCTGGTGAAGGTCGCCGCAAGCACCGGACCGGTGCTGAGCAGTTCGCCTTCGCGCCAGGTCTGTTCGACCACGACGCTGAAACGGTCTTCGGCGCCTACGTCTTCGTTGAAGTCAATGTCGTACTTGAAGATGTCGTCGGTCAGCGTATTGATGTTGGCCGGCGTCAGCCCGACCTTGCGCGCCGAGCGGAACAACGACTTGCCGACCTTGCCGCTGAGGACCACGGTGCGGCTCTCGGTCGGTCGGGTGATGATCTTCTGGGTGATCTTGTCGCCGGCGAGGCTCAGCTCGATGCGGTGACTGTCGTCGCGGTCGTAGCGGAAGGTGCGCAGGCTGCCGTTGACCGGCATGTCGAACCCGAGCTCGGTGCCGGGCTTCATGCGCTTCAGGGCTTCCTTGGCGCCGGGCTGTTCGAGGATCTTGTGCATCGTCGAGGCCGGGATGTCCAGGTCCTTGAACACCGAGCCCAGGGTCTCGCCGCGATTGATCCGCACCAGCTGCCAGCTGTCGCCGTGTTCGCCGCGTACGCGGGCGATCGGCAGCGGCGGCAGGGCCAAGGCCAGGGATTGGCGCGGTTCGTGCACGCGCACCGAGGCGGTCGACTGGCTGAAACCCGGCACGATGGCTGCGACCATCATGCCCAGGGTCGCGAACAGACCGGCCTGCACCCACTGGCGGCCCGACCAGCGACCGTTGAATCCATCGGAAAGATGACGCGCCAACACGGGGCGGCGCAAGGCGGCTTCACGCAGTGCTTTCAGTCGTTCGCGGCGTTGCGCGCCTACACTGGAAGCCTGCTCGGGTACTGTCATTGGATGAATCCCTCGCGTGAGGTGTGAAGGCCGCGTAGCGGCGTTACCATAGTCACACGAGTAGTACGCGTCAAACCCTTGAGCTGAATGGGGTTTTTGTCTCCAGCCGGCCCAGTTTCGTTTAACTCCCAATTAACCTGAATCCGTGACCGCGTTCGCACTCCGGGGCGTGGCCGCCGAGCGAGTCCCCACGTGTCCTCATCCGTACAAGAAGCCCTCGACCTGATCGCCCGCGGCGCCGACGAAATCCTCAAGCGCGAGGAGCTCGAAGCCCGCCTCACCGCATCCATGAAGGCCGGGGGCCGCCCGCTGCGGATCAAGGCCGGGTTCGACCCGACCGCGCCCGACCTGCACATCGGCCACACCGTGCTGCTCAACAAGATGCGGCAGTTCCAGGACCTGGGCCATCAGGTGATCTTCCTGATCGGCGACTTCACCGGAATGATCGGCGACCCGACCGGCAAGAACGTCACCCGCAAGCCGCTGACCCGCGAAGACGTGCTCGCCAACGCCCAGACCTATGCCGACCAGGTGTTCAAGGTGCTGGACAAGGAGCGCACCGAGGTCCGCTTCAATTCCGAATGGTTCGGCCAGATGAGTTCGGCCGACATGATCAAGCTCGCCGCCCAGCACACGGTCGCGCGCATGCTCGAACGCGACGATTTCGCCAAGCGCTACGCCGCCCAGCAGCCGATCGCGATCCACGAATTCCTGTATCCGCTGGTGCAGGGCTACGACTCGGTGGCGCTGCAGTGCGACGTCGAACTCGGCGGCACCGACCAGAAATTCAATCTGTTGATGGGGCGCGGCCTGCAGGAGCACCACGGCCAGCCGGCCCAGATCGTCCTGACCATGCCGCTGCTGGAAGGCCTGGACGGCGTCAACAAGATGTCCAAGTCGCTCGGCAACTACATAGGCATCAACGAGCCGGCCATCGACATCGTCACCAAGACGATGAAGATCGACGACGTGCTGATGTGGCGCTGGATCGACCTGCTGAGCTTCGAGATCGGCATCGCCGAGGCGGCCCGTCTTAAAGACGAGATCGCCGCGGGCCAGCTCAACCCGCGCGACCTCAAGATGCGCCTGGCGCGCGAACTGGCCGCCCGCTTCCATGGGGCTCAGGCCGCCGAGCAGGCCATGGCGGGCTGGAATGCCGCAGTGCGCGGCGAGGGCGATATCGCCTCCCTGCCGCTGACCGACGTCGGCGTGCCGGCCGAGGGGCTGCGTATTGCCGCCTTGCTGGTGGCCGCCGGGTTGATGCCGAGCAATGCCGAAGGCAACCGCAAGCTCAAGGAGCGGGCGGTCAAGGTCGACGGCAACGTCATCGAAGACCCGCAGCAGGTGTTCGTCCCAGGGTTCGAGGGCGTGCTTGCCGTAGGCAAGCGCAATTTCGCCCGGGTTCGCCTGGTCGCCGCCTAAGCCGTCGGCGGCTCAGCCGAGAGCCGCCTGGCTGCATTGCGGCGCTTGCGGACCGGCGCCGCCGATGAACCTCCGGCCTGCGAAATGCCACGCAACCGGCGAAATGCATCCCTCTAGCGGTGTTCTTCTCCCTCTCCCGCCTGCGGGAGGGGGCGGGGTGAGGGCCGACCCAGGTCGCAAACCACCCGTTAAGCCCGTCCCATAAGGCTTTCCACCGCGGCCACGAAATTCCCTGTTCATTTTTTTCGAAATCGCTTCCCAAGCCCTGTTCATGTATGCATAATGCGCGGCCCCGTTGACCGGATGTATCGATCGGCGGGGACGCGCAGAAAGAGCGGTTTCGACAGGTGTTGACGGTCTGAAACATTGCTGTAAGATGCGCGGCCCGCTGACTGGTTTGTAAGGTTGGCGGGGCGCAGAAAGCGGCGGTTTCGATAAGTGTTGACGAGTCGAAAACATGCTGTAAGATGCGCGGCCCGGTGAGACGGAAGCTTCGGAAAAACGAAGCGGACGAGGAGTCGGGAAGCAGCAAAAAGTTTCGCGGACAGGTGTTGACGTTCACGAAAACTGCTGTATAGTGTGCGGCTCGCTCGGGCACTTCGGTGACGAGCACGAAACAAGGCGCTGAGGCCGGTTTCGATG